>JAIYDY010000040.1 GCA_027487245.1 Hyphomicrobiales bacterium
AGCCAGGGCGCAGTGTAGGCGAGAGCACCATCTGGCCCGAGCGTATCGACCCTGAAGCCCGGCGCCAAGGACCAGACCCGCTGGCCAAAAGCGCAATGGACGTTGGATAACGCCAGATCCGACCTCAGAGCGTCGCCTGGAGCTTCCTTTTTGCTCCCGACGGTCTTTTCCGTCCTGCTGGCAGCCTTCCGCAAAGGCTTGCGCCAGACCTGCCCACCGGCGGACATCTGCTCGTCGACCAGAACCACATCCAGCCCCGCAGTGGCTGCCGCCAGTGCTGCGTTGCCACCGGCAGGGCCAGCGCCGACGACGATCAGGTCATGCGCCGAAACGATCATCAGATTACGCCGCTCAATTCGACGCGCATTCCGCCACGGGGCTGCACCTGACAGGCCTGCTGGATGCGGCCATCGATCATGATTGCGCATTCCTGGCACACGCCCATGAAGCACAGCGCTCCGCGAGGAGTGCCATCGCGCGGGCTGTTGCGCAGATGCCGGATACCAGCGCTGAGCAGCGCACCCGCAAGGCTGCCGTCGGCGGCGACCTCCAAGTCAGCACCATTGACAGTGATCGTCGCCATATCGGTCATGTCATGACCGGGCGCGGTCTGGCCCGCTGCAATCTGGCCCGTCATGCTCGTGCCCCCCTGGTCTGGGCACGGATCGAACGCGCTTCGGTCACCAGCTTGCGTTCGGCCAGGCGACCGACGCGGGAAAACGACCACGAGATCACGAAGTAAATCACAAGGATCGACCCGAAACAGATCAGCGCCGAAAATCCGCGCTGGTTCAGCATGCGCGCGGCAAAGGTCAGCTCGAGAAACCCGATCTGCGACACCAGCGAGGTTTCCTTGATCATGCTGACGGTGTGGATGGTCGAAGGCGGCAGGATAACCTTCCAGGCTTGCGGCAGGATGATGCGAAACAGCGCCTGAAGGGGAGGGATGTTCAGCACCTGCGCCGCCTCCCATTGGCGCGGCGGAACGGCCTGATATCCCGCCCGTACATTCTCGGCGGCCAGCGCCGACATGCGCAAGGTGACGGCCGTGACCGCAATCACGAACAACGTCTTGTTGGCTCCAGAAAGCTGGAAGGCGAAGAACACGCACATCAGCAGCACCAGAAACGGCACACGCCTGATCATTTCGGTCCAGACTATCAAGACCGCGCGCACGGGCGCAAAGGGCATGATCTGCGGCAATCGCAAGGTGGCGATGACAAAACCGATGACGTAACCCACGACGCAGCCGACAAGTGACACCAGCAGTGTGTTGAGCGCGGCCTGCCCGAGGAACAGCATGTTCCAGTAGGTGAAAAAGCGCGGTGCCTCGCTGATCAATTGCTCGATGACACCCATCAGAAGGCCCTCGCCTTGACCCTGAAGAGGGTGCGGCCAAGGGCATAGAGCAAGGTCGAAGCAATGATGGTCAGCCCGATATAGATCAAGGCGGTGAGCGAGAAGATCTCAATCGAGCGGAAGCTTATGGCGTTGGCGTTGAGGGCGCGGGCGGTCAATTCCTCAACGCCGAAAATGGCTGCCATCGAAGTGCCGAGCGTCATGATGATGTACTGGTTCGACAACGAGGGATACAGCGCCTTCATGATGTGAGGCGCAATCACGTGGCGAATGGTCTGGCCCAGAGTGAACCCGAGCGTCTCGGCAGCCTCGATCTCGGCCTGCGGCAACGATTCAAAACCGGCACGCTGAATTTCTGTGAGATAGGCCCCGGCGTTCAGCGTCATTCCGATCAGCACGGCCTGAACCGGTGTCAGCAGGATCCCGAACTCCGGCAATGCGAAGAACAGGAAGAAGATCTGCACCAACTGCGGCGTGTTGGTGAAGAAGCTGACATAGGCTCGAACCAGTGCCTTGGACAGGCGCCCGCCAAACGCCAACACGCTTGCACCGGCGAGCCCGATGCCAAGGCCGAGGCAAAACGCCACCAGTGCAACCGCGAGCGCCACCGCAGCACCCACCAGAAAATCCGGCAGGTAGCCCATTACCTGGCCATATTGCAGCTGCATGGGAATAGCCGTCTTAGGCCAGTCTCAGAACATCGGATTGACAGGAACCGGGGTCTTCATCGGCACGCCGAACCACTTTTCCCAAGCCGTGCCGACAAAGCCGTTGCGGTGCATCTCGAAGAGCACAACGTTGAGCACGTCCTTGAGGGTGGTGTTGCCCTTCTGCACCCCAATGCCGACCCATGTGCTGGCGAGCACGTCATCGAGCACCTTCCATGGCACGCCTGGGAAGTTTTTCATTGGCACAACCACCGATTCCAGCACATCGACCATGGCATCAGCCCGGCCCTGCTGCAGCGCACGGAAGGTGTCGGGATAGTTGTCGAGCAACGTCACCTGCGCCTGCGGTGCATTGGCCTGGATCCAAGGAATGCCGACCGTGCCGCGAACCTGCACCAGCCGGACTCCTGCATTGTTGAGATCGCCAGGTTTGGCGATGGGAACCGCCGTGCCGCTGGCCTTCGTCAGCACCACCACGCTCTGGGTGTGCAGCGGGATGGTGTAGTCGATCACCAGCGCGCGCTCCACCGTGCGGGTGATGGCGCCGAGCACGATGTCGATGCGGTCAGCCTGCAGAAATGGGATGCGGTCCGGGCTGCCGACCTGGACGATTTCAAGATCGACCTTCATCAGCCTTGCGATCTCGCGCGCGATGTCAGCATCGAAACCATCGATCTGGTTTTGAGCGTTGAACACGCCGAAGGGTGGTAGGGTCGGGTTGATGCCGGCGCGCAGCTTCTTGCTCGAAAGCACTTCCCCCAATGGCTTGGCATGCGCGCCGTAGCCCGTGCCAATCGCAACCGTGCCCGCCGCCGCTGCCATGGCCAGAAGCTGCCTGCGAGACCATTTCCGTTGTGCAAACTCTGTCATGGAAAACCCCTGCTGAAACCAAAGTGTATACCAATGTCATACAGTTTGACTTTTCAGGCAAGCGGTTTTGGCAGCCTGCCAGAGGCATTTGGCGATCAACGCACGGTGGCGAGAGTGAACTCCTTTAGGCTTCTGATATGCGCCACGACCGTTTGGCGGGCCGCCTTGGCGTCTCCGGCTTCGAGAGCGGCAAGAATGGCCAGATGCTCGACAGAGTCAGGCTCAAGCCGGTCCTTGAGCCTCGCGATCTCGAACAGGCGGGTGGTGACGCGAAGCGCGTGAATGAACTCGGTCATCACAGGGTTGCTGCAATGCTCGATGTAAAGACCATGCAGGTTGTCATCGGACTGCCAGTGTGAATGGGTGTGATAGCTGGTCGAGGCCCGCAGTTCCTCGATCTCGCACCGCACCCTTGCCATCAGATCCCGCGGGATCTGGCCCACAGCCAGTGCAGCTGCCTCGCCCTCCAGCAATTCGCGAACCTTGAGCGCTTGAAGATACTCCGCCAGTTCCACCGCGCGCACGATGTAGGAGCGGTTGGCGAACTTGCGCACCAGTCCTTCACCTTCGAGTCGCTGCAGGGCTTCGCGCAGGGGCGTGCGCGAGATGCCGAGCACATCGGCCAACCGCGCTTCGACGATCTGCTCGCCGCCCTTGAGCCTGCGGTCGCGGATCATCTCGGAGATGGCGCGATAGGCAAGGTTCGACAGATTGAGCCCTGCGACCTGGCCGGGCTCATCGGGGCGGGCTTCGTGATCCTGGCCGGTTCGGCTGATCTTCAAGGCGTCAGTTGCATGCATATCGAGGTCGTTTCACGGCACACCATAACTCAAACATGCACTGCCACGCGGGGCGGCCCTGTCAAGCATTCTCAGTGATTGTCGCGCGCTTGCAAGGCGCTCGTTGCCGGCCCATAGGCCTTGCCGTAATGCGCTTCGATCCGGCGCTGGATCGCGTCCCAAACGGTTGTCATGGCAAGGTACAGGATCGCCACCACCATGAATACCTCGAGCACCTCGAAGCGTTGCTGCATCAGGATCTGCCCGCGGCGCAGCAACTCCTCCATCGAGATCACCGATGCGATCGACGTGGTCTTGAGGAGCCCGTTGACCGAGTTGCCGAGTGTCGGAATGATCACGCGCAACGCTTGCGGCATGACGATCAGGTAGAAACCCTGCGCTCGCTTCAGCCCCAGCGCCCGCGACGCATCGCGCTGACCTTGCCCGACTGACAGGATGCCCCCGCGCAGGATCTCCGACAGATAGGCGGCTTCGTTGAGCGCAAGGCCGAGCATGGCCGATTGCAGCACCGAAAGGCGCACGAAGCCGAGTTGAGGCAGGCCCGTGTAGATGATGATCAATTGCACCAGCAGCGGCGTGCCACGAAACACCCAGATATAGGTCTTGGCAATGTTCTGGACGATCCCGTGCGATGATAGGCGCATCAGAGTCAGCAGCATGCCCAGAATGAAGCCGAATATGAGGGTCGAACCCGTCAGGAACAGGGTGACCAGCGCGCCTTCGAGCAGGTACGGGTTGGCGAAATAGCCGAAAAAGCCTTCCCAGTTCCAGACGCGCAAGAGGCTCTCCTTGTCTGTAACAGACGTAGGGATCCGGAGGAGAAGCCCCTCCGGACCGGTTCAGCAACACGGGGACAGTGGCTCAGGCGGGGCCGGGCCCTTCAATCTTGAAGGTTGGGCTGTCGATCTTCAGCACGCCATACTTGTCGAACAGCGTGTCGTAGTAGCCGGACTTCTTCAGATCGTTGAGCGCTCCCGCAACAGCCTCGGCCAGTGTCTTGTTGGCAAAGGCGAACGTGGCCACCTGCGGGAAAAGACCAGCGACGGCACGGCTGAAGTCGCCGCGCGTTTGCATGAACATGGCGGTGGCATCGATCGCGGTTGCAGCCTGCACTTGGCCAGCGCGCAGAGCCTGGAATGACTCAGCGAAGTTGTTGAAGGTGCGGATGTCGATCCCGGCAAGGCCCTTGGCTTTCAGCATCGCATCAACCTCGCGGGTGCGCCGCTCTTCGATGCCACCAAGTTCGACGGAAACGGCACGGCCTGCCAGATCCTCCCACTTTTCGATCTTGAGCGGGTTGCCGCGCGCTGCAAGGAAGCTGACCGCTGCGCGCTCATAGGGCACCATGTACATCAGCTTCGAGCGTTCCTCGGTGAAGAAAATCCCGGTGTTGATCATGTCCCAGCGCCTGGCAGCAAGGCCCGGCACCATGGCCGCAAATTCGATGCGGACATACTCGGGCGTCAGGCCAAGATTCTTGGCAATCTCGTTCCCCAGTTCCCACCGCATGCCCTGCAACTGGCCGCGATCATCGACAAACTGCAACGGCGGCAAGGTCGGGTTCATCGACATGACGAGTGTGCCAGCCTTGATCAGATTGGGCGGCGCGACTTTGGCCTGTGCCTGGGCGGCGCGCGGCAGCAGCGCGCCGGCACTCAGCGCGGCAGCTCCTGCCATGAGGTGGCGGCGGTTCAAGCCGCGGGCGTTGCGTGAAGCATCATCGATCATGGCTTATTCCCCGTGGTGCATGTTGAGATGGTGGACGACGACAAGTTCGGTAGATCGTGAGGCTTCAGGTTTGCGCTATCAGCCTGCAGATTGTATGCATAGCGTATGCCATGATCGCACGATCCGGCAAGGCCTCTGATCCGATCAGCGTCCACTCGCATTTGAAGAAAGGGTTCAGCCCGTGGGCGAAAGCAAGGCGGAAGGAACACCTTCAAGACAAGCCATCACGGTTCGCGGCACCATAGACGGCGCAGAACTTGGGCATGTGCTGATGCATGAGCACATCTGCTGCGACCTGACCAATCCGGCCTGGCGGGAGGCACCTGCCACCCTCGAAATCTCGCTGGAAACGCGTTTTGAGCTAGACTATCGCCCGATGGTTCCGGGCCATCATGTCTTGTTGGATGAGGATGTCGCTGCAGCCGAACTCGCCGCTTTCAAGGCAGTTGGCGGGTCGACCATCGTTGATCTGACCACGGGCGGTATCGGACCTGAGCCTGCCATGCTGGCGCGACTGTCCGAGCGATGCGGTGTGAATGTCATCCTTGGTGCTGGGTTTTACACGGACACCTATGTCGATGAGGGCACCAAATCTCTGCCCGTCGAGGGACTGGCCGAGATCATGATCGGACAGATCATGGATGGGGCCTGGGGAACCGATGTGCGCTGCGGCATCATTGGCGAAATCGGCGTGTCATGGCCGATGACACCCTTCGAAGAGCGCTGCCTCAAGGCAGCCGCACAAGCACAACTCGCAACCGGTGCCAGCATCAACGTGCATCCGGGCCGACATCCGGATGCGTGCCGCGAGATTTGCGACGTGCTGGAGCGTGCGGGGGCTGACCTGTCCCGCACCGTGCTCAGCCACATGGACCGCACCCATCCGGAAGATGTCGATGCGGTGATCGCGCTCGCGCGACGCTGCGTGGTGGAATACGACTTCTTCGGCATCGAAACCTCGAACTACTGGATGGGCGTGGTCGATCTGCCGAATGACTGGATGCGGCTGCGGGCGCTGAGACGCCTGTTCGACGCAGGCCTTGGCGAGCAAGTCTGCATTTCGCATGACATCTGCACACGGTCCCGGCTGCTTGCCCATGGCGGGCACGGCTACCGCCATATCCATGCCAATGTGCGGCCACTGATGCGTGATCGCGGCTGGAGCGAAGCGGAGATCGATCAGATGTTGGTCGACACGCCGCGCCGCCTGCTGACCATATGAGTGCACAAGACACAGCCGTTTCTGCTCAAGCCTCGCGGGAGGGCAGGAACGAGCCGATCCTGAACAGATCAGCCGGATTGTCAGTATTCATGCGCCGGATTTCCGCTTCGTCGAAGCCCTCTGCCTCGAGCAGCAACATGAACTCACGAAAGGCCTCGACCGGCGGCGCGAGCAAGTAGATCCCCGCGTCGCCCGACACGATGGCCTTATCACCAGCCGCTCTGATGCGCGGGGCCAAATCCTGGATCGTTCGGGTCGGCGCACGGTGCTTTTCCTGGTCGACATGGGTCAGGCCAACCTGTGTCGCATGGGTCAGCACAAAGAACGAGAACTCGCAATATCCGCCAAGCGCGACGATCTGCTTGATCGTGTCGGTATCATAGCCGCCGCCATGGGTGCGAACACGGGTGGCGCCCCGCCGCTTCGCTTCCTCAACGAGTGCAACGGCTTCACGACCGTCGACATGTCCACAGTCGAACACGATGTCGCGGGCTGCGCACAGGTCCATGATGGCAGGGACAGGTTCGGGCACCTTGCCATTTTCCGGCACCCAGAAGGTGGTTTCGAGATAAGCCGGGCTGCGGCGCTCCCGGACGGCCACCGCGCGGGTGTGATGCGTCGGCAAGGACAGGAAGCGCGCCCCGGTTTGCGGCCCATAGCCGTAGTCGACCGCATTGCGCGCCACCTCATAGCTGACGCCGCCTGCTGTCGGCTGCATGATGAGTCCGCCAAACACCTCGACGCCAAGATGGCCAAGTTCTTCCATCGCCAACGCCGCATAACCGGACGAGTTCTGGAAATTGTCCATCAGCCCCAGCGCCCGCATGCCCGCCGCCGAGGCCTGCCGAACGCTCTCGAAGATGTTGGCGCTGCGCCCGTTGAGGTGGGGGCATGTGTGCACATGGCAATCCACTGCGCCCTTCAGATAGTGCATGCCGTAAGCCATGTGATGCTCCAAATTATTGATTTATGGAATTTTCTTGAAGTGAACCGCGATCCACCTCGCTTGAAAATGCTTCAGTGACGCAGGATGCGCCTAACAAAGTCAGCGCAGCGCGTGGTCTCCGGGGCATCGAAAATCTGGGCAGGCGGGCCGACCTCGACGACGCGACCATCGGCCATGAACACGACCTTGCTGGCGACCTCGCGGACGAAGGCCATTTCGTGAGAGACGATCAGCATGGTCATGCCGTCCTGAGCCAGGAGCCTGATGGTATCGAGAACCTCGGCCACCAATTCCGGGTCAAGTGCCGAGGTGACCTCATCGAGCAGGAGAATGTCAGGCTTTAGCGCGAGTGCGCGGGCAATCGCGACGCGCTGCTGCTGGCCGCCGGACATCTCGTCGGGATAGGCATCGATGCGGTGTGCCAGCCCGACCTTGGTGAGCAACTCGCGGGCCTCGCGTTCCACCTCGGCAGCATTGCGTTTCTTGACGATGGTTGGCGCTATGGTGACGTTGCGCAGCGCCGTCATGTTCTGGAAAAGGTTGAACTGCTGAAAGACGATGGCGAAGCGGTCGCGCACCTTGCGTAGCGCCTCGGCGCTGGCATAGTTGACCTCGGTGCCAGCAACATGCACATGGCCCGCGCGGGGCTTCAGCAGCCCCGTGAGCACCCTCAAAAGCGTACTCTTGCCCGAGCCGGACGGGCCGATGATGGCAACGATCTCGCCGCGTTCGACCGCCAGATCGACATCGATCAGCACCGGTGTTGCGCCATAGTCGGCACTCAGTTTTTCAATGACGAGATGGGGCAAGCTTGGACTCCAGACGCGCGGCCATGAGATTGAGCGGGTAGCAAAGGGCAAAGTACAGCAGCAGGATCGTGCCAAAGCATATGCCGGCTGAGAAACCCTTCTGGTTGAGGATTTTGGCGGCGTAGGTCAGTTCGAACACACCAATTTGCGAGACAATCGAGGTGCTTTTCACAAGACCCACCGAGTAGGTCATCGATGGAGGGATGATGATCCGCCAGGCCTGCGGCAGGATCACCCGGCGCAACGCGGTCAGCCCGCCCATGTTCATCGCCTCGGCCGCATCCCACTGGTTCTTGTGCACTGCTTCAAGACCGGCACGCACGTTCTCTGCCGAAAAGGCTGAAGCCGAAAGCGCAACCGTCGTTGCCGCCACCACAAAGCCTGAGACATCGAACCCTGCGAGCTGGAACGCAAAGAAGATCACCATCAGCTTGACCAGGAACGGTATTCGCCGGAACAGCTCGACATAAACGGTCGCCACCCAGCGCAGCGGAGCGAAACGGACGATGCGCTCGCTGCGCAGGACTGCAAGGCCGAACCCGAACACGAAGCCACCACCGCAACCGACGAGTGACAGCAGCGCCGTGAACGCAAAGGCCTGCCCCAGAAACAGCATGTTGTAGTAGCCGAAGAACCGCGGCGCTTCTTCCAGCAGCGCGGCCATCAGAACACCTTGCCCTTGATGCGGAAAAAGTAGCGTCCGATGCTGTACAGCGCCGCACTCGCCACCAATGTCAGCGCAACATAGTACAACGCTGCGATCGAGAAGATTTCGAGCGCACGGAAAGTCTGCGCGTTGATATTGTAGGTTCGTCCGGTCAGCTCTTCGACGCCGAAGATGGCCGCAATCGACGTCGTCATCGTCAGGATGATGTACTGGTTTGAAAGCGGCGGAAACAGGACCTTGCAGATATGGGGCACGATGACATGTCGGATGGACTGCAGGCGCGAGAAGCCAAGCGTCTCGGCTGCCTCGATCTCTTCACGGCGGATCGAATTGAAGCCGGCACGCTGGATCTCGGTGAGGTATGCGCCCGCGTTCAGCGACATGCCGATAACGACCGCCTGAAATGAGCTGAGCACGATGCCCCAGTCGGGCAAGGCGAAATAGATGAAGAAGATCTGCACCAGAAGTGGCGTATTCAGGAAGAATACCACGTAGGCTCGAACGATCTTGCGCGGCAGCCACGGCCCGTAGTGCAGGATGGCTGCGCAGACCAGCCCGATGGCCCAGCCGACCACGAAGCCTATGGCGGCAAGCTGGAGTGCCAGCCAGGCACCACCAGCCAGATAGCCGAGATATGGTGTGACCTGCCCGAACTGAAGCGTGTAGGCCATCTCGGAGGGTGCCGTCGCTCAGAAATACGGCGTCACGGGTACCTTGGTGTCCATCGGCTTGAGGAACCACTTCTCCCAGAGTTGCTCGACCACGCCCGTGCTATGCAATTCGTAAAGCGCAATGTTGACCCAGTCGCGCAAGGAGTAGTTGCCCTTGGCGACGCCGAAGCTCGAATAGGTGACGCCCCATTCGGGCACCGGCACGATGTTGAACTTCACATTCGGGAAGATCTTGAGCCGATAGGCGACAGCATCGATGCCGTCGAACGACGCATCGGCGCGGCCCTGGGCAAGCGCCCTGTCACGATCATTGTAGTTGTCCAGAAGCAGAAGCTTGGCCTTCGGAATGTTTTTCTGGATGTAGGGGATGGCGGTCGTGCCGCGCACCTGCACCAGTGTGATAGCCTCGTTGTTGAGGTCGCTGAGCTTGGCAAACGGTTTGCTCGCCAGCGAGATAATGCCGTAGTTTTCCGAGTGGATCGGGGCCGAGAAGTCGATCACCTTGGCGCGCTCGGAGGTGCGGCTCATGGCTCCCATAACCAGATCAACCTTGTCGGACGCGACGAACGGGATGCGGTCAGGCGAGCCAACGGCGACCAGTGTTAGCTTCACGCCGAGTTTTTCAGCGAGGGCCTTGGCGAGATCGGGCTCGAAGCCATCAATCTCGTTCTTGTCGTTGAAAAGTGCGCGGGGCGGCAAGGTCGGATTGACGCCGATGCGGATTTCGCGCGCCTTCAGGATATCGTCGAGTGACTTGGCGGCTGCCAAGTCTGCCATGCCTGGCAAGGCGACGCCCAGTGCACCGAGCAATGCCATGATCCGAAGGCCGTTGACCTGGAGAAAGCCGCGTATGCGAGACTTGAACATGCTGAACTCCGCTGAAAGCAATTCGTCGTGAACTGTGTAGATCGGCTGGTCTGCCATTGACGGAGATAGTGTTGTATACGCTGCGTATGCAATCGAACCATCCTGTCTCTTCCGTGTCAACCATCTGCGTGCAAACGGGTGAAGGACGGCACTGGCAGTTGGTGGGTAAAGCTTTGCAAGCCTCAAGCCAAACGACGTGCGGAAGGCTGACATGATCTGGCTGTCTGATCGTGATGTGTCTGAATTGCTTGATCCGCTGGAGCTGATGGATGCTCTGGCGATTGGCTTCTCGGAGCTTGAAACGGGCCTGATGCAGGAACCGGCTTCGCTGCGCATGAACCGGCTTGGGCCGGACAGCGCCTACATGACGCTGTTTCCGGCCCTGAACAAATCATCCGGCATGGCCAGTGCAAAGGTTCTGGTTGGCGATCCAGCCCAGGGCCTGCGGGGCCAGCCCGAAATTGATGCCATCGTGGCGTTGGCGGAAGGGCCATCGGCCAGATTTGTGGCGTTGATCGAGGCGCGCCAGATGACAGCGCTCCGAACAGCTGCGATCACAGCGCTTGCCGTCCGCGCGCTTCAAGCGGGGCGGGGCACCGGTGTCGTGGGAGTGGTCGGCTGCGGGTGCCAAGGTGCAGCGCATGCCCGTGTACTCGCTGCTGCCGGTCTTGCCAGCCGCCTGCTCGTGGCGTCCTCACATGGTGACAGCGAGAGGGCTGGGCGTTTTGCCGCGGAGACGGCGCGCGCCACAGGGCTTGATGCCAGTGCCATGTCAACTGACGATCTTGTACGGCAAGCCGATGTTCTGATTACGGCAACACTGTCAATCGTCCCCGTGTTTCGCGCATCACCACGCCCTGATGCCATTGTGGCCGTGATCGGGCCTTTCCTGCCTCAGGCGCACGAGATTGATCCGGGCCTGTGTGCGGAGGCTGGCCTTATTGTTTCGGATGACAAGGAACGATTGATCCAGCAATGGGCGGCGCGGCCTGCCGATATCCATTCTGCCAACCCGCGCCTGGTCGGGCTTGGCGATCTTCTGGCCGGGCGCTGTGCCGCGAGATCAACGGGATTGGCGTTCTTTTTTTCCGACGGTCGAGGCTTTGAAGACAACGTCGCGGCGAGGCTGGTCTTCGAGGCCGCTCGCGCGCAGGGGAGGGGGCTCAGGCTGCGTTGATGCTGATTACCCGAACCGCGCCAGCGAGAAGATCTCTGATGGCAGGTCGGATCTGCCGCGCGTCATCAGGTCTGCGGTGATCTGCGCCACGATCGGAGCAAGCGAATAACCGTTCGAGGTCACGCAGTTGTAAAAGCCGGCGGCGCCTGGCATTTCACCAAGGATCGGCGCGCCATCGATGTTGATGTTCATCGCTGCCCAGACCCGTACGATGCGGAAGGCAGCCGCAGCGGGCAGTACATGCGCCGCAACCCAGGCGTTGCCCTCGATGCTGGCCATTTCGACCTCGCTTGCGCCTGTCTCGGGGTTCATGGACGCTGGCCACGCCCCGCCGATGATCAGACCGCCGGTATCTGCCTGCTTCAGGCTTAGGTGCCGGCCGGCATGGGCGATGAGATGCTTGACCAGTCGCGGCCCCGGCTCGGTGACGATCATCTGCAGTGGCGCACCCTCGACCGGGATGGGTCGCGCTGCCATTGCGGCGATGTGCGAAGCCCAGCCACCGGCACAATTGACCACGCGCCGCGCTTTCACCGCCCCGGCCTCGGTCTCGATGCGCCAGCGCGATCCATCATGGCTGAGACTGTTCACGGCAGCAAAGCTCTCAAAGCGCGCTCCCGCCTGCTTCGCCAGCCGCACCACGGCCAGCGTCGCCACCAGTGGGTTGATCTTGCCCTCGTCGCGGCAATAGGCAGCGCCGATGAAGCGCGGTGCCAGATGTGGTTCAAGTCGGCCGATCTCGTCGCCACCGATGATTTCGGCATCGATGCCGTAGCTCTGCTCGAGTGCAACCTTCTGGCGCAGGAAGGTCAGTTCAGCATCGGTTTCAGCCAGCATCAGCCCGCCCGGCGTCGACATCTCGAGGTCCTCGACGGCAGCACGTTCTATTTCTTTCCACAGGGCGATCGACGCAGGCGCGATGCGCAGCACCTCCGCGGCGGGGCGGCCGCCAGCCTGCGCCTTCTGGCCAAAGTCGAATGACAGAAGTTGCACGTGCAGGCTGCCCGCATTGGCGCCGGACGCCTGCACATTGGCCTCGTGCCGGTCCAAGACCACGACCCTTTCGCCAGCCAGCGCCAGTTCGCGCGCCACGCAAGCACCCACCACACCAGCCCCGATCACCGCTACGTCGGCCTCGATCACGCCGAACGGCTCACGGCGCAGATTGACGCGCGGCGAGTTGAGTGGCGGCAAAGCACGGCGATGGCCGCCCCATTCGGGCTTCTCGGCGGCTATTGCGCCAAGCAACATCGGGCGCGCCGGAGGCCGTGGCGCGAAGAAGGCCGCCACATCCGGCGCAGGCCCGCCTTCGGCATGGATCAGATTGGTCAGTGTCGAGACGCAGAAGCGGCCCTGGCAGCGGCCCATCCCGGCGCGGGTCTGGCGTTTCAGCGTTGCCAGCGTTGGCTCGGCGGATCTGCACGCCTTGCGCGCTGCCCCTGCCGTCACTTCCTCGCAACGGCAGATAATGGTGTCATCCGTGATCATGTTCACGTCGAAAGGGGCCTGCGTGAACACGCTCCACAGGGCTTTCTGAAAGGCCTGCGCCCGCTCAAGCCGCTCCATTGCGCCGGCGCTCGCCGAATCTGCGGGCAGGCCAAGCTCGCGCCGCAATGCAGCCGCCGTCAGCTCAGCGCGGGCCATGGCAACCTTGGCTCCGGCGATCTCGGCACCATCGCCAATGGCATAGACATGAGGCGCGCTGGTCAACCCGTCCGGCGCAGCCTTGACGGCGACCGAACCGCCATGGACATCGACATACTGCATGCCGCAGCCAAGCTGCCGGGCGATCTCGGCTTGCGGGATGAAACCTGCGTTCTGCGCCAGCACATCGCAGGCGATCGTCAGGGTTTTTCCGCCCTTTTCGATCCTGATGCTCTCGATCTTGTCCCCGCCGCAGATCTCGCGGACACGCGCGTTCCAGTGGATCGGAACCCGGGCCATGACAAGCTTCGTGAGGTACCCGAGTCCCGTCAGCGTGGCGCCTGTGTCCGCCATCGCCATGCCCATCAGGCCGGGCAACGTAGAAAAGCCCGGTCCCGGCCCCTCGTCGACCACGGCAAGCGGCGCAACGCCAAGCTTCAGCAACTCAGCCGCCAGCTGGAAGTTAAGCGGCCCGGACCCTGCGATCACGATACGCCGGCCCGGTGCCACACGCATCGAACGCACGAGGCCCTGCAGACCGCCGGTCGTCATCACGCCGGGCAAGGTCCAGCCAGGCACGGCGCAGGGCCGTTCGCTCGCGCCGGTGGCCAGCACCGTGAAACGCGGCTCGATCACCGTGGCCGTGCCTCTGGTGCCTTCCTCCCGCACAATGCCAAAACCTTCGCCAGCAGACGCAAACCAGAGCGTCGCTCCGGTCCAGACTTCCGCGCCCGAGGCTGCCAGGCGGCGGGCCAAGGCCTGCCCTTCGGCGAATTGCCGATCCTGCAAGACAGCGCCAACACTTCCATCTGCCTCTTCCGAGGCAGCCGCCATCAGGGGCTTGTAGTATTGCCCGCCAACTTCGGCACGCTCATCCACTACAAGCACCTTTGCCCCGGCCTCAGCCAGCGAAGCGGCGACACGCGCACCAGCCGGCCCGGCCCCGACCACCAGAACGTCCACACTGCGGCGCGGCAAAGCCGTGGTCGGCAGATCACCGAGGCCTGCCAGAACCTCTGGACGTGGTGCTGTGCTGGACACATTGAGTCCTGGAGCTGCCTTGGCAAGGCATGCGCGCACACCGGCCCGACCATCCACCGTCACGATGCAATCGAAGCAGGCACCCATGCCGCAATGCAGCCCGCGCGGCTGACCATTCCGCGTGTGCCTGAGCGCCAGCCGGTGATCTGCGGAGAGGGCAGCTGCAATGCTTTCGCCCGCGCGCGCTGATATCGTTTGCCCGTCAAACGTGAACTGGAAGCTATCGCTCGCCGCACGGTCTCTCAGATCAAGCCGCATCGGCATGGCCCCTTATTGCATACACTCGATATACGACATAAAATCTGCGACCGTGAAGCGGCCAAGGTGAAGCAGCCGGACCATGGCCGCGCCAAGCATGCGAGGAAGCCGAACAATGCAACGTTTTCGCGGAACCTATACCGTGCTGGTGACCCCGTTTACGGCGGATGGTGCGGCTGTCGATATCGAGGCGTTGAAACGGCTGGTCGATTTTCAGATCAGTGAAGGTATTCACGGGTTGATCCCGCTCGGTTCAACAGGCGAATTTCTATCGATTACGCCTGATGAGCGGACCGCCATCGTCGAAACCGTGGTTCGCCAGGCTGCTGGCCGCGTGCCGGTGTTGATCGGCACAGGTGCCGAGTGGACGCGCGATGCGGTTGCCACATCGCGCGAGGCCGAGAAGCTCGGTGCAGATGGTGTGATGATCATTCCACCCTTTTACAGCGTGCCGACCGAGGACGAACTTTACGTGCACTACAAGGCCGTGGCGGACGCGATCTCGATCCCAATCATGGTCTACAACAATCCGGCGACTGCCAATGTCGACCTGACGCCAGACATCGTGGCCCGGCTCGCGACCATTCCCAATTGCAGCTATATCAAGGAATCAACACTCGACGTGACGCGCGTGCGCGAGATCATCCGATTGTGCGGCGAGCGCATGACAGTGTTCGCCGGAGTTCTCGGCTTCGAATCGTTCTGGCTCGGTGCCGAAGGCTGGATCGCGGTCTGCTCGAATGTCGTCCCGCGTTTGTCGGCACAGCTCTTCGAGGCGTCGGTCGACCGGCGCGATCTGGCAGAAGCCACGGCGATACACCGCAAGCTGGTGCCACTGCTGCCTTTCGTGGGTGGGCCGCGCTATGTTTCCGGCACCAAGGCAGCCTTCGAGATGATGGGCATGCCCATGGGCCCACCCAGACCGCCGCGCCTGCCTTTGCCAGAGCGTGACCGGCCCGCACTTCGGAAGGTGCTGGCCGAGCTTGGAGCGCTACCGCTGGATCATTCCGGACAAAAGCGACTGGCGGCGGAGTAGGGCTGTTCCCAAAAGGCTGCCGGCGAACCGCACGCCCATCGTGTCTGGTGCTGTCAGACAAACCAGAATAGTCTCGGAATGCGCCCCAACCCGTGATTGATCAGGCAGCGCAGAGTTGGCGCCATGCTGTCAGCGCGGCGGTGCGTCGATCCTTGAGCCGAAGGTCCGCCGAGCGAAAATCTGGCGGCTGATGAGGGCGCGTTCCTGGTTGAAGTGGTTGTGGATCGAGCCGTGGAGGGCGGCGAATTTCTGCAGACTTCGCATTATCCGGAAGCGCAGCATGGCCCGTGCCCGTCGTCGGAATGGCTGGTGGGAATTCTCGGCCCGGTTGTTCAACCATCGGCCAACTTCGCGTTTTTCGATGGCACCGAGTTGCTTCAGGGTGGCACCGTAGGATGCCAGCCGATCGGTGACGATCGTTTCAACAAAGCCATGCCTTCGAAGCGATTTTCGTAAGAATTTCAATGCTGACTTCTTGTCGCGGCGCTTCGTCACGAAGCTTTCGAGCACTTCACCCTCGTGATCGACAGCACGCCAAAGATCGTGCTTCTCCCCGTTGATCTTCCTGAAAACGTCGTCGAGGTGCCAGCACCGATTGCGGAACGAACGCATCGCTTGAACGCGGCTCCGCCTTGTCCCAGCCGCGAA
>JAIYDY010000102.1 GCA_027487245.1 Hyphomicrobiales bacterium
CCTGTGGAAGGTGCGCGGGGCGGTAGCGAAAGAGGGAGAGCGGGAAATGGCGCGATGGAGCCCTGCTTGAACTAGAACTCAAACAGGTCAAACGGGCGAGAAACGTCAATTTTATCGGATCGATGCCCGAATGCCGGTTGTGAGTTTTCAAAGACGGTTCTCGCGAAGCAGACAGCACCGACCACGTTCATGCCGCTTGCGTGAAGCTTCCAACATGCCGCCTTCAAATGAGCGCCAGTTGTGAATACATCGTCGATCAGAATGATCTTCGAATCCACACTTGCGGACAAAGCCATGTTATCTTCAATGCTATAGGGGTTCCTTCCGCCTCCTGCCCGTGAAGACTGCACCTCATTTTTGAAAAATAGTATTGGGCTGCACGTGAAAGCATTGCTCTTTGATGCTGCAATCTGATTTGCAATTGCCTTCGCTGTGAATTCTTGATCAACGCTTGTTGTCTTAGAAGAAGGAATTGGAACTAAAACGTGCGGTCCAATGAAGCTTGCCTCAATTATCCTTACGAGAGGCTGGTGGCAGATTTTCCTGAAATCAGATGAGTTGGCGTTGTCAATTCTCTTAGTCTGGCCATTTAGAGATATTTCGAAATATCCCTTTAATGGTTCCCCTTTGATGGCTTTCACCATATTCATGGTGGTGTAATCTTCGTTACGCCATTTAATATCTGTTCCGCGACTACTCAAATACGTCACGGCATAATGAAGATCAATATCGTTTAATTTTGTCTGTGATGTCTGAGACATTGCTGAGAATCGCTACGTTTGGCTTGCCCAAAAACTTATCAGGCCAAGTCAGCGACTTGTCGTCAACAACCGACTTCGCAATAAACAACCACCGTCCGAGCTGTTGACATTCAGCGGCTTGATGAAGCGTGCCTGATGTGTCCGAGGCTTCGATAATCACCGTTGCGTCGGAAAGCGCAGCCATTACACGGTTTCGTTTTGGAAAATTCCCCTTAAAGACCATCTCCCCTGGCGCAAATGGAGAAATAAGGAGGTGGTTACGCCAGATTCTTTCTTGAAGATCCGAGTTCTCCGCTGGGTAGGCCTTATCAAGTGGTGTGCCGATGACAGCAATTGTGCGCCCATCGGCGTCGATGGCCCCAGCATGGGCCGCGGCGTCGACACCCTTCGCAAGCCCGCTGGTAACGACTATTCCGGCCTCGGTTAGTCCGATAGCCAAATGTCGAGCGCGGCGGCGGCCCTCGTCCGTAACCTGCCGTGTTCCAACAATCGCTACACTTGGGCGAGACAGCAATGAAATATCACCCGCAACATAAAGCGCGATATCGGCCATTACCGTTTTGTGAGCGCCGAAAAGATCAAGGCGCCTCGGTTCCATCGGCATCTTACCGGATGCACTAAGTGCTTCGTTCAAGAAAATTGTCGAGACAGAATTCGGGCGCGCATAATTGGTCCCACGCCGCGTGGCGTAGCCGTCACTAAACCTCTTGGTGGCTGCATAGCCCGTCATGTCAAGCGAGTGCCACACTAGTCGTCGAATCAAAAGCTCTCATGGCGAAATTAACAGATTTCCACAGACGCAAGTATAATTCCAAAATGTGAACGAAGCCAGAACTATTTTGTTCCGCGCTGCCAATAGCCCTTCCACTGACGGCTGACAGGGTGCGATAGTGCGGCACCGGCCACCATCAGATATTGCTCGCCGTTCGAGACGCGGCGGTTGTCCTCACGCCAAGCCATTTCGCCAGCATAGGCATGCAGGTACGCGCCGCTGATGTGGTGATGGATGCCGATTTCAGCGCGACGAAGGCGGGAGAAAAAGCTTTCGGCCATGTTGGTGCAGGCTTCGCCGTCTGAATATGATTCCTGATGGTTGATGCGCTTCGTCAGGAACTTGGCGTGCAGGCGATCCCAGTGCAGGGCTTCGTCGGCGTGGATTTCCGAACCGGCCTTGACCATCCTGGCAATCACTGACACGCCAGCGGCTTCGGTCTTGACCACGAATGGCAGGGTGCGACCGCCGCGCTCCCGCATCACCACAACCACGCGGCGCTTGCCGTTCTGGTTCACTGCAAGGCGACGATCGCGGCGGTTTTCCTTGTGGTTGGCAGGCTTCACATGACCGCCGAAGTACGCGCCGTCCACCTCGACCACGCCAGCAGGTTGCGTCTGGTTCACTTCGGCTGCCATGGCTTCGCGCAGCTTGTGCGTCATCACGAAGGCGGTCTTGTACTGGACGCCAAGATCACGAGAAAGCTGCAAGGCGCTGTGGCCCTTGGCACCGTTCACAAAGATGGCGATGGCCAGCAGGTAGTCACGAATGGCCAGCTTGCGGCTGGCAAAGATGGTGCCCGAGGTGACGCTGAACTGGTGGCCGCACGCCTTGCACTTGTACAGCTTGCGCGTGGCATAGCTGTAGGTGGCCGTGCAGCCGCAACGTGGGCAGACGGCTTCCCCGCCCGTGTCGCACCAACGGATCATGCGGAAGGCGTCGTGCGCTTCGGCATCCGACATGCGAGCGACTTTCGCCAGTGATAGCGTGTGGGCTGCTGCGGAAGTGAGGAAGTGCTGCGACATCTGGACACCAACGATTTTCGTTGGTGTCACTGATATTAGTTGAAATGAGTGGTGTCAACGCTTTTCGTTGGGGTTGACTAAAATACTCACCCGCCTTAGGTGTGCGGGATGACACCGGAACAATGCCGCGCTGCCCGTGGGTGGCTTGATCTGTCGCAAGACGAGCTTGCAGGCGCTGCTGGCGTTTCTCTGTCAACGGTCCGCGACTTTGAGAAGGGTCGTCGAACGCCGATTCCGGCCACCCTAGGGGCAATTGCATCTGCCCTTCGCGCTCAAGGGATCGACTTTCTTTCCAAGGACGGGACCGCATGGGGAGTGGCTTTCCAGCGTAAGGATGGCTAGATTGTAGGTGGAGGCGGGGGGAGTTGAACCCCTAGGGGAGACGCTGCAAATCGTTCCTGGGCACCGGCCCTTCCGCCCCCAACGAAGGCTCGGAAATACAGTTCCGGGCCTTCATCGTTTCCAAGTCAGTCGCTTGGTGGCGGGGGCAAGCTGTAGACTCCGCCATTGAACGGTAGCTGCAGCGTATCTCCGAAGCGTGGGTAAAACTCATCAAGTCGGGTTTTGAACTCGTCCCATGTTTTACTCATACGCATCAACAGCTTCACCCCTTCCAAAAGACGGCTCAGCTCCGGTCTGCCCTCCTCCGGCGTCAAGTATTGAGTAAGCTTCTGTGTCGGCTTCCCCTTGCCGTTGCGACGGACCCGCTCGTGCAGTGCGGCTCGAACTCCGGGCGCGAGCCGATCATAAATGTCGTTTGTCCAGTGTCCGATCACGCTGGGGCGCGCTGTCTTTTCGGGGTCGAAAATCCAGCCGTTAAGGCGGAAAATGTGCCTGTAAAAGTCCAAATCGAACATCAGAACCCAAGCACGAGCGTCTTTCTCAACATACCGCTCGATGATCTTGTCGATTGCGCGCCGCTTGCGCATGTCTTCAAAGCCGGTCGCGCGGTCGACCAAGTCATCGATGGCGTAATTTGTAAGCGCCTTTAGGAAGAAGCGGCACGCCTCTCCAATATGCTTTTGACTTGGCAGCAACTTCTGCGCGACTAGCGCATCCTGATAAACCCAGCACACGCCCGGCAACAGCGAAGCACGGTAGCCAAACGCACGACCTTGGTAACCTGGCCCGCGCAGTGGCACAAACTCGACTGGAGTTGTCGACGCAATTAAGTCATTGGAAATAAAGTCTTTTAGATTTGCAGCGCGCAAAAATGCTGGCAAGCCGTCGACGCTGGCACCTTCGCCGCCCTTCGCTTTCCCAGCCCTTCCTATCGCCGTCAAAAATCCTTCTTGGGTAAGAACGCGCGTGTTGTCTGCGTCGTCCAAAACGGCGCAAGGTATCTGAAGGGTGCCAATAATGAGCACGCCTTCTGCAATGGCCTTAGGCAGCCCGCCTGCATGGCGAGCCAAGGCCGCGCGCCGCGCGATTGCGCTGCGATCCGCCTGTGACAGGTTGTCGGCTCGGGCCTTACCAGCAGCAACTTTCCTAGGGTCTTTCTCGCTCACGCGCATCTCTCCTTGCATCGAATCATGTGCAAGCATGTGCTTGCACGGATTTTAATGCAAGCACGGCATCCAGAGCCTGTGGACAAGCAATCGTGGCTTGGTGAGTTTGCTACCTAATGGCGCTGACCCGCATGTTCGCCCTGGAATATGCGGCACTGTTCGATGTGGTGAATGCCGGACTGATGCGCACCGGCCTTCCCGTGCTGCTCGGTGGCACCAGCAACCATTTTCGGACCACCGTGCTGCGTCAGGTCGGCGGCTGGGATGCGTGGAACGTCACCGAGGATGCCGACCTTGCTTTCCGGCTGGTGCGCTCCGGCTACCGTGTCGCTGACCTGCCCTCCGATACGCTGGAAGAGGCCCCGGCCAGACTGCCGATGTGGTTCCGCCAGCGTGTACGGTGGATGAAAGGCTTCATGCAGACCCTTGTGACCCACACCAGGAGCCCGCGCCGCCTGTTCGGCAATGGCCAGACCTCGCAGGCGCTGGTCCTGCTGGCCCTGTGCGCCGGCACGCTGTTGAGCGCGCTGAGCTACCCGATCTTCCTGATCTATGCCGTGGTGTCGCTCAGCCTGTTCGGCTTGCCAAATCCCGCCAGCGCCATGGAAGCGGCCATCATTGGCGTCTGGAGCGCGCTGGCCGCCGGTGGACTGATCGCCATGATGGCCCCGGTCGTGCTGGGCGCGGTTCACAGGCGGCTGACCGACCTGATCTGGTGGCTGCCCCTGCTCCCGATCTATTGCCTGCTGATCTCGTCGGCAGCCTGGGTCGCGCTGGTCGAGTATGCCCGCGCGCCGAGCCAGTGGAACAAGACCGACCATGGCCTTGCGCAGACATCCCGGACGCGCAAGCCTGCCGGGGACAGCGCCGCCGCAACGCCGGCCCCATCGAAAACGTGAAACAGGCCACCTTGAAGGCCGTTGGCCGCAGCCGGTTCCGGTCGGGCCGACGATGCGGATGTCAGGCCCTGGCTTCAACGTTCTGCACGACCGAGCGCACCTTGGCGGCATCGGGTCCGAGCGCCCTCTGCAACAGCCGGTTGCAGGCCTCTCCCGACATCGAGGCAGGGGCGACGATCACCAGATCGTCT
Organism: Hyphomicrobiales bacterium; assembly: GCA_027487245.1. Classification (GTDB taxonomy): domain Bacteria; phylum Pseudomonadota; class Alphaproteobacteria; order Rhizobiales; family Beijerinckiaceae; genus Allobosea. The sequence continues at coordinate 5,157 of JAIYDY010000102.1, forward strand.
GCCAGTTCCGCCAGCATGTAGGGCAAGGCCCCATCAGCGATCGAGCCGGCATCGATGATCACCGCCTCGAAGCGACGGGTCTGGTCCAGCAGGCTGCCCGAGAGGCTGGTGATGGACGGTGTCGCGGGCCGCGTCACACGGGCCGGGCGTGAGAGGAAGAACACCCCCGTCTCGTCATCCTGCAAGGCCGCGCGGATCAGACCTGCCGACCCGCTGATGACCTCTTCGGCGCCCAGTTCGGCATCGGGCGCGAACGCTGCGCTGAGCGAGGCCGGCCCGCCGGCGAGGTCGATCAGCAGCGGCGTGGCCTTCTCGCGCGCGGCGGCCAGCGCAAGATTGAGTGCCACCAGAGAGGTGCCGGCGCCGGGCACGAGGCCGAGGACCACAACCTTGCGGTTGCTGCCCGGCGCTTCCTCCAGCGCCAGCCTGTCGCGCACGGCATGGATGGCCTGTGCCAGCGGCGAGGTCGGCTGGTCCCAGGCATCGGTGCTGAAACCTGACCCATGGAAGGCCGAGCGCTCCGGCACAGGCTGCTTGCGCCAGTTCGCCAGGGCGCGGATCGCCGGCAAGGACACCATCAGCGGACCGCCGTCAGCGGCGGCAGATGCGGGTGCGGGAGCGGCCTTCGCGACCCCGGCAAGGCCCCGCCAGCGGCCAGTCCCGCGCGGCTTCGGCACGGCACCAGCAGGTGCGGCCGCGGAAGCGGCTGGCTCGCGCGGCATGGCGGCCTTCCGGATCCCGGTCTTTGCGTCGCCGGCTTCGGCGTCGACCACCGGAGCAGCCACAGGGCCACGCCGCACCGGCGCAAGATCACGCAGCAGACCTGCCATGACACCGAGGATGATGCCGGCCACAAGACCGAGAGCCGCAAACAGCTTGCGGTTGGGGCCGAGCTTGTCGCGCGGCACCACGGCACTGGTGATGATGCGGGCATTGGTGGAATCAACGCTGCTCTGCTCGCCGGTCTCCCGGGCACGCAGCAGGAAGGCCTGATAAACTTGACGGTTGGCATCGGCCTCGCGCTCGAGTTCGCGCAGTTGGACCGCCGCCTGCCCGGTGGTGAGGGTGTCACGCTTCAGGCGTTCGACCTGCGCGTTGAGCGCGGCTTCCGAGGCCCGCGCGCGGTCGAGTTCGGCGCGGGCGGCCTGTACGGTGCGGGCCAGTTCCTCGGCGATCTGGCGGCGCGAGTCGCGCACCTGGGCCTGCGCCGACAAAAGCTGCGGGTGCTGTGCGCCATAGAGCACAAGCGCATCGGCCTCGCGCGTCAGGGCGGTGCCAAGCTGGCCGCGCAGGGCTGCGATGCTCGATGAACTCAGCGCCTCGGGCGTCGCGCCGGCCTCGATGCTGGTGGGCCTGACGATGCGCACCTGATCGAACTTGGCCTGCGCATCGGCGAGGCGCGCCCGTGCCTGCGTCAGCTGCATGTTGCTCACGGCGAGCTGCTCTTCGGTGACGAGCTTGCCGCTGGCACCAACCAGATTGTTGGCGGCGCGATACTTCTCGACCTTGTCTTCGGCGAGGCGGACCCGCTCGCGCAATTCGCTCAGCCGGGCGGTCAGCGAGGCCGAGGCCCGGTTGGCCGATTCAGACCGCACGATCGACTGATCGTCGAGGTAGGCTTCGGCCATGGCATTGGCGATGCGGGCTGACTTCGGCCCCTCGCTGGAAATGGCGGTGATGTCGATGACGAAGGTGCGCTCGCCGCGGCGTACCATGACCTGCTTGTCCATGACGTCGAGGGCCGTCAGCACAGGTTCGCGCTGCGGGCCTGACGGACCTGCGGAAAGACCGAGCCGCTCGGCAAGGCCCGGGCGCCGGCCACCGAAGTCAGGGTCCATGGCAAGGTCGAGCCGGTCGATCACCCGGCGCTTGATGCTGTCCGACGCAATCACGCGGGCCTGGCTTTCGAGATAGGCCGTGGTGACATCGCTGCCCATCGCCTGCGGCGCGATCTCGTTCTGGAGCACGCGCAGGTCGCGCGGATCGATCAGGAGCTGTGCCGTGGAGCCGTAACGGTTCGGTGCCAGCAGCGCGAGGCCGGTGCCCAGTCCCAGCCCCAGCAGCCCGAAGATCGCGATGACGACCAGATGACGGCGCGCGAAGGCAAGGCCAAAGCCGACAGGGTCCTGCAGCATGCTGGACCACACCGTCGGGCGCACGGCCGGGCTCGAGGCGGAGCGCTGGCTGGAAACCGTGGGCTGGGCATCGTTTCGTCCGCTGGTGTCGATCGCAAACATCGTTCCGCCGTTCCAATTCATGACGGCTGCGGTGCAAAGCGGGGCCTCTTCCCGCTTGGGCAGCTTGTCTGGCTCGTTGGTTGCAGGTTTGATGCCGCACGATCTGTCCCAATTCGGGGCACAAAGGACGCAGCTTTGCCTCCGTCACGGATATCGGAACAGTCTCCACGGTCTTTCGCGGCACGCAGCAGGCTTGGTGGAGAAACGAAAAACGCCATGTTCGGGGCACAGGCCCTGTTGTCTTAGCGGTGTGGCAAGACTTTTCGGAGCAATCATGCGAGTGCCGTGACAATCAACCATGATCTGCCGCCTTGACCGGTTGACTGGCCGCTCACCGCGCCAGGGGACAAAGCCTGCCATGACCAGTCCGCGCTCCCTGCGCGATCACCTTCGCGATTACCTCACCCTTGCCAGCGGCTCGATCGGCCGGCTGGTGATCGCGCTGGCCTATTTCCTGGTTGCGGCCAACGTGCTCAGCCTTGCCGATTTCGGCTTGTTCGCCACAGCGTCGGGGGCCGGGATCGTGCTCTCGCGGTTTGCTGCCTTTGGCTTCATCTCGCCGCTGTTCCGCGCCGCCACCGTGCGCCCGCGCCTGACCGGCACCTACCTTGCCGGGTATCTCTTCCTGTTCGTGCTGTCTGTTCCGCTGCTGGTCGTGCTCGCCACTGGGCTCAGGTTCAGCGTGTTCGGAGACATGCCGCTGGTTGCGCTGGTGCTGATCCTGTGTGCCGAAGTGCTGGGCTGGCGGATGCTGGAAGTGGTGGCGATCATCAACAACGGCCAGCGCGCCTTCGGCAAGGCCACCGTGCTGATCCTGGCGGGATCGGCGATCCGCACGTTTGCGGCACTCGGCTTCTGGTGGTTCGGCTTCTCCAGCCTGACGGAATGGGCCTGGACCTACCTTGCCGCAAACCTTGTCGCGGCGGCCTTGGCCTTCGGCGTCTTCCTGCCGCCCTTGCGGCTGCGCCTTCGCCTCGCACTTTACGGGCGGCAGATGCGCGATGCCTTGCCCGCCGCCACGGCCGACATCATCTTCTATCTTCAGGCCGAACTCGACAAGTCAGTGGTGCTGGTCATGGCAGGCCCGCGCGTCGCCGGCCTTTACGCCATCGCCATGCGCATCATCGACCTGACCGCGATGCCGGTCCGGTCCTTCAACCAGTTGGCGATGCAGCAGATCATGACCGACCGGCAGGTCCGCACATCCACCCCGATGCTGCTGCTCGTGGAACTGGCGATCGCCGCCGTATCGATCGGCGGGCTTCTGGCGGCCATGGCGCTGCTGTGGTGGAACCCGCTCGTTCTGGGCCGGAACATCGGCGCGGCATCGGCCCTGTTCCCGCTCCTGCTGGCAGTGCCGGCCCTGCGGAACCTGATCGAGTATCATGCCGAACTGCTCTATGGCTTGCAGCGGACCGGGCTGCGGGCAGCCCTGCTGGCCACCATCGCGGTGCTGAAAGCAGGGTTGCTGGCCCTGGTCATCAGCCTGTCGACCACCGACCTTGGCTGGACCCCGTGGCTCAACGTCATCTTCGTCGCCCTCTATGCGGTCTCGGCTGCGACGGTCTGGCAGGTCATCCGCAAGCCTGTCGGCAGCCGGCCCTGACAGCTCTGGCCAAGACCGCCAGACCTTAACGAAACCTCTCATCACCCATGCACCGCTGTCCCGAAACGGGACGGCACGCCCCGTGCAACCTCGTGGCAGGGCTGGTCCGCCGGACAATCGGATGCGCCAGCCCGGAACAGAGTTGCGTCATCGATGGGGAGCGGGCCGTTCTGCAAGGCCCGGCGTCGCGTATGGAAAGCAGTGGCCGATGAAGAGCGTCCAGGACCTGCGGCCGCTGCACGCCGGCGGCAACGACACGCCGGCCTCGCACTGGCGCCTCCTCGTCGGGCTGGGAACGGCGCTGGTGGACTTCATCGCCGTGCTGGCCATCGTCACCTCGGCCAGCGTCGGCTACCATCTGGCGGCCTACCAGAACCCGGGAGACTTCGAACTGACGGCGGAACTCGCCGTGTTCATCGGCTCGATCTTCCTGTTCACCAACCTGTTGCAGCGCCGCTATCGGCTGACGCGCTATCTGTCGCCGCGCGGCCAGATGGTCGAGGCCTTCAACGTCTGGAACGTGACCATGGTCGCCTTCATCGCCGTGGGCTTCCTGGCCAAGGTCATCGACAACTATTCTCGCGCGGTGGTGCTGCTGACCTATCTAGCCGGCATTCCGCTGGTCACGCTGGCCCGCTGGTGGGTGGTCAAGATCATCTCGGTCGCCAGCAAGACCGGACGCATCGCAGCCCAGCGCGTGCTGCTGATCGGGCCGGAGGCGGATGTCACCTCCTTCATGACCCGCCATCAGCCCTGGAACACCGGGCTGATGATCAATGACCTGGTCATCCTGCGCGAGGCCTCGGCCGGGGCAAGCGCTGCCGAACGCGAGCAATTCCTCTCGGCAGATCTCGCCGAGGCCATGGCCAAGGCGCGCCAGTCGCGTCCCGATGGCGTGTTTATCGCCATGCCCTGGGCCGAGCGCGAGCGCATCGAGCGCTGCGTCGATGCCTTCATGAACCTGCCGGTCTCGATCAACCTCGCGCCCGAGCGCATCCTCGACCGCTTCGACAACCCGCGCATCATCCGCACGGGCAGCATCGCCAGCCTCGAATTGACCCCGCCCGCGCTCTCGACGCCGGAGATCGTCACCAAGCGCTTGTTCGACTTCACCGGCGCACTGCTCCTGCTGGTCCTGCTGCTGCCGCTCTTTGCGGTGGTGGCGATGCTGATCAAGCGTGACAGCAAGGGGCCGGTGTTCTTTCTGCAACGGCGCTATGGCTTTAACCAGCAGCCATTCCGCATCCTCAAGTTCCGCACCATGACCTGCATGGACGATGGCGACCATGTCGTGCAGGCCACGCGCAACGACCCGCGCGTCACCCGCGTCGGGGCCTGGCTCAGGCGCTACAACATCGATGAGTTGCCGCAACTGGTGAATGTCATTCAGGGGCGCATGTCGCTGGTCGGGCCGCGCCCGCATGCGCTGGCCCATGACCGCGAGTATGAGCAGAAGATCGGGCTTTACGCCCGCCGCCACAACGTCAAGCCCGGCATCACCGGCTGGGCCCAGGTCCACGGCCTTCGCGGCGAAACCGATACGGACGACAAGATGGCCCGTCGCGTCAGTTACGACCTTTGGTACATCGACAACTGGAACGTCTGGCTCGACATCGTCATCATGCTGCGCACCGTGTTCAGCCGGAAGGCGTTCAGCAACGCCCGTTGACGGTTCCAGGTGCGGGCAGGCAGCGCGGGCAAGGCCTCAATCTGCTGTTTCCTTCCGGGGACAAGCTGATCTAGTTTCGCGTCATGACCGATGCTCCTGACTTTGACTCCCTCGCCGCCAACCTGCCCTCGGCCCGCGAGCTTGGTGCCCGCGCCTTTGCCATGCTGGCGGCGCTCAACCGTTTCAGCGACGAGCCCGGAAAGCTCACCCGGCTTTATCTGTCGCCAGCCCACCGGCTTGCTGCCGACCATGTCCTCGACTTGATGCGCGCGCGCGGCCTCGCCGCGCATCTCGATGCCGCCGGATCGGTCCAGGGCCGCATGGAAGGCCGTAAGCCCGGCCTGCCGGCCGTCATCGTCGGCTCGCACATCGACACCGTGAAGGATGCCGGTGCCTATGATGGCAATCTCGGCGTTGTCGCAGGCCTGCTCATCGCCGAGGCTCTGGCGCCACATGCGCCGAGCCTGCCCTTTGCGCTGGAGGTCATCGCCTTCGGTGACGAGGAGAACGTGCGTTTTCCAACGAATCTCTCGACCTCGGCAGCGCTCTCGTCTGGCTATGAGCCGGCATGGCTCGATGCCCGCGATGCCGACGGCATCAGCGTGCGCGAGGCGCTGCTTGCCTTCGGAGGCGACCCTGATGGCGTTCTGGCTGTGAGGCGAGCGCCCGGATCGGTGGCCGGCTATCTTGAGCTGCACATCGAGCAAGGCCCGGTCCTGGAAGCCCATGACGAGCCTGTGGGCATCGTTACGGCGATCAATGCCCAGATCCGGGCGAGGGTCCGCGTCACCGGCGAGGCTGGCCATGCCGGCACCGTGCCGATGGCGCTGCGCAAGGATGCGTTGGCAGCCGCAGCGGAAATGGCGCTGGCGCTGGAGGAGATCGCGAAAGGTCAGCCCGATGCGGTCGGGACCGTCGGCGTCTTCAGGCCCGAGCCGGGCGCGACCAATGTCGTGCCGGGAGCCTGCGCCTTCACCATCGATGTGCGCGCGCCGCTGGATGCCACGGTCAGGGCCATGGATGAGGCCGTCGAGACCCGCTTTCGCGCCATTGCCGCGCGGCGCGGCGTCGGCCTGACCATCGAGCCCTACTCGCGCCTTGCCGCAACCCCGATGGCGGCTTCGCTCCAGGCAGCGCTGCAACACGGCATTGCCCGCACCGGTGCAAACCTGAAAGCCAGACCGATTCCGTCGGGGGCCGGCCACGATGCCATGACCATGGCGCGCACCTTTCCCGCCGCCATGCTGTTCGTGCGCAACGAAAAGGGCATCAGCCATTCACCTCTTGAGGCAATGACCGAGGCCGATGCCGGCATCGCCATCAAGGTGATGCTCGAGACGGTCGTCGGGCTGGCCCGGTCGGGGCCCTGACTGGGCTTTTCAGGAGACCAGAACGCGCCCGGCCACGACCTTCAGCTTCGCAAGCAGGGCCGGATCGCGCATGGACGGCGCGGTCATGATTGCTCCGTCGAGCGCCCGGTCCGATTTCACCGGGCACGGTTCATGCTCCTTGGGAAAATCGCGGGCCAGCCGCGCGATCAGCCGTGCCGCGTGGGCCGCATTGGCCCTCACGGTGGCGATCACGGCAGCCACGTCGACCATGTCATGCTCCGGATGCCAGCAGTCGAAATCGGTGACCATGGCCACCGTGGCGAAGGTGATCTCGGCCTCGCGCGCCAGCTTGGCCTCGGGCATGTTGGTCATGCCGATCACGTCATAGCCGAGCGTCCGGTAGGTCTGCGATTCCGCCAGCGTCGAGAATTGCGGCCCCTCGATGCAGACATAGGTTCCGCCCCGGACCGCAGCCACGCCCTCGTCAAGCGCCGCCTGAACCAGCCTCGCCTGCAGAAGCGGGCCGACCGGATGGCCCATCGGGACATGCGCCACGCAGCCGGCCCCGAAGAACGAGCTTTCTCGCCGATGGGTCCGGTCCACGAACTGGTCAACGAACACCATCAGCCCCGGATAAAGCTCGGCTTTCAGCGAGCCACATGCCGACAGCGCCACAAGGTCCGTGACACCGAGTTGCTTCATCGCATCGATGTTGGCGCGGTAGTTGATGTCGGACGGCGAATGGCGATGACCGCGTCCGTGGCGGGCGAGGAACACCACATCGGTCTCCCCGAGCCTGCCCACGCGCAGGGTGTCCGACGGCGCGCCCCAGGCTGTGGCCACCTCGTGTTCCGCCGTCACTTCCAGCCCGGGAAGGTCATAGACCCCCGAGCCACCCATCACCCCTAGAACCGCCCTGACCATCGCGCTTCACCCCTCAACTTCCGAAACGCTTCTTGAGCGGAATGGCGGCCAGTGACAAGGCCGCCAGCCCGAACAGCCCGGCCAGGATCTCGGGCGTGAGGATCGAGGCGATCTGGAAGTCCCCGCCACGGTCGAGCACGCTGCCAAGACCTGCACCCGCGATGGTGAAGACAGCCGTCCCCGGAATGATGCCGAACAGCGTGGTGAGCACGAAGACCGGCAGCCTGACACCGACAAAGGCCGGCACCAGATTGACGAGGAAGAACGGGAACAGCGGCGCAAGGCGCAGCACCAGCAGATAGGACCAGGCATTGGCCTTGATGTTGGCCCCCAGCCGCATGGCCCTCTCCCCGAACCGCGCGAGAACATCACCGCCGAACAGGGTCCGCGCAAACAGGAAGACCAGCGTCGCCCCAATCGTCGCCCCGGTCACATTCAGCGCCGTGCCGAGCCAGGGGCCGAACAGGAAGCCGCCGGCCAGCGTCAGGATGACAGCACCGGGAAGGGAAAGGCTCACGGCGGCCACATAGGCCAGCACGAACAGCGCGGCCGACAGCGCGCCATGTTCCGCCACCAGCCCGGTCAGGCTGGCACGGTGGGTGCGCAAGGTCTCGATGCTGAGCAGGCTGCCGAAGCCCAGCGCATGCAGCACCGCCACTGCGCCGGCCAGGACGAGCACAGCCCAGAGCCGTTTGTCGGTGAGAAAGGCCATGGTTGCGGTTTCCGTGATGTGCTGGCTGTTGATCGGGACACACCGCCCGTGCCATCACGATAGCGGTTGCTGCCGGTTTCTCGCGGGCGGGCTGGTCACTGTTACAGGCTTCACCGCTTTGTGACAGCCCTTCGCCTTAGGCATCGTCAGCCGTGTAACATTTGCCTTCGGGCGCACGAACAGGAAGAGCAGGTCTTGGTGCATGATCGCGAGGCAGACTGGAAACGTCTCCTGCTTGCCGCGCGCTCGGGTGACGAGGCCGCTTATCGCAGGTTTCTGGGCGATGTTGCGCAATACCTGCGCGGCTGGGCGCAGAGGGGCCTGACGCGCGCGGGCCGTTCGCCCGCCGAGGCGGAGGATATCGTGCAGGAAACGCTGATCGCCATCCACACCAAGCGGCACACCTGGGATGATGGGCAGCCTGTCGGACCATGGCTGCACGGAGTGGCCCGCCACAAGCTGATCGACGCTCTGCGCAAGCGCACGGGGCATGACCACCTGTCGGTCGATGAACTGGCCGAGGTGTTGCCGATGGCCGCATCCGGAACGGACCTCGCCAGCAGCGACATCCTGAAGATGGTGGCCTCCCTGCCGGAGCGGCAGGCCAGCATCGTCAACGCCATCTTCGTCGAAGGCCAGCGGGCCAACGACGTCGCGGCGAAGCTGAACATGAGCGAGGGTGCCGTCCGCGTGGCGCTGCACCGCGCCCTCAAGACCCTTGCGGCCACTTTCGGCACAGGAGCGGACGATGCGCACGGATGACCTGATCAATGCCCTCGCGCGCGATCCGGTGCCTGCGTTGCCACCAGTGCGACACCTGATCCTCAGGGCGCTCGCCATCAGCCTCCCGGTCTCGGTTGTGCTGTTCGTGGCCACGATCGGCATCCGCAAGAACCTGTTGCCGGCACTGGCCGAGGGCTGGTTCGGGATCAAGCTGCTGCTCGTCGGCCTGATCGTGGTTGCGGGCTGGCAATTGACCGGAAGCCGGGCCCAGCCGGGCCGGAACCTGCCGCTGCTCGGCGCGCTGGCTGCCGGCCTTGCGATGCTGACCGCCGTTGCGCTCGACCTGCGCATCGAGGGGGTGGCTGACTGGTCGGAGCGACTGATCGGCGACAACGCCGCCAAGTGCATGATGCTGATCCCGCTGCTCTCAGCGGCACCGTTGGCGGGCTTGCTCTACGCCTTGCGGGATGCGGCAGCCGTCAGGCCCGGAGAAGCTGGCGCGGCGGCTGGCCTGCTGGCCGGCGCGCTCGGAGCACTGCTTTACGGGCTGCACTGCACGGACGATTCACCGCTGTTCCTGGGCGTCTGGTATCTGGCATCCATCGGGCTGATGATGCTGCTGGGTGCGCTGGCTGGCCGGCGTCTGCTGCGCTGGTAAGGCGGCAGGCTTGCCGCCCCGGTATCGGACGCCTCAGCGGATTGCCCGGACCACGCCGCCGCGCCTGAGCCGTGACAACTGCGAGGCCGCCAGCATCATGGCATCTTCCGCCGGAACAGGCCGCCCCAGCAGATAACCCTGCAGCTCGTGGCAGCCGAGCCCGGTCAGGGCTTCGAGCTGGCTCTGGGTCTCCACACCCTCGGCCGTGATCTGGATGCCGAGCCGCGAGCCCATGTCGACGATGGCGCGGATGATGGCCTCGTTGCGCCGGTCGGCAATGCCGCGCACGAAGGAGCGGTCGATCTTGATGCGGTCGAAACGGTGCCGATTGAGATAGCTCAGCGATGACCAGCCGGTGCCGAAATCGTCGAGCGCCACGGTCACGCCCTCGCTCTGGAGCTTGTGCAGCACGGTGAGCGCGGTCTGGTTGTCGTCGAGAAGGACCGATTCCGTCACCTCGATCTCCAGCCTCTCGGCCGCAACCTGGTTCCGCTTCAGTGCTCCGCTGACAAGGGCCGCGAAGTCCGGATGGCGAAGCTGCACCACCGAGGCATTGATCGCGATCCGGCATGCCACCGGCCATGACCGGGCCTGACGCAGCGCCTCGTCCAGCACCCATGCCCCGACCGGCACGATCATGCCGGTCTCTTCCGCAATCGGAATGAAATCGGCGGGCGACATCAGGCCATGCTCCGGATGCCGCCAGCGGATCAGCGCCTCGAAGCCGGAATGAAGCAGCCCCTTGGCCCGGTAGACCGGCTGGAAATGCAGCTCGAATTCGCGGTTGTCGACGGCCGAGCGCAGGCCGATGTCGATGGTCTGCCTGAGCTTGACCTGCTCGTCCAGAACCAGGCTGTAGCGCCGGAAGGCGTTCCGGCCGTCCCGCTTGGCCTGATACATGGCAAGGTCGGCACGCCGGATCACGGCCTCGGCGGAGGTCTCGCGCGCCTCCACTGCCGCAACCCCGATGCTGGCGCCGACATTGGCGATCTGACCACTCGCTAGCACGATCGGATGGTTGACGCCGGCGATGATCTGCACGGCAAGCTGTTCGCCGCGCGTCCCGGACAGGCTCTCTGCTGCCAGGATGATGAACTCGTCGCCGCCAAGGCGGGCGAGCACATCCTCGCTGCCGATGACGCCGCGCAGGCGGGCCGCAACCTCGCGCACCACCTCGTCGCCGGCGGCATGGCCATGGCTGTCATTCACCGCCTTGAAGCGGTCGAGGTCGACATAGAGCACCGAGTGGGTGGCGTCGCCGCCCTGCAGCATCAGCTTCTGGAGCCTCTCGCAGAAGGCCCGCCGGTTCGGCAGGCCCGTCAGCACGTCGGAACGTGCCTGCCGTTCCAGTGACACCTGCGATGTGACGCGCTCGGTCACGTCCGCCACCATGCCCTCGACATAGCTCGGCTCGCCATTGTCATCGCGCACCAGCCAGGCGGTTTCGGAAATCCAGATGGTCTGGTCCGAGCGCAAGGTGCGCACTTCGGACACGAAGTCCGTGATCAGCCCGTCACGCAGCAAAAGGTCGTGCCGTTCTTTCTGACGGCGCAGATCGACGCGCCAGTTCGCCTCGCCGGCATTGTTGGCATCGAGCAAGGCTTTTTCACTGCCGTAGCCGCGCATCGCCACCAGCGCCGGGTTGGCCCTGATGAGATGTCCGTCCAGCGTCTTGCGGTAGATGCCGACAATGCTGTGCTCGAACAGCTTGCGATAGTCGGCTTCCAGCGCCTTGCGCTCGGTCACGTCACGTATGTTGGCGACAATCTGCGGCTCGCCCTCGGCAGCCTGCACCAGCGAGAACGCGCCTTCGACCCAGATGTAGCTGCCGTCCTTGCGCTTCAGGCGATGCACAATCATCGCGTACGGCGTTGCGGCGGAGAGCTGCGACGTCGCCTTGTAGACCCGGCCGATGTCATCGGGATGCACCCATTCGCGCATCGGGACGGCAAGAGCCTCATCCGGCGTATAGCCGGTCAGCTTCAGCACGGCAGGCGAGAAATAGCTGCGCCGCCCGTCATTGTGGCCAAGGATGATCACATCGCTGCTGTTGTCGGCCAGCAGCCTGAAACGCGCCTCGCTCTCGCGGGTCTTCTGCTCGGCCTCAACCGTCTCGGTGATGTCGAAGGCAATCGACACGTTGGCGATAATCCCGCCGTCATCATTCCGCTGTGGCACCGCCGTCTCGTCGAGCCAGAAATAGGCGCCGGACTTGGTACGGTTGCAGATTCGATGACGAAGGGTCAGACCCGCCTCCAGCGTCTCGCGGATCTGCCGGAAGAAGGCCGGGGGATGCTGGTCGGATTCGAGCAGTTCGCCGACTTGGCGACCAAGGGCCTCCTCGCGCGCATAGCCCGTTGTCCGGCAGAACAGGTCGTTCACGAACAGCAGCTTGCCGGAAGGATCAACGACACTGACGATCGCATGCTCGTCGAGCGCTGCCTTGTAGGCCCCCAGTTCCGACAGCACGCTGCGGGCATGGGCCAGCGCATCGCGCAGTTTCTGGGTCAGTTCCTCGCGCTGGGTGACATCACGCGCCGTGCCGCGATAGCCCTTGAAGCTGCCTGCCTCGTCGAACACCGGGCGTCCGTTGACCTCGATCCAGATATCGCCGCCGCTGCGGTTCGATGTCCGGTAGACGAAGTTGGTGATCGGCTCGTGCCGCTCCAAGCTCAGCTTGTGCGCCTTCCACGCCGGGTCCTGCTCGACATCGCAGCCGGCAAAGCCCCACCGCGTGAAGCCCAGAGGCGACCGCATGGCGGACTGCAGGGGCATGTGCCAGTGCGTGAATACGAAGTGCTCGTCCTGCTCCCACATCCAGTCCGATGAGCTGTCGAGGAAGTCCTGCAGGCGTTCCCGCTCCTGATCGAGCTGGTTTCGGGCTTCGATCAGTCCCGTCTGGTCGATCGAGATTCCCACGGCACCATGACGCTCCGCGCCGATGGCAAGCGGGCGCATGAACGTCTCGATGCTTCTTGCCTCACCGCCTTGCTGACGCACATCGACATAGCGAACGTCCTCGCCAGCCAGCGCTTTCGCATGTGCGGAACGCCAGATATCGTCCACGACCGAACCATCAGCATGGGTCGGCTGGCCGACAAGGTCGCCAAAAAGCGCCCTGTCATGGGCGTTCTGAAAGACATAACGCCCGTCCGGGCCGACGATGAAGACGGCATGCGGGACGGCGTCGACCGCAGCGGTGAGCACGTTCACATCCAGCGTTGCGCTCCCTGCCAGCTCGGCAACCGCCGGTGCCACACCGTCAGCGCGCGCCGGAGGCAAGCTGTGGGGTGGCGCTTCGGCAGCACAAGGTGCGCCAGTTGTGTCGTTGGGCGTCGGGCGCATGCGCAGATTCCGATGATGCCGCTGCAAGATTGCGCAGCACGGTTAAGGATCCCTCTCCGGCACACGCCAACGGAACGATTTGCCGCAGCAACGGTTGCATGCTGCCTGCCCGGCATGGCATTGCGGGGCGATGTTGCCGGTCCCGACCCCCGATACCCTGTCCACGCTCAGCGTGCCGCCCGAGGCAGCCGGCGTGAGGCTGGACCGCTGGCTGGCCCAGTCACTGCCGGCGTTCAGCCGCAGCCGGCTCCAGGGGCTGATTGCGGCAGGCGACGTCCGGCTGGACGGCAACGTGGTCAGCGATTGCGGCCACAGGCTGAAGCCGGGCCAGCGCATCGACCTCGTCGTGCCGCCGCCCGTGGCCGCGGAGCCCGTCGCGCAGGCGATCCCGCTGGTGATCGTGCATGAGGATGCCGACCTGATCGTGATCGACAAGCCCGCCGGTCTGGTCGTTCACCCGGCGGCAGGTCACGAGGACGGCACACTGGTCAATGCCCTGATCGCCCATTGCGGCGAGAGCCTCTCCGGCATCGGAGGTGTGCGGCGCCCCGGCATCGTGCATCGCCTCGACAAGGACACGAGCGGACTGATCGTCGTCGCCAAGAATGATCACGCCCATCAGGAACTGAGCGCGCAGTTCGCCGATCATGGCCGCACCGGGCCGCTCGAACGGGCCTATCTCGCCATTGTCTGGGGCATGCCGCGCCGCCCGCACGGCACCATCGATGCACCCATCGACCGCAGCTCCCGAAACCGCGAGAAGATGGCTGTGGTGCCAGAGGGGCGCGGTCGCCACGCCGTCACCCACTATGAGGTGCTGGACACCTACCCGACCGGCAGCACCGAACCGGTCGCCAGCCTCGTGCGCTGCGTACTTGAAACCGGGCGGACCCACCAGATCAGGGTTCACATGGCCCATATCGGCCATCCCTTGCTGGGCGACAGGGTCTATGGTTCCGGCTTTGTCACCAAGGCAGCCCGGCTTCCGGAGGCTCCGCGGCAGGCTCTGGCGGCCATGGACCGGCAGGCGCTGCATGCGACGCTGCTTGGTTTTGCCCATCCCGGATCAGGAGAAACGCTTGCTTTCACCGCCGATCCACCAGAGGATTTTGCACGGCTGCAAGATAACCTCGCAAAACTTTGATCCCACTGAGCGCGTTTGCCCATTTTCGGCCATGGTTTGCCGCACTATAACCACCGCGGCGAAGGGTTCGATGGTGAACGTCGCTGATGGCCCGCCTGCGACGGGGGCCTGACAAGGAGGATGGCATGGCCACCGGTTTTCTGCCGATCATGGCCGCTGAAGGCGGCCTTTCGCGGTATCTCGACGAGATCCGCAAGTTTCCAATGCTCAAGCCCGACGAGGAGTACATGCTCGCCAAGCGCTGGCGCGAGCATGATGACCGCGACGCGGCCCACAAGCTCGTCACCTCGCATCTGCGCCTCGTGGCCAAGATCGCCATGGGCTATCGCGGCTATGGCCTGCCAATCGGCGAGGTCGTGTCCGAGGGCAATGTCGGCCTGATGCAGGCGGTCAAGCGTTTCGAGCCCGAAAAAGGCTTCCGCCTTGCCACTTATGCGATGTGGTGGATCAAGGCCTCGATCCAGGAATACATCCTTCGGTCGTGGTCGCTGGTGAAGATGGGCACCACCGCCAACCAGAAGAAGCTGTTCTTCAACCTGCGCAAGGCCAAGAGCAAGATCTCTGCGCTGGACGAGGGCGACATGCGCCCCGATCAGGTCCAGCAGATTGCCACCAAGCTCGGTGTGCCCGCGCAGGACGTGATCGACATGAACCGCCGCCTCGGCGGAGATGCCTCGCTCAACGCGCCGCTGCGCGAGGAGGGCGAAGGCGAATGGCAGGATTGGCTGGTCGACGATCAGTCTGACCAGGAAGTCCGCCTTGTCGAGAGCCAGGAGAGCGACAACAGGCTCGCCGCCCTGCGCGATGCCCTCGGCGTCCTCAATCCGCGCGAGCGCCGCATCTTCGAGGCGCGCCGCCTGACCGATGATCCGATCACCCTTGAGGATCTGTCCGACGAGTTCGGCGTCTCGCGCGAGCGTGTCCGCCAGATCGAGGTGCGCGCCTTCGAGAAGGTCCAGGAAGCGGTGAAGATTGCGCTGGTCAAGCGCGAGACCTTGCCCACCATGCCAAGGATCGCCAGGACGGCTGCCTGAGCCGAGGCGGGCCGCGTGACGGCAAGTCTTGTCACGAGCGCGGTCTTGTCACGAACCTCATGATCACGGCCCAAGGGCCGTGATCGCCGGCATCAGCGCCAGCTGTCGAAGCCCTCGGCAATGCGCAGATCGCCTGAAGGGCCTTTCTCGAATGCGATGATCCCGCGCCGGCCGGAGGCGAAGCGCACCGGGATGTCGATCCAGTTGCGGGTGCGGATCAGCTCGAGGTTGCGTTCCACCTCGACAGGCACGCGTGACAGCGCCGAGACGAACAGGTTTTCCCCGAGCGCGTTGGTGATCGCCGAAAGCGGCGCGCCGCGCTCGTTTTCCTCGGTCTTGAATTGCGGCACGCCCGCTTCACGCACCGCGCCATTGCCATCATCCGTGACGCGCTGGAACCGCATCCCGAGGATATGGGAGGCAGGAAAGGCCGCATCCGTGTTGCGCCGGATCGTGAACACGAGGTTGAGCCCGGCCTCGGCGATCTCGATGTCGGCCCGGATCACGGTCTCCAGAGGCTGCCCCTGGCCGGGGTTCTGTGCCTCGACGCGCCAGGCCACGCGGCCCACCAGCGCGCGTGGTGGCTGTGTCGCGTCTGGCGGTTCGATATAGAGCACGGCACGTTGTGCGACCGCGATGTCGCCGCGTGGCGGCTGGCCGAAACCCGGCTGGCCCGTTCCCGGCTGGCCCGCTGGCGCGGGCGGTGGCACCTGCTGCGAGGGCGCGCCGGCCCGCTCGTTGATCTTGGGTCCGCCAGCAGCAGGCGCCGTGGTCTGCTGGCCGCCCTGAGGGGCCTGCACGATCACCGAAGGCTCACGGTTCACGTAGTAGGCGGTGGCCGCGATCGCGGCGATGCCGACGGCGATGCCGCCCCCCACGATCAAGTGGCGCATGCGCGGACGCGAGGAAGATGGCGCTGTGGCGATGTCGAGACGCGGCCGGTCTGACGGCGGCAGTGCGTCGGCAGGCGGAAAGGCAAGGGGTGACGTGTCCTGCCTTGTGGGCTGGGCCGGCTCCGCGCCGGCGGCGTCAGCGCTGGCCCCGAAGGTCTCGGCCGGCATCTCGTCGCGCAGCGGCGCGAACACCGGGGACCCGGGCATGACCGGTGCGGCAGGCGATGCGAGCGCAGGCGGAGCGGGCGGTGGCGGCGGAGCGGGCGGTGGCGCAGCGGGTGGAGGTGGCACAGGCGCAACGGGCACCGGCTGCTGCACCGGATCGGCAGGCTGGTAATCGCGCTCGATCCGGGCAATCACATCATCGAGCGCCAACCGCTGGCGCATGATGTCGGCTTCGGAGACCGGCGGATCAACATTGCGCAGTTGCGTGACAAGCACCTGCTTCGCCCGGTCATAGACAGCACGACGTGCCTCCGGTGTCTGCTCCTGCAAGCCCGCCATGGCTCTCGAAAGAACCGGGTAGAAATCCGCCATGGCTGTGGTTTGTCCCGAGACAGGCCCCTGCGTCAACCCTCGAACGGATTGCGCACAAGTATGGTGTCATCGCGCTCGGGCGATGTCGAGAGCACGGCGACCGGTGCGCCGATCAGTTCCTCGATGCGCCGGACATATTTGATGGCCTGCGCCGGCAGTTCGCCCCAGGTGCGCGCCCCGGCGGTCGAGCCGCTCCAACCTTCGATGGTTTCATACACAGGCCTGACCCGCCCCTGCGCCGCCTGCCCGGCCGGCAGGGTTTCGATCTGGCGGCCATCGAGCTCATAGGCGACGCAAACCTTGATGGTCTCGAAGCCGTCGAGAATGTCGAGTTTCGTCAGTGCGATGCCGTCGATACCGGAGGTCTTCACGGTTTGCCGCACGAGGCAGGCATCGAACCAGCCGCAGCGGCGCTTGCGCCCGGTGACGACGCCGAATTCCTTGCCCTTCGAGCCGATCAGCTCTCCGGTCTCGTCGTCGAGCTCGGTCGGGAAAGGCCCCTCGCCCACGCGGGTCGTGTAGGCCTTGGCGATGCCGAGCACATAACCGACAGCGCCGGGCCCGAGGCCCGATCCGGTCGCGGCCTGCCCGGCAACGATGTTGGACGATGTCACGAATGGATAGGTGCCGTGGTCGACATCGAGCAGCGCGCCCTGTGCCCCTTCGAACAGGATGCGCTTGCCGGCGCGCCGTTCGCCGTCGAGCAGCGACCAGACCGTATCGGCATAGGGCAGGACCTTGGGCGCGATCGCCTTCAGCTCCGCCAGCAGCGCCTGGCCGTCCGCTTCCGCGATGCCAAGCCCGCGCCTGAGCGCATTGTGGTGGGCGAGCAGCCGCTCGATCTTGGCTTCGAGCAGCGCATCGTCTTCCAGATCGATGACCCGGATCGCCCGCCGCCCGACCTTGTCCTCATAAGCAGGCCCGATGCCGCGCTTGGTGGTGCCGATCTTGAGGCCGGAATTCGATGTCTCGCGGAAATGGTCGAGTTCGCGGTGCAACGGCAGGATCAGGGTGGCATTGTCGGCAATGCGCAGGTTGTCACGGCTGATGGCAACCCCCTGGCCTTGCAGCTTGGCGATCTCCTCGACCAGATGCCAGGGATCGACGACGACGCCATTGCCGATCACCGACAGCTTGCCGGGCCGCACGATGCCGGAGGGCAGCAGCGACAGCTTGTAGACCACCCCGTCGATGACGAGCGTATGGCCGGCATTGTGTCCGCCCTGAAAGCGCACCACGACATCGGCCTGACTGGACAGCCAGTCAACCAGCTTGCCCTTGCCCTCGTCGCCCCACTGGGCTCCCACAACGACCACGTTCGCCATCGCGCACCGCCTTCAGAGTGCCCTGCAGCGCCGCAACGGCACATCGGGCGTCAACAAAAAGCCCCGGCGCAAGGCCAGGGCTTTGGGTTCATCCTTGCAGTCCCTCATGATCCAGCGCAGGCGCAAGGTCAAGGAAAACCCGACCGGCAGCCCATGCAGCGCCTGCCATGACGGGCCGGACCTACTGGCTCACAAGCTCCCGGTCCGCCGGCCAGCGCAACCGCCAGCCAAGCCTGATCTCGCGCTTTTCGCCCGGCGCATAGTCATGGCTCCACGCCATCACGCCGCGCCTGTCCTGAACGTTCCGTTCGGTGGCCGGGGTGTTGGTCGGCAGGGCCTCGACGCTGATCGCCGTGTTCTCCGACACCGGGATCCGGTCGACCACGCTGATCCGCATCGGCCTGCGGTGCAGGTTGCTGATGCTGGTGCGATGGTCGCTGATCTGGTTGCGCATGGCATTGCTGCCTGCCGGATCATTGTCGCGGCGCCTGACCGGCACCCGCTCGACCTTGATCCGGTCATCGACGCCGAAGCCGAGCTCGAAGCTCTCGCCGGGTGCGACAAGACCCAGCTGGGCCTTGCCGACAAAGGCACCGTCACGCGTCAGAGAGACCTCTCCCGGCAGCAACGGCACATCGTCCGCCCATGCCAGACTGGCCGAGAGATAGGCCCGGGTCTCCAGCGCCGGCGCGACCTTCGCAAGCAAGGGCGCGTCCAGAACATGGCTGGAAAGCCTGAGCGTCCGCGCCGCGCCGTCACGACCGACGCTGACCCGGCCCGGCACCACGAAACTGGCCGAGAAGGCGCTGGTCACGGCACTGGCCTCGCGCTCGACCACCTTGCCAAGGTCGGCCATCGGGGCTGGCGCGGCACCCGGCACGGCCCGTTCCTCCTGCGCCGACATGGCAAGGCTGCGTGAGCGAACGCCGCCGAACACGACTGCTGGCTCACTGAGCGCCAGCGCCTGTGTGGTCACGTCAGGCATGGTCGCGCCGCCCGCCACGCGCGCGGTCGACAAGGTCAGGGCGACATCGCCCCAGTCCTCGCCGGTGCGCTGGGTGATTGCGGCGCGGCGGACGACGTTGACCTTGGCGACAGAACCGTTCGCCTGTGTGTCGAGTTGTGCATCATAGACCGCTGCCCACCGCGCACCGCCGACGCGGTAGCTCAAGGCCAGCGTCGAGGACAGGTCACGGTCCGCCTCAACCGCGATCGCCAGATCGACCAGCGGCTGCAGCGGCTGGCGCGGCCGCCCGCCCGCGAGTTCGGCTGCCTTGATCTCGGCATCGAGATCGGCGGCGCGCTGGCTCTCTGCCTGAAGCCCCTCGTTCGCCTGGGCCGTGCCCTCACCGACCGCAGCCCATGCGGCGCGGGCCTGCGCCAGATCAAAACCCTTGCCCTCCTTCACGGCGGCCTCGGCGGCCATCCGCGCAAAATCAGCGACAGCCTTCTTCTGCACTTCCAACGCCTCGATCCGGCCCCGGACCTTGGCAAGCTCGGTGCGCAGGTCGCGCAGGCGCTTCTGCACATCCTGACTGGGCGCTGTGTCGGCCGGCACCCGGCGCACATCGACCGAGCCGATCCTGAGGGCCCCAGTGTCCGTCCCGTCGGTCTTGCCCTCGATCCGGATCGAGGCCGGGTCGAGGGCGGCCGGCAGCCCGCGCAGCAGCAGCACGTGCTGGCCGGCCGGCACCTTCACCTCGCCGATACGCGTGATGGCCGCCGCATCGGGAAACACGGTCACGGCGTCGATCCGGCTGTTCAGCGCCAGTTCGGCAGAGAGCGCCAGCGGCATAAAGGCCACGGATGCCGCAAGGGACAGGGTGGCGCGCAAGACACGTCGGGACATGACCATCAATCTCCGGGGAGCAGCATCTGGACACGATGCCAGCGCTACTCACGTCAGAATTGCGGATTTTTCACGGCCTGTCAGGCTCGGCCCCGCGCGCTGCGACCGGGCTGCACGCGATGGCGCAGGAAGTTGCCGATTTCGGTCATCCTGATCATCGGCTCGAGCACCTGCGCATCGAGGCCGTGGGCCCAGGCCAGATCGCTGCGGCCAGGGTCGGCATCCAGCGTTGCCAGTTCGTCGGCGTAGCGCGCCACATCCTGCGGCTCGCGCCGGAAACCCTCGGCAACCAGCGGGCCAGCCATACGGCGCAGGATGGCGGCAACCTCGCCAAGCGAAAACTCGGGATGATATTGCACGCCCCAGAACACCCCGCCATCGTGGCGGATCTCGGCGGCCTGCACCGGCGTCAGCGCGTTGGACGCCAGCACGGTGATGTCCCCCGGCGGCAGCGCCACGGCGTCCAGATGGATGGCGGGCGCATCGAAAGCTGCCGGACGCCCCTCGAGCAGCGGATGGGAACGGCCAGCCTCGGTCGGCACAATGCGGCGCGCAAAGCCGACCTCGCGCCCGGCAGGGTTGGCTGTCACCGTCCCGCCAGCCGCAACCGCGCCGATCTGGATGCCCCAGCACGAGCCGAAGCACGGCGTGCCGCTGCGATAGATCGCCCGCATCAGTTCGATCTGCCGGGTCACGGGCGGCGCCACCTGATAGATGTGCAGGGCGGAGCCCGTCAGGAAAATGCCGTCATAGCTGGCGAGACCAGCGGGGTCCGGCAGGTTTGCGCCTTCGTCGGCTGGCAGGGCAATGTCGCAGATCGCAGCCTCGTCCAGTTGCCGGATCGACTGAGCGTAGGATTCAGCCGGGGTCACACCCCAGCCTTGCCGGTAAGCCTCGCGGGCCTCGCGAACATTGCCTTCAACGACGAGCAGGCGGGCAGGTCTGGTGGTCATGGCAGGAATCGCAGGGCGTGAGGCGTGTGCAGGGACGGTCTGCGCCAGCGAGGCATGACGCGAGGATCACAACACGCTAGAGCAAATCGCATCGTGGCGGAAACGCCAATTTGCGGGTCAGGGCAGCTCGCAACCGCATAACGCGCGCCACAGCAAGGGTCAGGCACAGGCATGGCAAGCATCGACCCGGCCAACAGGCAGAGCGCCTCGCTCATGCAGCGTGCATGGGCGAACCCCTACCTGCTGCTGGCCATCACCACGCTGCTCTGGGGCGGCAATGCCATTGCCAGCCGCGTCGCCATCGACAACATCTCGCCCATGGCGCTGACATCACTGCGCTGGATCGGGGTGGCGCTGGTCTTCCCGGTGGTCTTTCGCAAGGAACTGGTGGCGCACTGGCCCACCATCCGCGCCGCCTGGGTGCAGATCGCACTGATGGGTTGCCTCGGGTTCACCGTCTTCAACGCCCTGATGTATGTGGCCGGCCATTCCACCACCGCCATCAACATGGGCATCATCCAGGGCTCGATCCCTGTCTTGGTACTGGCCGGCTCGGTGCTGTTCTTCCGCACCCGTCTGCGCCTGATGCAGGTCGTGGGCGTTCTGACCACAATGCTCGGAGTGGCGCTGACGGCGGCGCGCGGTGATCTGTCTGTCCTGTCCCAGCTGGCGTTCGCGCGCGGCGACATCCTGATGATCTTCGCCTGCGCGCTCTATGCCGGCTACACGCTGGCCCTTCGCAAGCGGCCCGATCTGCCGGGCCTGGTGTTCTTCACCGCGATGGCGGTGGTGGCCTGCGTGCTCTCGGCCGGTTTGTTCGGGATCGAGATCGCGCTCGGCCAGCATCTGTGGCCGAACTGGAAGGGCTGGCTCCTCGTGCTCTATGTCACGCTCGGCCCCTCGATCATTTCGCAGCTGATGTTCATGCGGGGTGTCGAACTGATCGGCCCTGCCCGCGCCGGGCTGTTCGTCAATCTCGTGCCGATCTGGGCGGCCATTCTCGCCGTGGTGCTGATCGGCGAGCCCTTCGCGCTCTACCATGCCGTGGCGCTGGTGCTGGTGCTCGGTGGCATCTGGCTGGCCGAGCGGAACCGGACCTGACGAAGCCCTCAGCGCCAGAGGGGCCGGACCTTGAGGAACAATCCGTAGCTGCGCTCCAGCAGCCAGGGCAGCGGCGGAACCGAGCACACCCGCCCCAGCAGCCTGAATCGCGGGGTTGCCCGCCACAGGGCAATGAACGCCGCAGCACCGGAGACCACCTCGCCGCTGCCAAGCCTGACATGGAAACGGGCCAACGCCGCCTCGCGGCTGACGCCTTCGGGCAAGCGAGCTTGCTCCACGGCGATATTCTCGAAGGCCGGGCGATCGGCAGCGCCATCGCTCAGGCGCTGATACAGCGCGATCTCGCGCGAGCACACCGGGCAGCCTCCGTCATAGTAGACGGCGCAGGCGGCGGCGGGGTCGGGGGTTGCAGCGGGCGTTTGGAAAGATGGAACCATGATCTGCACATGGTTCCATCACCGTTGGGGGACAACCGTGTCGAATTGCCTCAGAACGCCAGCCGCCGTGCCCGCTTGACCTGCGGGATGGCTTCGATCTTGGCGAGCAGGGCATCATCCACGCGGCTGTCGACAGCGACATAGCAGATCGCGTCGCCGCCGGGCGTGTCGCGGCCGAGGTTGAAGGTGGCCACATTGACGCCGGCATCGCCCAGCAGCGAACCGAACGCGCCGATGAAGCCGGGCTTGTCGGCATTGCGGATGTAAACCATGTGTGGCGCGAAGGCGGCATCGACCTTGATGTCGCGGATCTCCACGATCCGCGGCACGCCGTCCGACAGCACGGTCCCGACGGCATGGCGCGGCATGTCCTCGGCCTCGACGATGATCTTGATCGAGCTTTCGAGGTTGCCGGGAGCCTCGCGCTTGACCTCGTCGACGGTGATGCCCTTGTCCTTGGCGATGGCGGCGGCGTTGACCATGTTGATGCCCGGCATGAAGGGCCGGAGCACGCCGGCAATGGCCGCCGAGGTCATCGGCTTGACGTTCAGTTCCGCCACCTTGCCTTCATAGACGATGCGGATGGCCTTCACCGAGGTTTCGGTGAGCTGGCCGAGGAACGAGCCGAGCTTCTCCGCCAGCGCAACGAATGGCTTGACGCGCGGGGCTTCCTCCGCCGAGATCGAGGGGAAGTTGACGGCATTGGTGATCGCGCCCTTGAGCAGGTAGTCGCTCATCTGCTCGGCCACCTGAAGCGCCACGTTTTCCTGCGCCTCGGAGGTCGAGGCACCAAGATGCGGCGTGCAGATCACATTCTCCAGTCCGAACAGCGGGTTGGTTTCCGCCGGCTCCTCCGAGAACACGTCGAACGCTGCGCCAGCGACATGGCCTGCCTTGATCGCATCCGCCAGCGCCTGTTCATCGACAAGCCCGCCCCGCGCGCAATTGACGATCCGGACGCCCTTCCTGGTCTTGGCCAGCGCCTCGCGCGACAGGATGTTCTTCGTCTGCTCGGTCATTGGCACATGCAGCGTGATCACGTCGGCGCGGGCGAGCAGCGCATCGAGTTCCACCTTCTCGACGCCGAGGACCACTGCCCGCTCCGGTGTGAGATAGGGGTCATAGGCCACGACCTTCATGCCGATGCCGAGCGCCTTGCGCGCCACGATCGAACCGATGTTGCCGGCACCAATCAGGCCAAGCGTCTTGGCTTCAAGCTCGACACCCATGAAGCGGTTCTTTTCCCACTTGCCGGCCTGCGTCGAAATGTCGGCAGCGGGGATCTGCCGGGCCAGCGCGAACATCAGCGCGATGGCGTGTTCGGCGGTGGTGATCGAATTGCCGAAGGGCGTGTTCATCACGATGATGCCGCGCTGGGTGGCGGCCGGGATATCGACATTGTCGACCCCGATGCCGGCCCGGCCAATCACCTTCAGCCGCAAAGCGCTTTCGAGCAGCTTGGCCGTGGCCTTGGAGGCCGAGCGGATCGCGAGCCCGTCATAGTCGCCGATCATCGCGGCGAGCTTGTCCTTGTCCTTGCCGAGGCCGGGATCGAAGGTCACATCGATGCCGCGATCCTTGAAGATCTGCACGGCGGCGGGAGAGAGGGCGTCTGAGATCAGAACACGGGGCTTGGCGGTCATCGTTTGCTCGTTTCAAAGGTTCTACGGGTGATCAGGTGGACGGCGCAGTGGCTGTCGCCGAACCAGCGGTTTTCAAGGAAGGAGAAGCCGATGCGCTGGTAGAAGCGGATCGCATCGGTATTGGTTGTAAGCGGATCGACCAGAACCGTGTGGACGCTAGCCTCGGAAAAGCACATTGCCAGCGCCTCGCGCATCATCGCAGTTCCAAAACCTTGTCCAAGCGCGTCCCTGGGGCCGATCCAGATGTCGATTGCGCGAAAGCCCGGGCCGGTCTCGCCCCAGTAGCGGGACGGATCGCGCTGCGTGTCCAGGACTTGCACCACCCCAACGGGGCGTCCCTCGACCTCAGACACAAAGGTCTCGAGGCCCGGCAGGGCACCTTCGATCATCTGATCCCACCCCCAATCATCGTCGGGGTCGGAGTCGATAACATGCGGCTCCTCATCCCAAGCCTGAAGCATGGGAATGTCCGCCTTGACGGCCGGCCGGAGGCGAACACGGGTCATGGCAGATAGGCCTTGGCGTCAGGCTGCTTTCGCCAGCTTCGCTTTTTCGGCA
>JAIYDY010000060.1 GCA_027487245.1 Hyphomicrobiales bacterium
GACACCGGTGGCGCGGTCATTCAGGATCCAGGAGAACTGGGTGAAGGTGACCGCATGCCAGGCAAAGAAGCCGACAAAGCCGACGGCAATGGCAAGGCAGATGACCTCGACGATCTGCTTTTTGCGGCCCTCGAAACGATCCACGATCAGCCCGACCCGGATCATCTCACCGGATTTGAAGGTGTAGGCGAGGCCAAGGAAGGACATGGCGGCCATTGACCAGGCGGCGAAGTCATCGCCCGAAGGAATGTTGATGCCGAGCGGCCGACCGAGCGACATCACCATCATCAGAAGCAGAATGACGATCAGGAACACGCCGGCTAGCATGCCGGCGGCAAGATACAAGGCATCCAATCCCTTTCGCAGCATCGTCAGCACCCCAATTGCCGCACGTGACATGTCTGGTGCCAAATGCGCGCCCTGCCGGTACGATTGTTGCCCAATCGAACCTTGGCAGGCAAGATAACAATCAATCACATCTTGTCAACAAATTATCGATGATATATTCCTGACCGTAATCCGACACCGAACCTGGGACGAGAACATGGCCATTTGGGATTTCTGGATCGACCGCGGCGGCACCTTCACCGACGTGATCGGGCGCGACCCGGACGGCACGCTGCATGCCCGCAAGGTGCTGTCCGAAAACCCCGAGGCCTACAACGATGCAGCCGTTCACGGCATTCGCACGCTGCTCGGCCTGAAGGCTGGCGATCCGATCCCCGCCGGCGTGGTGGGCGAGGTCCGCATGGGCACCACCGTCGCCACCAACGCCCTGCTGGAGCGCAAGGGCGAGCCGACCCTGCTGGTGATCACCAAGGGCTTCCGCGACGCGCTGCGCATCGGCTACCAGGCGCGCCCGAAGATCTTCGCCAAGAAGATCATCAAGCCCGACCAGCTCTACGATCAGGTCATCGAGGTCGACGAGCGCATCCTCAGCGATGGCGTGGTCGAGCGCGAGCCCGATCTTGCCGCCGTGCGCGAGGATCTGAAAGCCGCCTTCGAGAACGGCTACCGGGCCGTCGCCATCGCCTTCATGCACGCCTTCCGTTTTCCGGGCCATGAGCAGGCCGTCGCCCGCATCGCCCGCAGCATTGGCTTCCCGCAGGTCTCCGTCAGCCATGAGGTCTCACCGCTGATCAAGCTGGTGGGCCGGGGCGATACCACAGTTGTCGATGCCTACCTCTCGCCAATTCTCAGCCGCTACGTGGCGCAGGTGGCGCGCGAACTGGATGTCGAGCGCTCCGGCGCCCGTCTGATGTTCATGATGTCATCGGGCGGGCTCACGGCCGCCAACCTGTTCCAGGGCAAGGATGCCATTCTCTCCGGCCCCGCAGGCGGCGTTGTCGGGCTCGCCGAGACGGGCCGCTCGGCCGGCTTCGGCCATGTCATCGGCTTCGACATGGGCGGCACATCGACCGATGTGGCCCACTTCGACGGTGCCTACGAGCGCTCGTTCGAGACCGAGGTGGCTGGCGTGCGCATCCGGGCACCGATGATGCTGATCCACACCGTGGCGGCGGGCGGCGGCTCGATCCTGCACTTCGATGGATCGCGCTTCCGCGTCGGACCCGATTCCGCCGGGGCCAATCCTGGCCCCGCCTGCTACCGCCGTGGCGGTCCGCTCGCCGTCACCGACGCCAATGTCATGGTCGGCAAGCTGATCCCGGATTTCTTCCCCCCGATCTTCGGGCCGGACCAGTCGCAGCCGCTCGATGCCGGCGCGGTCAAGGTGAAGTTCGCCGCGATGGCACAAAAGGTCGGCGATGGCCGCTCCCCGGAAGATGTCGCGGACGGCTTCATCCAGATCGCTGTCGCCAACATGGCCGAGGCCATCAAGAAGATCTCGGTGCAGCGCGGCTACGATGTCACGCGCTACGCACTCAACTGCTTCGGCGGTGCGGGCGGCCAGCATGCCTGTCTGGTGGCCGACGCGCTCGGCATGACCACGGTGCTGCTGCACCCGCTCTCCGGCCTGCTCTCGGCCTATGGCATGGGCCTCGCGGAGGTGCGCGCCGTGCGGCAGAAGGCCCTCGATGTGGCGCTCGACGAGAATGCGCCGCTGAAGCTGCGTGAGTTGGCTTCGGAACTTGACGCCGTCTGCCGGGCCGAGATGGCCGGTCAGGGCGTGCCGGAAGCCGACATCACGGTGCATGTCCGCGCCCATGTGCGCTATGCCGGCACCGACACGACCTTGCCGGTGACCGAGGCTTACCCTGCCCAGATGCGGGCAGAGTTCGAGACCCAGCACAAGGCCCGCTTCGGCTTCGTCGATGCGTCCAAGGCGCTGGTGATCGAGGCCGTCGAGGTCGAGGCTGTCGGTGGCGGAGCGCGCTTCGAGGAGCCATCCCATGCCGCGACGGAACACACGCCGCGCGCCGCCCGCACGACGCGCTTTTACAGCCACGGCGCCTGGCATGAGGCCGCTGTCGTGCGCCGCGAGGCCATGGCACCGGGTGCCCGCGTCGCCGGACCTGCCATCATCATCGAGCCCAACCAGACCATCGTCGTCGAACCGGGCTGGGTGGCACGCCTTACCGCGCGCGACCACATCGTGCTGACCCGCGAAGTTGCCGCAACACGCCGGGCTGCGGTCGGCACCAAGGCTGATCCGGTGATGCTGGAGATTTTCAACAACCTGTTCATGTCGATTGCCGAACAGATGGGCGTTGCCCTCCAGAACACCGCCTATTCGGTCAACATCAAGGAGCGGCTCGATTTCTCCTGCGCCGTGTTCGACCACAACGCCAGCCTCGTCGCCAATGCGCCGCACATGCCGGTGCATCTGGGCTCGATGGACAAGTCGGTCGAGACCATCATCCGCCAGAACCCCGTGATCCGTCCGGGCGATGTCTATGCCATCAACGCGCCGTACAATGGCGGCACGCACCTGCCCGACATCACCGTCTGCACGCCGGTGTTCGATCAGAAGGGCGAGACCGTGATGTTCTGGGTGGCCAGCCGCGGCCACCATGCCGATGTCGGCGGCGTGGCTCCCGGCTCGATGAGCCCGCTCGCGACCCACATCGAGGAGGAAGGCGTCTACATCGACAACTTCAAGCTGGTCGATCAGGGCCGCTTCCGCGAGGAAGCGCTGGTGGCGCTGCTGACCGGCGCCACCTGGCCGGTGCGCAACGTCACCCAGAACGTCGCTGACCTGAAAGCCCAGATCGCGGCCAACGAGAAGGGCGTGAGCGAGCTGAAGAAGGTCATCAACAGCTTCGGCATCGAGGTCGTGCAGGCCTACATGGGCCACGTTCAGGACAATGCCGAGGAAAGCGTGCGCCGCGTGCTCGACCGGCTGAAGGACAGCACCTACACCTTCGCCATGGACAATGGCCGCCAGATCCAGGTGACCATCACCGTGGACCGCGACAAGCGCGAGGCCACTGTCGATTTCACCGGCACCAGCCCCCAGCAGGCCGACAACTTCAACGCCCCTGCCCCGGTCACCCGCGCCGCTGTGCTCTACGTGTTCCGGGTCATGGTGGATGATGACATCCCGATGAATGCCGGCTGCCTGAAGCCGATCAACATCGTCATTCCACCCCAGTCGATGCTCTCGCCGGAATATCCGGCAGCGGTCGTCGCTGGCAATGTCGAGGTCAGCCAGTCGGTCACCAATGCCCTGTTCGGAGCGCTGGGTGCCATCGCCACCAGCCAGGGCACCATGAACAACCTGACCTTCGGCGATGCCACCTACCAGTATTACGAGACGATCTGCTCGGGCTCGCCGGCGGGCGACGGCTTTGACGGCACCGATGGCGTGCATGTCCACATGACCAACTCGCGCCTAACCGACCCCGAAATCTTCGAGACGCGCTTTCCGGTGGTGCTGGAGGATTTCCACATCCGCAAGGGCTCCGGCGGCAAGGGCAAGTGGAGCGCCGGCGATGGCACCAGCCGCACCATCCGCTTCCGCCAGACCATGGAATGCGCCATCCTCAGCCAGCACCGCCAGATCCCGCCGCGCGGGCTGAATGGCGGCGGCGACGGCCAGGTCGGCAAGACGCTGGTCCGCCGTCTCGATGGCCGCATCGAGGAACTCAAGGGCTCGGACCAGACCGTGCTGCAGGCTGGCGAAGCCGTGACGGTGATCCCGCCGACGGCGGGAGGTTTCGGCAAGGCGTGAGCGCGAGGGCCGCGAGCCAGTCTCGATCTTGCCGACCGAGGGATACGGCCAAAGCACCCTCTCCCCTTGCGGGAGAAGGAATGCGCGCTGCAGCGATATCGAGAGGTTGGCGCTGCGACCTGACGATGGAACCAATGCCGGTCTGCCGCGTTGTCCCTGCAAGCTGGCCTGAGCACCTCGAGGGGCGAGGTGCCGGGACCAGCACAGCAGAGGCGCACGCAGCATGGAACCACAATCACTCATCATCTGGCTCCTGATCGGGGCCATTGCCGGCTGGCTCGCCGGCGTGATCATGAAAGGCTACGGTTTCGGCCTGGTCGGAAACATCATCGTCGGCATTGTCGGATCGCTGATCGGCGGCTGGCTCTTCGGCACCTATGCCGTTGGCACCAACGGGATGCTCGGCGCGATCATCGGTGCAACGATTGGCGCGGTCATCCTGCTCTTCCTGCTCAGGCTGGTCCGCCGCGCCTGACCCCACGGCGCTTCACCATCACGGACACGAAGGCCGCGCAGCCATGCGCGGCCGTCTTGCATGGAAAGGGCGGCGACAGCCGGGGCGGCGAACGATGGTTCGCCGCCTCAATGGCCGCATCGAAGAACGCAGCGGCTCGAACCAGACCGTGCTGCACTGCAGGCCGGGGAAGCTGTGACGGCGATCCCGCCGACGGCGGGCGGGTTCGGCAAGCTGTGAGGAGAGAGAGGGTGACTGAGCCGGCACACTTAAAATAAGAATGTCGTCCTATAATTATAACTCGCGGACCCCTATATCGGCGTCAGAGGTGTTGATACGGTCAGAACCGCTCGATTCTCGCACGGGCGCTCACTGGGGCAGCTTAAGGTGCTTGATCTAAACATCCGGAAGTTTTTGGATACGCTTCTCGAAGTTCGGCGTGTGAAAACTGTAATTGAACAGTTTGGCGCTGACTCCCGATCTGACGTATTTCCTCCAGAGGCTCGGGCGCAAACCGAGGCGAACTTTGCTGAGTTAACTATGGCAACCAATTTTGTTGGTGCTGAAGTATCGGCAATGGCCGCTGATCGTATGCGTTTAAGATTGGAAGATCAACAGAACGTTGTAACCTTGGGAGAAGTGCGTGACGCTATAGACGATGTTGAGCGACGTCTATTTGATGAGTGTCAATTGATATCGTTTATTGTGTTCAGTCGTCAACAGCGGAAGTTGTTTGGCCCACCAAGTCAATTGATAACTTGGGATATTGAGTCTTCATTCCCCGGAGCGGGGTGGGAGTTAGAAGAAGCCTGCAAATGCCTTGCCCTTCAGAGGTCAACCGCAAGTGTTTTTCATTCAATGCGCATCTTGGAGATCGGCATCAAGCGGCTCTGCACGTTGCTTGATATTGACGAACCACAGAAGGCTGGTGATCGAAACTGGGGCAGTTTTCTTAAAAAGATTAAAGCTAAAATCGAGGAAAGGCATCCAAATCGAATGCCAGGGTCAGAAGGCAGCGAACTTGAGGAATTGTATATGCATCTAGACGCTGTTCGCGTGGCTTGGCGTAATACTGTTATGCACGTCGATATAAAATATACTGACTCGGATGCTAGTCATATTGCAAATTGCGTTATCTTCTTTATGCAATCACTGGCGGCAAAAGTTGATACTAACGTGCCCCCGCCTTTGACACCGGCGCTGCCCGGGGAGCCCGCAATACTCGCTCAAACCTAAACGTGGCATCGTCATGTTGAATAGCCCGCAAAGCGTGAGCGGCTTCAATGAACCGCCTTGCGGAGAATCCGCACAATAAGCGACCTTGAGCATTTTTTGAATCCTGACCGGTTCCCAAATGGCCATTGGCAGTACCTTGGCCACAAGCAGGCGCTGCGTGATGCTGCAATCGGGCGGCTCGCTGAATCCCGCGAGGCGATAAGGCAATTGAGCTTGCACCGGGACAAATGGCAGGCACACCCAATTCGTTTTTTTGTTGCCCCCCTTGTGGATGACTTGCTGCCATTGCTACTCGCACAAGACCGCAAGGCCATCGGCGCGCTGCTTCGGCAATGGGAGGAGCGCTGGATCAGGAAGAACAAACTCGAGACGTTCTGGGAGCCGACCGCGTTCCCGGTCGAGCTTGCCTGAACGCAGCCCATCCATACCCTTCACCCAACCGTCGCAGACCCGTCATCGTGCTGAAATCCGGGGCCGCCACAGACCATCCCGCTTGTTTCATCACGGGAGGCCTCCTTCATGCGTCAACTGCTCACCCTCAGCGCCGCTGTCCTGGCGCTCTCCATGACGTCGGCCAGTGCCGACACCGAGTTTCCTGCGAAGCTTGTCGGCCATGCCCTGCTCCCTGCCGAAACCTTCATCCAGCCACCGGCAGACGCGCCGGCGCAGCTCAGGATTTCCGGCCAGTTCACCAATCTGGCCCGCGCCGAAGGCATGGGCACGGTGATGGGCCGCTCGTCGGGCCGCCCCACAGGCGTGCGCGTGCCTTTCTTCGGCCAGCCCGTTCAGGGGCATTCCGGCATCAAGCGCATGCGCGACGGCACCTTCTGGGTGCTGACCGACAACGGCTTCGGCTCCAAGGCCAACTCGCCGGACGCGATGCTGTTCCTGCGCCGCTACAACATCGATTGGGGACGCGGCGCGATGGATGCGCTGGAGACGGTCTGGCTGCATGATCCGGACAGGAAGGTTCCGTTCCGCATCAACAACGAGAACACCGAGAAGCGCTACCTGACCGGTGGCGATTTCGATCCCGAAGGCGTCCAGATCATCGACAACAAGTTCTGGATCGGCGAGGAATTCGGTCCCTATCTGATCCGCGCGGACCGCTCGGGCAAGATCGAGGCCGTGTTCGAAACACAGGTCGATGGCAAGCCGCTGCGCTCGCCGGACCACTTCCGCGTGGTCGCCTCCAACCCCGGCGCACCGACGGACCCGTCGGTCAACCTCGGCCGTTCGCGCGGCTATGAAGGCCTTGCCTCCTCGCCGGATGGCAAGTTCATCTATGGCCTTCTCGAAGGTCCGGTCTGGGATGCCGAGAAGAAGGATTGGGAAAAGACCGCCGATGGCCGCACCGTGCTGCGCATCCTCGAATTCTCCGTCGCGGAGGAAAAGTGGACAGGCCGTCACTTCAAGTATGTGCTCGAACCCGGCGCAACCGCCATCGGCGACATCAACATGCTCGACGCGACCACCGCGCTGGTGATCGAGCGGGACAATGCCGAAGGTGTCGGCGCGAAGGTTTGCCCCGCCGGCCAGCGCGCTGAAACCTGCTTCCATGATCCGGCGAAGTTCAAACGCATCGTCAAGATCGAGATGACGCCTGCCATGGCCAATGGCCCGGTGCGCAAGATCGGCCATATCGACCTGATGAAGATCCAGGACCCCGACAAGAAGGCCCGCAAGCCACTGAACGACGGCGTGCTCACCTTCCCCTTCTTCACCATCGAGAATGTCGATGTGGTAGATGGCAAGCACATCGTGGTCGGCAACGACAACAACCTGCCCTTCTCCTCGTCGCGCGAGCCCAACCAGGCCGACGATAACGAAATGGTGCTGCTTGATGTCGAGGCCCTGTTGAAGGCAAAGTGAGCGCAAGGCCATTGACCGCGTTTTGGCCAGCGCGTTGACCGCGCGCCAACCGTCAGCAGAGTAGCCATGCGGGGGTTCAAACCCCCGCATTTGGTTTTGGTCCTGGAGTTGCGTGCATGTCGACATGGTTGATCACAGGTGCCAACCGCGGCATCGGGCTGGGCCTGGCCAGCCTGGTTCTCAAGCGCGGCGACCATGTCATTGCCGGCGTGCGCGAGCCCGGTCGCGCCGAGTCGCTGGCAGCGCAGAAGGACCTGCATGGCGACAGGCTGACAATCCTCGGTCTTGATGTCAGCGACAAGGCCAGCGTCGCGGCTGCAGCGGCCGCCGTGACAGGACCGGTCGACGTGTTGGTCAACAATGCCGGCATCTATGGCCCACGGTCCGGCCAATCACCGGGGCAGGATGCGCTCGACATGGACTTCGATGCCTTTGCCGAGGTTCTGGGGGTCAACACGCTTGGGCCCTTGCGCGTCAGCCAGGCCTTCCTGCCGCAGATCGAGACCGCAAAGGGCAAGATCATCACCATCACCAGCCGCATGGGCTCGCTCGCCGGGAGCCATGCCGGCGCGGTCGCCTATCGCGCGTCCAAGGCGGCGGTGAACAAGGTCATGCTCGGGCTGGCCGATGCGCTGCGCCCGCGCGGCATCCCGGTGCTGCTCGTGCATCCGGGCTGGGTCAGGACCGACATGGGCGGCGGGGAAGCCGACATCAGCGTCGGTGACAGCGTGGCCGGCATCGCAGCACTGGCCGGGCAACTCGACATGAGCCTCAGCGGCCAGTTCCGCAACCATGACGGCACGCCCATCGCCTGGTAGCGCGCCTTCTCCGGCCCGGGCGCGACATGCCGCCCCTTTCCGCAGGACCGCACTCAGCTTATGTTCAGGTGACACGACACAGGAGCCCGTCATGGCGAAGAAACCCGCGAGCGCGAACGAGGCCGCTGCCCCCAAGGCCGATCCGCGCACCCGCGCCGTCGAGGCGCTGATGGCGCTGGTGGCCGAGCGCGGCTGGGCCGAGGTGGAGCTTGCGGACGTCGCGCTGAAAGCCGACATGCCGCTCTCCGTGCTGCGCGATCTTTTCCCCTCCAAGGGCGCGATGCTTGCAGGCTTTGGCCGCATGCTCGACAAGGCCGTGCTCGACAACGCCAATCCCGATCTGGTCGGCGAACCGGCCCATGAGCGGGTCTTTGATCTGGTCATGCGCCGCATCGACGCCATGGCGCCCTACAAGCCGGCCCTGGTCGAGATCCGCCGCGCCATGCGCCGTGATCCGCTTGCCGCGGCGGCCCTCAACCAGTCGGCCCTGAATTCATGGCGCTACCTGCTCGGCTCGGTCGGCATTCCGGTCGAGGATGCCCTCGGCATGCTGAAGATCCAGGGCGCTGTGCTGGTCTTTGCCCGCACCGCCGACACCTGGCTGGATGACACGGACGAGAGCATGGCCCAGACCATGGCCACGCTCGACCGCGAACTGAAGCGCGGCGGCCGCGTGCTTGGCATGGCAGAGGATGTGCGGCGCCTCGCCGCTCCGTTCCGCTCTTTGGCCGAGGCGATCTGCGAGCGCGCCCCGCGCATGCGCCGCCGCGAGCGCGCTGAAGGGGCCAGCGACGACACAGTCACCGCCGTCTGAGCGAGCGCCTTCGGAATGGATGCCCGCGCGCCCTCCTGTCCGATCAGCTTCGACGACTTCATGAAGGTCGACATCCGTGTCGGCACCATCATCGAGGCCGCCCCCTATCCGGAAGCGCGCAAGCCGGCCATCAAGCTCTGGATCGATTTCGGCCCTGAACTCGGCATCAGGAAGACCTCAGCCCAGATCACGCGGCATTACACGGTCGAGACCCTGCCGGGCCGGCAGGTGCTGGCCGTGGTCAACTTCCCGCCACGCCAGATCGGCAAGTTCATGTCCGAGGTGCTGACCCTTGGCGTGCCCGATTCGGACGGCGAGGTGGTGCTGTTGCAGCCGGGCCATGGCGTGCCCAATGGTGGCCGGCTGTATTGATGAGCCGCCTCAGCGCTGCCAGAACACGCAGCCGTCGAACATGAACACTGTCTCACCCCGCTGGTTGATGCCGGTGTTGTGGTGGAAGACCAGACCCCAGCCGGGCCGCGAGGCGGAGGCCCGCTTGTCTGTCGTGCTGGTGGCATAGCTGATCGTATCGCCCGCAAACACAGGCTTGAGCCACTTCAGGTTTTTGAAGCCGGGGGAAGAACCGAGCTTCGGCATGGTATCGCCCATCAGCGCCTGAACCCGCCGACGATGCGCCACCATCAGCCGCATCCAGACCGCGCCCGTGTGCCAGCCCGAGGCGCAGAGCCCGCCGAACAGCGAGGCCTTGGCCGCCATTTCATCAAGGTGGAAGCGCTGCGGATCGAAAGCGCTGGCAAAGGCGACGATGTCATCGGGCGTGAAGGTGAACCGCCCAAGCTCCGTCCGCTCCCCGATCATCACGTCGTCAAACATCGGAATCGGCTTGATCTCGCCGGGCGCAGGTTCCAGCGCGCCCATCGCTGCGGGCGGCACATATCGCCACGGCGCAGGCGGCGCGCGGAAGCTCGGAACCGCGACCTGCCCGCGCCGACCGAAAATGATCCAGTTGGTCACTTCCTGCACGGGCTCGGCGTTCTGGTTGAGCACCTCGAAACGGAAGCGCACCAGCCCGATATCGGGCCGCGAGCGGCTTTCCTTCCGCTCCAGCACCGTGTGGCGCATGCTCAGCACATCGCCGGGCCGCACCGGGCGCAGCCACTTCAGTTCCTCGAGGCCGGGCGCGCCCATGCCGGCGCTGTCCAGCAGGAAGCCCTCGGTCATCATCCGCATCATCAGCGCGGATGTGTGCCAGCCAGAGCCGATCAGGCCGCCCACGAATGTCGACGCTGCCTTCTCGGCATTGATGTGGAAATCCTGCGCATCGAAGATGCTGGCATAGGCGATGATGTCCTCGGCGCTGACCGGCATCCGGCCATAGCTGGCTTCATCTCCGACCGCGAAATCCTCGAAGAACTGCGTCATGGCCGGGCGTTCTCAGTTGGCAAAGCGGAAATGCAGCACGTCGCCGTCGGCCACCACATATTCCTTGCCTTCGAGCCTGAGCTTGCCGCCATCGCGCGCGCCTGCCTCGCCGTTCAGCGCCGTATAGTCGGCATAGGCGATGGTCTCGGCGCGGATGAAACCCTTCTCGAAATCGGTGTGGATCACACCCGCCGCCGCCGGGGCCTTGGTGCCCTTCGACACGGTCCAGGCCCGCGCTTCCTTCGGCCCGACGGTGAAATAGGTGATCAGGCCGAGCAGGGCATAGCCCTCGCGGATGACGCGGTTGAGGCCGGGCTCCGGCAGGCCAACCGCTTCGAGGAAGTCCGCCTGCTCGTCGGCTGGCATCACCGCGATCTCGCTCTCGATCTTGGCGGAGACCACGCAGGCGCGCGCGCCCTCTTCCGCCGCGCGCGCGAAGACGCGGGCCGAGAAGGCGTTGCCCTTGTCGGCCGAGGCTTCCTCGACATTGCAGACGTAGAGCACCGGCTTGGAGGTCAGCAGTTGCAGCATCTGGAAGGAGCGCTCCTCCTCCGCCGTGCGCTGGGTCAGGCGGGCAGGCTTGCCCTCCTGCAGCAGCACCAGCGCCTTCGAGATCAGCGCCAGTTGCTCCTTGGAATCCTTGTCGCCGGAGCGGGCCTTCTTCTCCAGGCTGACGACGCGCTTTTCCAGGCTGTCGAGGTCGGCCAGCATCAGTTCGGTCTCGATGGTCTCGATGTCGGCGAGCGGATCGACCTTGCCCTCGACATGGGTGATGTCGCCATCCTCGAAGCAGCGCACCACATGCACGATGGCGTCAACCTCGCGGATGTTGGCGAGGAACTGGTTGCCCAGCCCCTCCCCCTTCGAGGCCCCGCGCACGATGCCGGCGATGTCGACGAAGGTGATGCGTGTCGGGATGATCACCTGCGACTTGCCGATGCTGGCCAGCGTATCCAGCCGCGCGTCCGGCACCGCCACGTCGCCCACGTTCGGCTCGATGGTGCAGAACGGGTAGTTCGCCGCCTGCGCCGCCGCGGTCTGCGTCAGCGCGTTGAACAGGGTCGACTTGCCGACATTGGGCAGGCCGACAATTCCGCATTTGAAGCCCATCGGGCACTCCTGATCTCAGTTGCTCGGCTTCTCGCCCACGCGGGCGACATCTGTCCAGCCTTTTTGGTCCATCGTCAGCGCGACCTTGGTCTGGAAATGACCATCATCGCCCTGAGCCAGCAGCCCGACATGGTCCGCGCAGGCACGGATCAGGTCCTCGACCCAGGGCTGCTCGACCTTGGCGAAGTCGTTCAGCACATAGGCATGGACCAGTGCCTTGTCGCCCGGATGGCCGATGCCCATCCGCACCCGGCGATACTCGTTGCCGATCGAGGCGGTGATCGAGCGCAGGCCATTGTGGCCGGCATTGCCGCCGCCGAGCTTCACCCTCAGCTTGCCCGGCGCCAGATCGAGTTCGTCGTGGAAGACAATGACGTTCGCAGGCTCGATCTTGTAGAACCGCGCCGCTTCGGCCACCGCCTGCCCCGACAGGTTCATGAAGGTCAGCGGCTTCAGCAGCAGCGCCTTGTCCTGCCCGATGGCGGCCTCCGCCACCTCGCCGTGGAAGCGCTGCCGCCATGGCTGGGCGCGCAGCGAGCGGGCGATGCCATCGAGCGCCAGAAAGCCGATATTGTGCCGGTTGCCCGCATAGCGCGCGCCCGGATTGCCGAGGCCGACAAGCAGCAGCATCTTGCATGTCTCCAGAGACAACAGTTCTCCAACGAAAAACGGCCGGGGCTGGCCCGGCCGTCATGATGGCAGCAACGGCCGGCTGTTCTCAGCCCTTGGCGGGCGCAGCCTTGGCAGGGGCAGCAGCAGCAGGAGCCGCCACGGCGCTGGTCAGGGCCTCGACCATCTTGGTCGGGGTCGAAACGGCGACGAGGGTCAGGTTCTCGCGGGTGATGGCCTTGCAGCCTGCCGGCAGCGTGATGTCTGCGAGGTGGATCGAGCCACCGATGTTGAGCGCCGCCACCGAGATGTCGATGTTGTCCGGGATGTTGTCGCCCGGTGCCATCAGTTCGAGCGTGTGCTCGACGATCTGCACCATGCCGCCGCGCTTGACGCCGGGGGACTGCTCCTGGCCGCTGACATGGATCGGCACGACCACGCGGATCGCGGTGGAGCCGGTGAGCCTCAGGAAGTCGACATGCAGCGGCGTGTCCTTGACGGGCTCGAGCTGGAAATCACGCGGGATGGCGCGCACCTTGGTGCCGTCCACGTCGATTTCGAACACGGTGGTCAGGAAGTGGCCGGCATAGATCAGACGGTTGGTCTGGGCATAGTCGAGCGCGATGGGGAGAGCGGCTTCACCACCACCGTAAATCACGGCGGGAATCTTGCCAGTACGACGAACTGCGCGGGCGGCCCCCTTGCCACCAGACGCGCGCGCCGAAGCCTTGATCTGCTTCACAGCGGACATGTGTTTGATCCTTCACGAAATGAAACCGCCGCCCGGCATCAGGCCAAAGGCGGCAGCGCCCCCTAGCCTCCAAGGGTGTCTGGAGAGGGCAGCGCGCGTATAACGCGGAAGGCGGTAGGTGGCAAGCGTGGGGGCGCGGGTCAGAAACACTGCGGCCTGACACTGCCACCGCCATTCTGGGATCCCGATCGCAGGAAAACCCCTTGCCGCAAAAAAGCCCATCGTGCTTTTCTGATGCGAGCAAGAGGGGGTTGGGGATGGTCCGGTTCTCGATGACGGTCCGGTTCTGGATGATGTTCGCCCTGATCATCGCGGCGTTCGCCGGAGAACGGGTCGAGGCACAGCCGCGCCCTGTGGCAGCGCCCGGGCAGATTCCGGCAGCAGACATGGGCAGCGTGCGTGAGCCGCAGGGCTTCCAGCGCTATGCCGGCAGCATCATCGCCGGCGGATCGTTCGCGGCCTTCGACGAGCAGGTGGTGGTGACCGGCCCGCTGGTGCGCGTTCCCGACAGGTCGGACAAGCGCAACAATGCCCTGTTCCTGCCGCGCGAGGCGCGAACAGCGGAGGGCCGCCGCACCCGGCTGGTCTATCTGATCCCGCAGGGGCGTTCGCCGCTGGAGGTGATCAGAGGGTACCAGCAACTCGTCCGGGATGCCGGCGGCAGCGCGCTCTACGAGTGCGCTGACAGCAACTGCGGCGGAGAGACACGATACGGCGCGCTCGCAGGCGGTGGCGCGTCGGGCCTCATCCAGTTGGCCATGCCCGGCGACGATGTGCCCACCGGGCGCGGCAACCCGGTGGCCTGTGCCGTCGACAATGGCAACCGCACGGCGCAACGCTTCGCCACCCTGCAACTGGCAGGCGATGCGGGCTTCGTGTCGGTGCTGAGCTATGCGGTGGGGGATTACAGTTCGGGGTCCGACTGCCGCTCGGGCGGCTGGAGCGGACGCACGATCGCCATCGTCAACATTCTCGAGACCAAGGCCCGCGAGCAGCGCATGGAGACGGTCAACGCCAGTGCCATGGGCACATCCATGGCACGCGACGGCAAGGTTGCCATCTATGCCATCCTGTTCGACACCGCCCGCGCCGAGATCAAGCCCGAGAGCCAGCCCCAGATTGCCGAAATGGTTGCCTATCTGCGCGGAAATCCGGCGATGCGCGTGCTCATCGTCGGCCACACCGACAGCCAGGGCGCGCTGGACTATAACGTCGATCTCTCCCGTCGGCGGGCAACCTCGGTGGTGGCGGCTCTGGCAAGCCAGGGCATCGCCGCCAACCGGCTGACACCGCAAGGCGT
Organism: Hyphomicrobiales bacterium; assembly: GCA_027487245.1. Taxonomy (GTDB): domain Bacteria; phylum Pseudomonadota; class Alphaproteobacteria; order Rhizobiales; family Beijerinckiaceae; genus Allobosea. The sequence continues at coordinate 14,480 of JAIYDY010000060.1, forward strand.
GGGCATGGCAGCGCCCGTTTCGACCAACGACACCGACGAGGGGCGTACACGCAACCGGCGCGTGGAAATGGTCAAGCAGTAGGGCAAAGGCATTGCGGCAAGGAAAGCGCCCACGGAGGCTCAGACTGGACAGCTTGATGCAGGTCCCGCCGCATGGCCGTGCTGCCCTTGCCGGTTTTGCTCTCGCCGTCGCTCTGTCGAGCGGCATGGCCAGCCCGGTCCACGCACAGGCGGATGACCTCTACCGCGCCCAGACAGGCCGCTGGCTGATCGCCGCTCCAAACGGCCAGCCGGGCTGCATTGTCACGCTCGATGCGGACCGAACCATTGGCGGGCGGGTCATCCGGGGGGTGGAAAGCTGCGCGCAAAGCCTGCCGCTGATCGCCAATGCCGCCGCCTGGGACCTTGGCGAGGGCGTGGTGCTGCGCGATGCGACACGCAAGACCGTCGCCACCTTCAACGAGGACGACACCGCCATCCTGACCGACCGGCGGCAGAACCTGCTGATGGTGCCGGCCGTGCGGGGTGTCGATCGCCTGCCCCATGCCGAGGCCGTCTTCGGTCGTTGGGAAATTCGCCGTCCGGGCGGTGCGCCGATGTGTCTGGTGACCTTCACCGAGCGCACATCGCAGCCCGGTCAGGATACCCGCGCTTTGACCCTTGCGTCCGGCTGCGACAGCGCCATTGCAAGGCTGAAGCTGGCGTCATGGCGCATCGAGGGGCCGCATCTCGTGCTGTACGGCCCGGATGGTGAAAGCCTCGGCTTTGCCCTCACAGCGGAGGGCTTTGCCAAGCGGAAGGCCGAAGGTGGCCGCCCATTGCTGATGCAGCGCGCCCGCTGAGACGAGCCTTGTCGCAAGGCCGGACGCTGCAGGCTGGGGCCAGCTATTCGGACTCCCCCCCCTCAATCAAACAAGCTCGACACGCTGCTCTCGGTCTCCATCCGCTTGATCGCTTCGGCCGGCAGTTCCGCAATCGGCAGGGTGCGGATGTTGCGGGCGGCCTCGATGCGCGGTTCAGCTCGCGTCAGGCCGCGTCAGGCCGCGTCAGGATCAGTTTAAGGCCCGAGTACCCGAAGAATGCAGCGACCATGCCGTCGATTGCCCGCTGCGCCCGGCTATACGCGGACCGGATGGCCGCCTGCGAGAACAGGACGGCATAAGCGAGATAAATGACCAGGCCGAGCACCGCGCAGAGAGCGGTTGTCATTGCCAAGCCCGCGTTGCCTTCTGCCGACCCGACACCGAGGGCGAGGACGGAGATCCAGGCCAGCACAGCCTTCGGATTGCTGAGGTTGAGCACAAGCCCCCGTAACATGAGCTTGCTGCCGGAGGCGGGAGCGATGTGGTCCACCCCGGCGACGGGCACCATCGCGCTGCGTGCCGATTGCCACGCAAGCCAGAGCAGATAAGCGCCTCCGAACCAGCGCAGGACAGTGAGCGCGATGGAGGATTGGACAAGCACTGCGCCCAGCCCCGCTGCTGCGACCAGTCCCCAGAACCCCAGACCGACCGCCAGACCAACGCCCAACAGCGCAGCTGCCCTCGCGCCGCCTGCCATTGCAGTGGTCGAAACCGCCAAAGTCGCCGGCCCCGGCGAGGCGGCCGCGACAAAGAAGGCGAAGAGTGCGGGTGAGAGGAGAGCGTCGATCAAGGATGGGTCCCCGTGCTTGGGAGAGTCACAACGCGGTTATCCCACTGATGCACAATTCTTGGGTTGTGCATCATCAACACAACCCTCAATCAAACAAGCTCGACACCGAACTTTCAGTCGCCGTCCGCTTGATCGCTTCGCCCAGCAGTTCCGCAATCGGCAGGGTGCGGATGTTGCGGGCGACCTTGACCGCTTCGGTCGGCATGATCGAATCCGTCACCACGAATTCCTTGATCTTGCTCTGCGAGATGCGGCTGACAGCCCCGCCCGAGAACACCCCGTGGGTGCAATAGGCGTAGACGTCGGCGGCCCCGTTCTTCAGCAGCGCCTCTGCGGCGTTGCACAGGGTGCCGCCTGAATCGACGATGTCGTCGATCAGGATGCAGGTCATGCCCTCGACATCGCCGATGATGTTCATCACCTCGGACTCGCCGGCCCGCTCGCGGCGCTTGTCGACAATGGCGAGCGGCGCGTCGATGCGCTTGGCCAGCGCGCGGGCGCGCACCACCCCGCCCACATCGGGCGAGACCACCATCACGTTCTTGAGGTTGAGCCGCTGCTTGATGTCACGCGCGATGATCGGTGCGCTGTAGAGATTGTCGACCGGGATGTCGAAGAAGCCCTGGATCTGCCCGGCATGCAGATCGAGCGTCAGCACGCGGTCGGCCCCGGCATGGGTGATCAGGTTCGAGACAAGCTTGGCCGAAATGGGCGTGCGCGGACCGGGCTTCCGGTCCTGCCGCGCATAGCCGAAATAGGGCAGCACGGCGGTGATGCGCTTGGCCGAGGAGCGGCGCAGCGCATCCGTGATGATCAGCAATTCCATCAGGTGGTCATTGGCAGGAAAGGAGGTGCTTTGCAGGATGAAGACATCCTCGCCGCGCACGTTTTCCTGGATCTCGACAAAGACTTCCATGTCCGCGAAGCGCTTGACCTGCGCCTTGGCCAGCGAGATGCCGAGATAGCTCGCGACACCCTCAGCCAGCGGACGGTTCGAATTGCCGGCAATCAGTTTCATCGGGTTGCACGCGCCATGTCAGGGCCTCGAAGCGGTTGCGCGCAGGGCAATTGCGCGCGGGGCTTGTGTGGTTCAGTCGGCTCATAGCGTTGCCGGCAGCCCGAGTCGACTCGGGAAGGGCGCGTAACCTTCAAACACTGTGAATGACAGCCTGCCTGTGCGGCACACGCCCGGCGAATGCGCCGAAAACCGTCTCGCCCCCTTGGCCAGCCACCCTGCTTGCGACTACATCAGCCCATGGGCCGCAACCGCAGCGACGACATGCCGGAGGATGAGTCCGGCGACGAGATCGGCAACGGCCTCGCCTTGGCCGATGACGCCGACCTCGTGGATGCGCCCGATCTTGCCGCCGTGCCCGAGCGGCTGAAGGCCGGCACCGAGATCATCGCCGGCTTCGTGCGCAACCTTCCGAACGCGCCGGGCGTCTACCGCATGTTCGATGCCGCCGGCGACGTGCTCTATGTCGGCAAGGCCAAGAATCTGAAGAAACGCGTCGGCCAGTATGCCGCCGGGCGCGCCCACACCAATGCCGTGGCGCGGATGATCGCCGAGACGGCGCAGATGGAGTTCGTCACCACCGGCACCGAGACCGAGGCGCTGCTGCTGGAATCGAACCTGATCAAGCAGCTCCGGCCGCGCTACAACGTGCTGCTGCGCGACGACAAGTCCTTCCCCTACATTCTGCTGACCGGCGACCACGCCGCGCCGCAGATCACCAAGCATCGCGGCTCGCGCCAGCGCAAGGGCGACTATTTTGGCCCGTTCGCCTCGGCCTGGGCGGTGAAGCGCACCATCGACGCGCTGCAGAAGGCCTTCCTGCTGCGCTCCTGCTCGGACAGCTACTACGACAACCGCACCCGCCCCTGCCTGCTGTTCCAGATCAAGCGCTGCGCCGCCCCCTGCACCGGCGAAATCTCGCTGGCGGACTATGGCAAGCTCACGGACGAGGCGCGCGACTTCCTGTCGGGCCGCGCCAGTGGCGTGAAGCAGGAACTCGCCCGACGCATGCAGCAGGCCTCCGAGGACATGGAGTTCGAAACCGCCGCGCGCTACCGCGACCGGCTGGCCGCGCTCTCCGCCGTGACATCGAGCCAGGACATCAACACGCAAGGCGTCGAGGAGGCCGATGTCTTTGCCATCGACGAGCAGGCCGGGCAGTTCTGCGTCGAGATCTTCTTCTTCCGCAATTTCCAGAACTGGGGCAACCGCGCCCTGTTCCCGCGGGCCGACCGCAACCTGCCTGTCCCCGAAGTGCTGGCCTCGATCATCGCCCAGTTCTACGACGACAAGCCGGCGCCGCGCCTGGTGCTGATCTCTCACGAGATCGAGGATATCGATCTGCTCGCCGCAGCCCTCAGCGCGCGCATGGGCCACAAGGTCGAGGTCGCCGCACCCAAGCGGGGCGAGAAGCGCGATCTCGTCGAGATGGCGCTCAAGAATGCCCGCGAGGCGCTCGGCCGCAAGCTCGCCGACACCACGGCCCAGACCCGGCTGCTCGCCGCCCTCGGCGAGGCGTTCGGCCTCGAAAAGCCGCCGCGGCGCGTCGAGGTCTACGACAACTCCCACATCATGGGCACCAACGCGGTCGGCGGCATGGTGGTGGCTGGCCCGGACGGGTTCATGAAGGCCCATTACCGCACCTTCAACATCAGCACCGACACCACCGCCGGCGATGACTACGGCATGATGCGCGAGGTGCTGACGCGCCGCTTTTCGCGGCTGGTGAAGGAGCGGGCAGCTAGTGCCGTGACGGACTTTGTGGCAGCGCAGACCGGGGGCGTGGACACGTCATTGCAAGCGGAGCGAAGCAATGACGATCCCGTCGAAGAACACATCGACCAGACCGCCTTCCCCTCCGCGCCCGACCTCGTCATCATCGATGGCGGCAAGGGCCAGCTTGAGGCGGCGCGGGCCGTGATGACCGAATTGCGCCTGCTGGATATTCCGCTGGTCGCCATCGCCAAGGGCGAGGATCGCAATGCCGGGCGCGAGACCTTCTTTGCTGCGGGGCGCGAGCCGTTCAAGCTGCCGCCGCGCGATCCGGCCCTCTACTTCATCCAGCGCCTGCGCGATGAGGCGCACCGCTTCGCCATCGGCAGCCATCGGGCCAGGCGCAAGCGCGACACGATGACCAATCCGCTCGACGAGATTGCCGGCATCGGCCCCACCCGCAAGCGGGCTCTGCTGCTGCATTTCGGCACGCTGAAAGCCATCCAGCGCGCCTCGCTGGAGGATCTCGCCAGAGCGCCGGGCGTCAACATGGCCACCGCAAAAGCGGTGCATGACCATTTCCACGAAAGCTAGCCAGGAGAACCCGCCATGATCGTCACCACCACGAACAGCATCGAAGGCCGCCGCATCCTGAGCTACCACGGCGTCGTCACCGGCCAGACCATCATGGGCGCCAACATCTTCCGGGATTTCTTCGCATCGATCCGCGATGTGGTCGGCGGCCGCTCCGGCAGCTACGAGAAGGTGCTGCGCGATGCCCGCGACGCGGCGCTGGCCGAACTTGAATCTGAAGCGCGGGCACGCGGGGCCAATGCCATCATTGGCGTCGATCTCGACTACGGCGCACTCGGCTCGGGCGAGTCGATGCTGATGGTCTCGGCCTCCGGCACGGCAGTGACCATTGCCTGACAGGCCCCACAGAACGCGAGCTTGGCCTGCTGCGTCTGGCCCGTTCAGTTGACCGTCACATCACATCGCTATTGTGTAGGCCCATGACGATTCTGCCGGACAGTGTGAGACGACCGGGGCCCTTTTCAGTGCCCAATCTGCTCACCTATGGGCGCATCCTGGCCATCCCGGCTGTGGTCGGCCTGCTGTTCTGGCCGCGCGAGGACTGGGTGCGCTGGATCGCGCTGGCGATCTATGTCATCGCCGCCGTAACCGACTATTTCGACGGCTATCTCGCCCGCGCCTGGCACCAGCAATCGGCGATTGGCCGCATGCTCGATCCGATCGCCGACAAGCTGCTCGTGGCCTCCTGCCTGCTGATGCTGGCCGCCGACCAGACCATTGCAGGCCTGTCGCTGTGGGCGGCGATCATCATCCTGTGCCGCGAAATCCTTGTCTCGGGCCTGCGCGAGTTCCTCGCCGAACTCAAGGTCTCGGTGCCGGTCAGCCGGGTGGCCAAATGGAAGACAGCAGCCCAGCTTGTGGCGGTGGGCTTTCTCATTGCCGGCCCGGCGGGGGAAGCGGTGCTGCCCGGCACCATCATCATCGGCATCGTGCTGTTGTGGCTGGCTGCCGTGCTCACCATCTACACGGGCTGGGATTACTTCCGCTCCGGCATCCGCTATCTGGTGGCCGAGGACGAAAAGCCGAAGGGCTGACACGAAACATGACCAAGCTCGTCTATTTCGCCTGGGTGCGCGAACGCGTCGGCAAGCCCGAAGAAACCGTCGACCTGCCGGCCTCGATCACCACCGTGGCGGCCCTGCTCGACTGGCAGAAGACGCGTGGCGAGGAATATGCCTATGCCTTCGAACACGCCTCGGTGATCCGTGTTGCACTCGACAAGACCCATGCGCCGCACGATGCCGCGCTGGGCGACGCCCGCGAGATCGCCTTCTTCCCGCCGATGACGGGGGGATAAGGTGCAGGGCAGATCGGTACATGGCGCAACGATCCGCATCCAGCGCGATCCCTTCGATGTGCCGGCTGAGACAGCGCGACTGACGGCGGGCCGGGCTGACATCGGCGGCATTGTCGCCTTCACCGGCCTGTGCCGTGACGAGGGCGGGCGGCTGAGAGCGCTGGAGCTGGAACACTATCCCGGCATGGCCGAGGACGAGATCGGGCGCGTGGCCCAGACCGCGCTGGCTCGCTGGCCGCTATTGGGGCTGACCGCGATCCACCGCTTCGGCATGATCGCACCGGGCGAAGACATCGTGCTGGTGATCGCCGCCTCCGCCCACCGCAGGGCCGCGTTCGAGGCCGCCGACTTCATGATGGACTACCTCAAGACCCGCGCGCCGTTCTGGAAGCGCGAGCACCTGATCGATGGCTCGATCGGTGCCTGGGTCGAGGCCAAGGCCGAGGATGACACCGCCGCCGCGCGGTGGTGAGGGCGCGACTAAACCTTTCGTGCTGCGATCTGCTCCAGAATGGCATGCATCCGGTCATGCTTGTCATGCAGCGACATGATCTCGAGTTCGGCCTTCAGGTTCACCTCATAGTCGAGCTGCGCCTCGATCCTGTCCTTCGCTGCCTGCCGGTTCTGGCTCATCATGATGATCGGGGCTTGGATCGCCGCGATCATCGACAGGATGAGATTGAGGAAAATGTAGGGATACGGGTCAAAACGAGCGTCGCTGGTCAGCAGCCAGGAGTTGAGCAGGGCCCAGGCGACAAGGAAAATCCCGAAACCGCTGACGAAGAACCACGACCCGCCCCATTTGGCCACACTGTCGGACAGCCGCTGGCCGAAGGTCATCTCCTCGTCATAGTGCTGGCTGGCATTGCGCGAGACATGCCGTTTCTGGGCGATGTGCATGATGGCGCGGCGCTGGGTTTCGCTCAGATGTTCCACACCGCTTTCCAGCAGCTCATGCGCCAGCGCGCGGATGCGTTCGTCCGTCATGGGGGACCTCCAGCGAGTTGGCGCAAGCGTAGCCCACTTGTGATCAGGCCGCGATGAAGTCAAATCAAGCGGCGCGTTGTCCTGGCCTCGAACCGGGATCGCAAACCTCAGAATTGCAGTTCACGGATGTCGCACACGCGCACACGACGTCATCCCGGCTCAAGGCCGGGATGACACCGATGGACAGCGCTCAGGCCGCCTTGCTTTTCGGCCTCACGGCGTCGGCGTAGGCCTCGACCATGGCGCGGCTCATGTTGCCGGGCTTGAAGCTGTAGGGCCCGACCTCGGCGACAGGCGTGACCTCGGCGGCAGAGCCGACGATGAAGCACTCGTTGAAGCTGGCCAGTTCCTCCGGCATGATCCGGCGCTCGACCACCTCCATGCCCTGCGCCGCTGCCAGCGCCAGAACGGTCTGGCGGGTCAGGCCATTGAGGAAACAGTCGGCGATCGGGGTGTGGATCACGCCATCCTTGATGAAGAAGATGTTGGCCCCGGTGCACTCGGCGACGCGGCCCTGCCAGTCCAGCATCATCGCGTCGGCATAGCCCTTCTTCTCGGCCTTGTGCTTGGAGATCGTGCAGATCATGTAAAGGCCGGCCGCCTTGGCGTGCACGGGCGCGCATTGCGGGTCCGGCCGGCGGAACTCGGCGATGTCGAGCTTGATGCCCTTCATCTTGGTTTCGATGTCGAACATCGAGGGCCACACCCAGGTCGCGATGGCGACATGGATCTTGCTGTGCTGGGCCGACACGGCCATCATCTCCGAGCCACGCCAGGCAACGGGGCGGACATACTGGTCACCGCCGCCGGACAGGCGCACAACCTCGTCCTTGGCTGCGTTCAGTTCCTCGACCGAATAGGGGATCTCGAAGTCCATCAGTTCGGCGGACTTGCGGAACCGGACCGAATGCTCGGTGGACTTGAAGATCACGCCGTCATAGGCGCGCTCGCCCTCGAACACACAAGAGCCATAGTGCAGGCCATGGCTGAGCACGTGGATCTTGGCATCCCGCCATGGGATCACCTTGCCATCCATCCAGATGACACCATCGCGGTCATCGAAAGGAATGATAGCCATGGTAACCTCCCTGTTGTCGCCGCGTTCTGCCTGCGGCATTGTCATGTTTGTATGCTGCACCGGCTGGAAAACGATCTTTCATGTCGCGCGGTGGACTTGACGGGTAACGAACCGACTGAGATATGTCAATAAGGCTGACGTATATGGGAGACCCATGATGGAGTCGCCGACGGTTCGGGGCAAGGTCGGAGCCCAGGTCGACAACGAGCCAAAGGCGCGGGCCGGCGGAGCCCTGCCCTATGAGCTGATCGAACTGTTCTTCTTCGCCTACCGTGATTTCGTCAGCGATCCTGACCGCATCCTTGCCGAGCTTGATTTCGGGCGCGCCCACCACCGCGTGCTGCACTTCGTCAACCGCAACCCCGGCCTGACCATTGCCGAATTGCTGGACATCCTCAAGATCACCAAACAGAGCCTCAACCGCGTCCTCAAGGAACTGGTCGGCACAGCCTTCATCGAGGTCCGCACCGGGCAGGCCGATCGCCGCCAGCGCCACCTCCATGCCACCGCCAGCGGCCATGCGCTGGCAGCAAGGCTCGCCGCCGTGCAGGGCGAGCGTATCCGGCAGGCACTGAACAACGTGCCCGCCGCAGCCCATCCGGCCATCGAGGCCTACCTGACGGCGATGATCGATCCTCAGGAGCGCAAGCAGGTGCTCTCCCGTATCCGCAAGGGGCCGGTCGGCTGATGGCATCCAAACCCCGCGAACCCCTGCCCGATGAGGCACCACATGTGCTGGTGGTCGATGATGACCGCCGCCTGCGTGACCTGCTCTCGCGCTTTCTCGGCGAGAATGGCTATCGCATCACGGCGGCGGCCAACGCTGCCGATGCCAGCGCGCGGCTGGCCAACCTGAGCTTCGACGCGCTGGTGCTGGACGTGATGATGCCCGGCGAGAACGGCTTTGACTTCGCCCGTCGCCTCCGCACCACGTCGCGCGTGCCGATCCTGATGCTGACCGCCCGCGCCAACGCCGCCGACCGGGTCACCGGGCTGGAGATCGGCGCCGATGACTATCTGCCCAAGCCGTTCGAGCCGCGCGAATTGTTGCTGCGCCTGGGCAACATCCTCAAGCGCAGCCCGTTGTCCTCCCCCATGTCGGAGGCGGCAGCCCGGCCCGATTTCGTCAAATTCGGCCAGTTCATCTACTGGCTGGACAGGGGCGAACTGAGGCGTGGCGATGAGACGGTGAGGCTGACCGAGCGCGAGCGCGAAATCCTGTCGCTGCTGGCCTCGCGCCAGGGCGAGCCCGTCTCCCGCGACGAACTGGGCGGTGGCGAGGAAGGCCCCGCCAACGAGCGCACGGTCGACGTGCAGATCAACCGCCTGCGCCGCAAGATCGAACGTGATCCGGCCGACCCGCTGCTGCTTCAGACAGTGCGCAGCGTCGGCTATCGCCTCGTCATCGATCGGGCGTGAGATGGCAACCGGCGGCAAGGTCGTGGGCACACTGGCACAGGCGGGCCGCCTGGTCGGGCAGGCCTATGCCTCGCTGACAGGGGCGGTCGGCGCCTCGTCCCGCGCCAGCCGCCATGCGCTGAGGTCCACCAACGGGCCGATGCGCTGGCTTGGCAGCTTCCTGCCGCGCGGGCTCTATCGCCGCTCGCTGGTGATCGTCATCGCGCCGGTCGTGCTGCTGCAGTCCGTGGTCGCCTACGTCTTCATGGAGCGCCATTGGCAACTCGTGACGCGCCGCCTCTCCGCCGCCGTCACAGCCGACATCTCGGCCATGATCGATGTCTACAAGAGCTTCCCGCAGGACAAGGATTCCCTCACCCTGCAACGCATCGCGCAGGAAAGGCTCAATCTCGACCTCGACATCCTGAAGAACGCCGAATTGCCGCCGGCCGGGCCACGCCCCTTCTTCTCCCTGCTCGACCAGGCGCTCAGCCGCCAGCTCGAACTCCAGATCCGGCAGCCCTTCTGGCTCGACACGGTCGGCCAGTCGGACTTCATCGAGATCAGGGTCAAGATGGACAAAGACGTGATGCGCGTGGTGGCACGGCGCAGCGCGGCCTATGCTTCCAACAGCCACATCTTCCTCGCCTGGATGCTCGGAACCTCGCTGGTGCTGATGACAGTGGCCGTGCTGTTCCTGCGCAACCAGATCAAGCCGATCCTGTCGCTGGCTGATGCCGCCGAGAGCTTCGGCAAGGGCCGCGATGTCGAGTTCCGTCCGCGCGGGGCCACCGAGGTGCGGCAGGCGGGGCACGCCTTCCTTGAGATGAAGCGCCGGATCGAGCGCACGCTCGGCGAGCGCACCACCATGCTGAACGGCGTCAGCCATGACTTGCGCACCATCCTGACGCGCTTCAAGCTCTCGCTGGCACTGCTCGAACGCACGCAGGAGATCGAGGCTATCGAGAAGGACATCGACGAGATGAGCCGCATGCTGGAGGCCTACCTCGCCTTCGCCCGTGGCGAAGCCGGCGAGCCCCCGCAGCCGACTGATATCCGCGGCCTGCTGGAAGAGTTGAAGGCCGACGCCGAGCGGCAGGGCCACGCCACGGACCTCAGCGTGATCGGTGATCCGGTCGTGGTCATCCGCCCCGACGCCATCCGCCGGGTGCTGACCAACCTGGTCTCGAACGCGGCACGCCATGGCGACCGCATCGCCATCACCGCCACGCATGATGCGCGCTACCTGATCGTGACGGTCGACGATGACGGGCCAGGCATTCCGCCAGACCAGCGCGAGGAGGTCTTCAAGCCTTTCGTGCGGCTCGACGAGGCGCGCAACGTCGACGAGGGCGGGTCCGGGCTTGGCCTGTCGATCTCGCGGGATATCGCGCGCGGCCATGGCGGCGACATTGCCCTGCTCGAAAGCCCGATGGGTGGCCTGCGCGCCATGCTGCGCCTGCCGGTCTAGGGCTGGCGCAAACCTTGCCGGGCCCTAGTGGCCGTCGAATTGCACCAGCGTGCGCACCGGCACCCCGAGCTTGCGGATCTTGTCGGCTCCGCCGAGTTCCGGCAGGTCGATGACGAAACAGGCGGCGACGACCTCGGCACCGAGGCTGTTCAGCAGCTTCACAGCGCCTTCAGCCGTGCCGCCGGTGGCGATCAGGTCATCGACGAGGATGACGCGCTCGCCGCGCAGAACGCCATCCTTGTGCATCTCCATCTCGTCGACACCGTATTCCAGCGAATAAGCCACCCGGATCGTGGCATGCGGCAGCTTGCCCTTCTTGCGGATCGGCACGAAGCCTGCCGACAACTGGTGGGCGATCGCTCCACCCAGAATGAAGCCCCGCGCCTCGATCCCGGCCACCTTGTCGATCTTGGCGCCCGCAAACGGATGCACCAGTTCGTCGACGGAACGGCGGAACGCCCGAGCATCGCCCAGCAGCGTGGTGATGTCGCGGAACAGGATGCCCTTCTTGGGGTAATCGGGAATGGTGCGGATCGTGTCAGCCAGATTCATATGGTGCTCGCCTCTGGTCCAGATCCGGGCCGGCAACGTCTGGACGTGCGATACCCGATCCTGCGACCATGTCGGTTTTGTAAGGTGACGTCCATGCTGGCGAGAGCCCCCCGCTGGCATGATCCGCAGCATAGGTTCTGCCTGACTTTCAGCAACAGCGATTTCCCGCCATGCGGGGCAACACCGGACAAGAGGCCACCATGTCGGACACAGCAGCCAGCCAGCCCGCGCTCTCGCGCGTCAGTCTCACCAGCATCGATATGCCGTTCGGACGCCTCGTGCTGTTCTTCGTCAAGGCCGGCCTCGCGGCCATCCCGGCCATGATCATCCTGATGCTCACCGTCGGCGCAGTCGGCGCCGTGCTGCGCGGCCTGTTCCGCATCGGTTTCTGGGGCATGCATGGCGGCGGCTTCAACTGAGGCCGGACTGGCCCTGCACACGCCGTCCCCAGCAAGCAAAAGGGCCTCGCAAGAGGCCCTTTCTTGTTTCAGCAACGATGCAGCGGCGACAGCCTCAGTGAGCAGCGCCCGGTGCATGCTCCGGCAAGCGCGACCAGATGCGCTTCTTGGTGAAGTAGAGCAGGCCGGCGAAAAGCAGCAGGAAGATGAAGACCTGACGGCCGATGCTCTTGCGCTGTTCCATGTGCGGCTCTGCCGACCACATCAGGAAGGCCACCACGTCGGCGGCATACTGCTTGGCGGTCTCGGGCACGGGAGACTTGCCGTCCGCCCCCTTCGGATACTCGACCTGGCCATCATTCAGCATGTTCGGCATGCCGATGATGTTGCCGGCCATGTACTTGTTCCAGTTCTGGCCGGGCAGCAGTTCCACGCCCTTTGGCGGGTCTTCGTAGCCGGTGAGCAGAGCCTTCAGGTAGTCAGGGCCGCCTTCCTGATACTGCGTGATGATATCCAGCAGGAACAGCGGGAAGCCGCGCTCATAGTTGCGGGCCTTGGCGATCACGGAAAGATCCAGCGGATAGGCACCACCATTGGCCGCGCGGGCGGCCTGCTCGTTCGGGAACGGCTTGGGGAACGCGTCGGATGGGCGGCCGGGCCGCTCGAACATCTCGCCCTGCTCGTTCGGACCATCGCTGATCTTGAAGTCGGCGGCGAGCGCGCGGATCTGTGCCTCGGTGAACTCAGGGCCACCCTTCTGCGACAGGTTGCGGAAGCGCATCAGGCTCATCGCGTGGCAGGCCGAGCAGACCTCGCGGTAGACCTTGTAGCCACGCTGCAACTGGGCGCGGTCGAAGGTGCCGAAAGGCCCGTCGAAGCTCCAGTCATGGGCCGGCGGCTTCGTTCCGCCGCCGGCTGCGTGGGCCGGAGACAGGGAGGCGGCACTGAAGGCCCCGATCATGATGGCAGCGAAAGCCGCCAGGGATGTGCGGAACAATGTCATGATCTCAGCCCTTGGTGTTGGGTTCTGCAGACGCAGCAGCGCCGACCACCGCGCCGGAACCACCCTTCATCTTGCCCAGCACCGACTCGGCGATGGACCCGGGCAGCTTCTTCGGTGTCTCGAAAAGACCGAGCAGCGGCAGTGCAATCAGGAAGTAGGCGAAGTAGAGCGCCGTGAACAGCTGGCTGAGCGTCACGTAGATGCCTTCAGCCGGGCGGGAACCGAGCCAGCCGAGCATGACGCAGGTGACGGCAAAGGCCCAGAAGCACTGGCGGGCCAGCGGCCGATAGCTCATCGACTTGACCTTGGAGGTGTCAAGCCAGGGCAGCACGACCAGCACGGCAATGGCCGCGAACATCAGCAGCACGCCGCCGAGCTTGTCCGGCACCGCGCGCAGGATCGCGTAGAACGGCAGGAAATACCATTCCGGCACGATGTGGGCCGGCGTTACGGCCGGGTTGGCCGGGATGTAGTTGTCGGCATGGCCCAGATAGTTAGGAATGAAGAACAGGAAGTAGGCGAAGAAGGCGAAGAACAGCACCAGCGCGAACGCATCCTTGATGGTCGCGTACGGCGTGAACGGGATCGTGTCCTTGGCCACGGCCTTGACCTCGACGCCGGTCGGGTTGTTCTGGCCTGTCACATGCAGCGCCCAGACGTGCAGGATCACCACGCCGAAGATCATGAACGGCAGCAGGAAGTGCAGCGAGAAGAAGCGCGTCAGCGTCGGGTTGTCCACCGAATAGCCGCCCCAGAGGAAGGTGACGATGGTCTCGCCGACAATCGGGAAAGCCGAGAACAGGTTGGTGATCACGGTCGCGCCCCAGAAGCTCATCTGGCCCCATGGCAGCACATAGCCCATGAACGCGGTCGCCATCATCAGCAGGAAGATGATCACGCCCAGGATCCACAGCACCTCGCGCGGGGCCTTGTACGACCCGTAGTAGAGACCGCGGAAGATGTGGATGTAGACCGCGATGAAGAACATCGACGCGCCATTGGCGTGCATGTAGCGCATCAGCCAGCCATACTCGACGTCGCGCATGATGCCTTCGACGGAGGTGAAGGCCAGCGTGGCATGCGGCGTGTAGTGCATGGCCAGGATCACACCGGTGAGGATCTGGCTGACCAGCATCAGCATCAGGATGCCGCCGAAGGTCCAGAAGTAGTTCAGATTGCGAGGCACCGGATAGGCGATGAAGCTGTCATACATCAGGCGCGGAAGCGGCAGGCGCGCGTCGAGCCACTTGGCGATGCCGAGCTTGGGAACGTAGGAAGAAGGTCCACTCATGGTTGTCTGCTCTCTCTCGTTTCCCGATCAGCCGATACGGATCTTGGTGTCGGACAGGAAGGCATAGGGGGGCACGGGCAGGTTGGTGGGCGCCGGGCCTTTGCGGATGCGGCCCGAGGTGTCGTAGTGCGACCCATGGCAAGGGCAGAACCAGCCATTGTAGTCGCCACGCACCTCGCCTGCGGCCGAGCCGCCCGGGATGCAGCCCAGGTGGGTGCAGGAGCCGTAGATCACCAGCCAGTTTTCCTTGCCGGGCTTGACGCGGGCCGAGTCGGCCTGAGGGTCAGGCAGCGAAGCCAGATTGACCTTCTGCGCTTCCTCGATCTCGGCCTTGGTGCGGCTGCGCACGAAGATCAGCTTGCCGCGCCAGAACAGCTTGATGCCCTGTCCTTCGGGGATCGGCGTCAGATCGACTTCGATCGGCGCGCCGGCTGCGATTGTTTGCGCATTCGGCGCCAGTGTCCGGACGAAGGGAACCGCGAGCGCGACCACGCCGGCGGCACCCATGGCACCGGTGGCAAGAAAGAGCATGTCGCGACGTGTTGGTTCGCTGGCGGGGGATGATTTGGCTTCGGCCACGGTCTGCCTCTTGAGATGTGCGACCGGTGAAGCCTGAAGCTCCACCCGGTCCGCCGCTGGAAAACGGTTCGTATCTGCCATCAGGCCGGAGAAATGCAATGCGACCGCGAGTCGCCGGCTGGGACAACACGAGCTTTCGCTCTTTTGCATGGCTCAAAAGTGAAGTCCATACGCGAATAGCCGCAGACAATCTGTGGTTTGCGGCGGCACCGCGCCGGGCCTCACAGCACCGGGATGCGGGGCTTGTCTTCGGGATCGAGCCCGAGGAAGCCGCCCGACTGGCGCGCCCAGAGTCGGGCATAGAGCCCGCCGCGTGACACCAGCTCCTGATGGCTGCCCTGATCGACGATGCGTCCCTTGTCCATCACCACCAACCGGTCGAGCGAAGCGATGGTGGACAGCCGATGGGCAATGGCGATCACGGTCTTGCCCGCCATCAGGCCCTGCAACTGCTCCTGGATCGCAGCCTCGACCTCGGAGTCGAGCGCCGAGGTCGCCTCGTCGAGGATCAGGATCGGCGCATTCTTGAGGATGACCCGTGCGATGGCGATGCGTTGGCGCTGCCCGCCCGAGAGCTTGACGCCGCGCTCGCCAACCCGCGCATCATAGCCGGTGCGGCCCTCGAAATCGCTCAGTTGGGCGATGAAGCCGTGGGCAGAAGCAGCCCTGGCCGCCGCCACGATCTCGGCATCGCTGGCATCGGGCCTGCCATAGGAGATGTTTTCGCGGATCGAACGGTGCAGCAGCGAGTTGTCCTGCGTCACGGTGGCGATGACACTGCGCAAGCTGTCCTGCGACACCGTGGCAATGTCCTGCCCGTCGATCAGGATGCGCCCGCCTTGCAGATCATAGAGGCGGAGCAAGAGATTGATCATGGTCGACTTGCCGGCGCCGGACGGGCCGATCAGCCCGATCCGTTCGCCGGGCTTGATGGTGAGGTCCAGCGCCTCGAACACGCCCGCTTCCTTGCCATAATGGAAGCGCACCTTGTCGAAGACGATGCCGCCATGGCCGATGCGCAGCGGTGCGGCCGCCGGCTGGTCCACCAGCCCGTGCGGCTTGGCGATCGTTTCCATGCTTTCCTTGACCGCGCCGATCTCCTCGAAGATGCCGCGCACCTGCTGGATCACCCAGCTCGACATCTGGATCAGCCTGAGGACGAGGCCCATGCCGGCCGCGACTTCGCCCGGCGTCATCGCGCCATGCGACCAGAGCCATAGCGAGACGGATGCCGCCACCACGATCAGCATGCTGTTCATGGTCTGGAGCACGACGCTGACCATGGTGATCAGCCGTGTCAGGTCGAGAAATGTCCGCGCCCAGTTGGCCAGGGCATCGCGCACCGAAGAGCGCTCGACATCCCCGCGCGCGAACAGCTTCACGGTCATGATGTTGGTGTAGCTGTCGACGATCCGGCCAGTCGCAGCCGAGCGCGACTCGGAGTTCTTCTCCGAGCGGGCGGTGGCGCGCGGTACGAAGTAGACGATCAACCAGACATAGGCCGCCATCCAGACCAGGACGGGCAGGATCAGCCAGAAGCTGACGGTGCCAAAATAGCCGATGGAGACCCCGGCAAAGACGATGACATACCACATGTCATCGATCACCTCGACGGTGGCACTGCGCACCGATTGCCCGGCCTGGATGACGCGCGAGGACAGGCGACCGGCAAAGTCGTTCTGGAAATAGCTCAGCGCGTGGCCAAGCGTGTAGACATGGCTGCGCCAGCGGATGCGGTTGGTCAGTTGCGGCACCACGACCTGATCGACAACCGCATGGTTGGCGAAATAGACGATCGGCCGCACCACGAGCAGGATGAAGGCGAACAGGGCCAGGAGCCAGCCATGCTCGCGGAACACCACATCAGGCGGCGTCTTGGCAATCAGGTCGATCAGCCAGCCGACGAGCAGATACAGCGAGGCCTCGATGGCGCTGAACAGGAAGGCGGTGATCAGCATCACCAGCAGCCAGCCCTTCACCTCGCGGATGTGATACCAGATGAAGCGCCACACCGTGGCTGGCGGTGTCTGCCGCTCGTCGAACGGGGCGAAAACATCGACGCGGCTTTCAAGCCAGTTGAAAAGGCGGCTCAACATCTCGGCCACTCCTTTCCGGACGGGCAATCACGGCACTTCTTTGAGCCAGCCTGATACGCCTTCCCGGCCAGCGCGCAAAGGCCAAAGCCGATCACGCTTGGGTGTTGCGGCATCGGACAGGTGAAAAGTGCGCCGCAGACGCTGGCGGCATGGTTGACTTGTCGCCCTTCGCTACCGACATGCGCGATCATGAACAGACGCAAGCTTCTCACGCTCCTTGGCCTGCCCGCCCTCGCGACCCTGCTCGGCGGGGCCTATGCCGCCCGCGCCCGTGGCCAGAACCCGTACTATACGGGGCCGGTGAAGGCCAATTTCGACGGCCTGACCTTTTCGGACGGGCGCGAGATCACCAAGGGCTTCAGGGAATTCTTCCAGTGGCAGTTGCAGGGTGGCAAGGAGAGCTGGCCAGCCAGCTACCCGACGCCCCCTCAGGATGTGCCGCCCGCCCGCTCTGCCGGCATGCGCGTCAGCCATGTCGGCCACGCCACGTTCCTGATCCAGGTGGCAGGGCTCAACATCATCACCGATCCGCTGTTTTCGGAAAGGGCCAGCCCCTTCCAGTTCGCCGGGCCGAAGCGCGTCAACGCGCCGGGCATCACCTTCGACGCCCTGCCGAAGATCGATGCGATCCTGATCACGCACAATCACTATGACCATCTCGACCTGATCTCGGTCCACCGGATCTTCGACCGCGATCGCTGCCGCATCATCGCCCCGCTCGGCAACGATGCCATCATCAAGGCGAAACGGCCCGAGATCACGGTGGAAGCGCATGACTGGGGAGACAGTGTGGCCCTGTCAGCCGATGTCGCGATCACACTGGTGCCGTCCTATCACTGGTCGGCGCGTGGTGCCTTCGACCGGCGCATGGCGCTGTGGGCCTCCTACGTGATCGCAGCGCCCCAGGGCCGTATCTACCATATCGGCGACACCGGCTATCATGACGGAGCGTTCTTCCGCGAGCATGGCGCGGAGTTCGGGCCTTTCAGGCTCGCCATCCTGCCGATCGGGGCCTATGAGCCGCGCTGGTTCATGGCGGACAACCACATGAACCCTGACGAGGCGGTGAAGGTGATGGCCGACCTCAGGGCGGAGGTGGCACTGGGCCACCATTGGGGTACGTTCCAGCTCACCAATGAGGGCGTGGGCCGGCCGCTGGAGGCATTGGGCGCAGCCCGCAAGGCTGCCGGCGTTGCCGACGAGCATTTTGTCGCCAGCCTGCCCGGCATGGTCTGGCAGCCACCCGCGGCCTGACGCCGTCCGACGTCTTTGGGGCCAGAGGACGCCAGCCCTGTCAGCTGGCCTTCTTGACGGCCGTCTTGCGGGCTGCCGGCTTCTTCTTGGGCGCAGGCGGTGGCGCAGCGGCCAGATCGGCGGCTTCCTGGGCAAGGCGGAGCGCGCGCAGCTTTGCCATGCGGGCGCTGACCTCCTCGTCCTTCTGGTGCATCGCAGTGATCAGCTTCTTGGCATCGCGCTTGCGCTCGTCGGCCAATTCCTGGGGCTGCTGGGCGCGGCGCAGGATCTCGAAACTGTCCATTTTCCGGGTCGACATGGGCGGAGCCTTTCACAGGTCCAGCGAGCGGGCGCTGTCCCGCAGTCGCAGGATCGCGACCGCATGATGGCAACACCTGTCGGTTCACGGGATGGGCCGGCGCGACATCGGGTCACCACCGGCACATCCTGGTTCACGGCGCGCCGCATAGGCCGGCGCGCAACAGTCCCGGAGCCTGCCGCGACAAAGCGGCGGTCCGGCGATCACAGGGCCAAGATCTAGCGGCGGCCCTTGCCGGCTGCGCGCTGCTGCATGTACTGCACCGCATCCATCAGGCTCTTGCGCGGCGCTTCGGCCAGAATGCGGGCTTCCTCGGCAATCCGGGCAGCCTCGCGTTCGGCAGCGGCCTTGCGTTCCGCTTCCTCGCGAGCAGCCTTCTCGATGGCGGCCTTCTCGGCGGCGAGCTTGCGGGCGGCTTCCTTCACGGCCTCGCGCTCGGTTTCGCGGGCCTTGCGGGCCTCGACGACGGCCTGACGCTCGGCCCTGAGGCGGGCAATGGTGGGGTCGTCTTCAGCCGGTCGCGCCTTGAAGCGCTCAAGCATCTTGGCCTTGGCGTCGATCGACGCCTGCTGTCGATCCTGAAAAGTCCGGCCTGGCATGTTATTCAAGTCATCGTCTCCGTGGTCTTGTCGGGCGAAACCATTCCGCCGATCTGTGATGGGGAACGCATGTCCCGCATCGGTGAAGGACAGGATCGCCATTGGCCCCCGCCTGCGCCCGGGACCCGGCCCATCCTCCGGACGGGCCTGATCTCAAGCCAGCATGGACGCGCCCGGTTTCAGGCACCGCCCATTGCTGTCCGGCCTTGGCTTTAGCGCCATCGCAGCTGGTTTTCCAGCCTTGTCATGCATACTGGTGGCAGTTTCTTGCCTGCTCCGCCGGCCGCGCCGCCCGATAGGCATCGCCTGAAACGGGACCGGGCTGACCAAAACAGGCATCAGGCCATCAGAAAAGAAAAAAGGGCCAGGCGTAAACCTGACCCCCCTCGTCATGCCCAGTGGGCGATACCGTTTGTTACGCCAGGTGCCATTACATCCGTGGTCACCGGCAGCAAGGGCATCAGCCGTCGCTGGACAGGATTGGTTTGCTGGAAGGTTCAGAGAACCTGCAGCTGATCCGCCGACATCTTGCCGGAGCGACGATCCTGGACCAGCTCGTAGCTGACCTTCTGACCTTCGCGGAGTTCGCGGATGCCGGCGCGTTCAACGGCGCTCACATGCACAAACACATCGGTTCCGCCATCGCTGGGCTGGATGAATCCATAACCCTTCGTCGCGTTGAACCACTTGACCGTACCTTCGCTCATGTTCTCTTACCTTCGTGGATGAAACGACGACCCTGCGAATGTGCCTGATCGCGCATTGCTCGACTTTGGAAAGAAGCTCATCAGCAGACCGACGCTAAACGCGCGGCGGGCCTAGGTATCCGGCCTAAATCGTGCGCTATCTCTACCGACAGACGCTGCCGGAGTCAATCACTGATTGCATGCCCGTCACGCAGGGCGGACAGTCACCGCAGGCCTGCGAGCCTGACGCTCCGCTGTGACAGCCGCACCCGGCGCCGCTCAGAGCCCCGCCATGGCCGAGGCAATCGCGGCAAAATGGCAGGTTGCAGCGCAGACCACGAAACCATGCCAGATCACGTTCTGGAACTTCAGGCTGTTCCAACGATAGAAGATCACGCCCGCCGTGTAGAGCACACCGCCGGCCACGACCAGCGTCATGGTCAGCGCCGGCAGGGACGCCGTCAGTGGCTTGAAGGCCAGCACCGCCACCCAAGCCAGCGCCAGATAGGCGGCGACCTTGAACTTCTCGCCACGGCCCGGAAAGCCCAGCGACATGACAATCCCCGTGATCGCCCCGCCCCAGACGGTGACGGCGAGGGCATAGGCCGTGAACGGATCGGAGACCTGCGTCAGCAGCGGGGTATAGGTGCCGGCGATCAGCAGGTAGATGCCGCAATGATCGAAACGCCGCAGCAGCCATTTCAGCGGCGAGATCGGCATCATGTTGTAGGCCAGCGAGCAGCCCAGCATCGTGACCAGCGCCACGCCGTAGATGACGACCGCCGAAACCTCGACCATGCCGCGCCAGCGCGCGGTCAGCATCACCAGCGCCGTGAGGCCGATCAGCGCCGCCACCAGACCGACGATGTGCACAGCCCCGTCCGAAATGATCTCGGCACGGCTGTAGGGCCGGTCAAACAGGCGATGATGCTCAGGGACTGACGACATGCGGATGCGGCGAACGAGAGCGGGAACCAGAAGACATCCGATCATGTCCGATGCCCCGCAGACTGGCAAGCGCCATGGCACACGCGTGCCCCCTTGAATCACCAGGGCGCGCAGCGCCCGAAACCCGGCAAGCGCCCGCAGATCATGACCGGCGGAATTGACAGCGGCGCATTCGCCGCTACTCAAGCGGCCATGACCGACACCACCTCGCCCGACCCAAGGCCGGCCGCCGGCGCAGCCGCCAGCACCGCACCCCTGGCCGAACACCAGCGCCGCCGCACCTTCGCGATCATCTCGCACCCGGACGCGGGGAAAACCACGCTGACCGAGAAGCTGCTGATGTTCGGCGGCGCGATCCAGCTTGCCGGAGAGGTCAAGGCCAAGGCCGGCCGCCGCCAGACCTCCTCGGACTGGATGAAGATCGAGCGCCAGCGCGGCATTTCGGTCGTCACCTCGGTGATGACCTTCGAGCATGGCGGCTGTGTCTACAACCTGCTCGACACGCCGGGCCACGAGGACTTCTCGGACGACACCTATCGCACGCTGACGGCGGTCGATTCCGCCGTGATGGTGATCGACGCCGCCAAGGGCATCGAGGCGCGCACCAAGAA
>JAIYDY010000125.1 GCA_027487245.1 Hyphomicrobiales bacterium
GTAGGTGCGCTTGTCGCCGGTCAACGTGGCGTTGGTGCCGATGGCATCACGGAATGGGCCATAGAAGGCCGAGGCATACTTGGCCGCATAGGACAGGATCTGCACATCCTCATGGCCTGCCGCATCAAGCGCCTTGCGGATGGCAGCAACACGCCCGTCCATCATGTCGGAGGGCGAGATCGTGTCGGCTCCGGCATCTGCCAGCGCGACAGCTTGCCGGCACAGGATGGCGACGCTCGGGTCGTTGAGGATCACCCCGTCGCGGAGCACGCCGTCATGCCCGTGATCGGTGTAAGGATCGAGGGCGGAATCGGTGATGATGCCGATCTCGGGGACGGCGGCCTTGATGGCGCGTACGGCGCGGCACATCAGGTTGTTGGCGCGCAGGGCCTCGCTCGCCGTCGCATCGCGCAGCGAAGGCTCGACATACGGGAAGGGCGCGATGGCCGGAATGCCGAGGCGGGCGGCCCGCTCGGCTTCGCGCACGGCCTCGTCGATGTTGATGCGGTCAACACCGGGCATGTGCTCGACGGGCCAGCGCGCTTCCGCGCGGTCCATCAGGAAGATCGGCCAGATCAAGTCATCGGTGGTCAGCCGGTTCTCGCGCACCAGCCGCCGCGACCATTCGCTCTTGCGGTTGCGCCGCATGCGATGGGTGAGGTCCAGCCGCACACTTGTGTCGACAGGGGCCGGGCTCTCGGCATCTTGCCGTGAATGTGGCTGGCCGAATGGCCGGATGACGCGTGTCGACATGAACACCCCCGTGTTGTGAAACCGCTAGCACATCAGAATGGTTCCAACCAAGTCCGTATGATGACGCCCTTTCCCGGCCAACAGCGTGTTGCCGATGCCGGCATTGACAGCACGACGCCGAAACACGACACCTGCGCACCTGCCGAAACCGTTCCGGGGCTACTGTGCGCGAGACCGACCCTACGATCGAACCGGAGATCCTCTGCGAGACGCGCGGCCATGCCGGCGTCATCACGCTGAACCGCCCGCGTGCGCTCAATGCGCTCACGCTCGGGATGGTCAGGGGGCTGGCAGCGGCGCTGGATGCCTGGGAGCACGACCCTGCCATTCGCCATGTCGTGGTCGTTGGGGCTGGCGAAAAGGCCTTTTGTGCGGGTGGCGACATCCGCCTGCTCTATGAACTCGGCAAGGCCGGACGCGTTGAGGAGTCGCGCGGCTTCTGGCGCGAGGAGTATGTCCTGAATGCCCGCATCAAGGCCTATCCCAAGCCCTATGTCGCCCTGATCGACGGCATCGTGATGGGGGGCGGGGTCGGTGTCTCGCTGCATGGCAGCCACCGTGTCGCCGGCGAGCGCTACCTGTTCGCCATGCCCGAGGTCGGCATCGGCTTTTTCCCGGATGTGGGGGCAACCCACGCTCTGCCGCGCCTGCCGGGCGCAACGGGCACCTGGCTGGCCGTCACGGGCGAGCGCGTTGGCCAGGCTGATGCGCTGGCGCTCGGCCTCGCAACCCACGCTGTCGTCTCATCGGCTATGCCCGGTCTCTTGTCAGCGCTGGTCGAAGGTCAGGATGTCGATGCCGCGCTGGCGGAACGGGCTGCGCCACTGCTGCCTCCGCCGCTGGCCCCGCACCGGGCCCTGATCGACCATGCCTTCAGTGCGCCGACGGTCGAGGAGATCATCGGCCGCCTTGGCGCGGTATCCGGCGCCGATCCGTTCGCGGCACGCCTTATGGCGGCCATGGCGCAAAAATCCCCGACGAGCATGAAGCTGGCCCTGGCGCAGATGCAGGCTGGCGGCGCGCTCTCGTTTGCCGAGGCCATGCGCACCGAGTTCCGCATTGTCAGCCGCATCGCCACCGGCCACGATTTCCGCGAGGGTGTCCGCGCCGTCATCATCGACAAGGACAACGAACCGGCTTGGCAACCCGCGCGCCTCGCCGATGTCGACAACGCCATGGTCGCCGCGTACTTCGCGCCTCTGCCTGATGATCTGGTGATCTGAACCCATGGCCGAAATCTCCCGAGGTACCAGTCCGCCGCAGGACAAGCGACCCGCCGGCATCAATGCCGGCCCCGCTCCCGCGCGGATCAACTGGGAGCGTCTCAATATCTGGTTCTGGCGTCTGCTGGCGCTCGCCTGGCTGCTGAACGGCCTTTATGCCTGGGCCGTGATCATCGGCGTCGATCCCTCCGCCGCGCGCCCGTTCGAGGCGCGCGCCGCGACCTTCCAGGCCGTCACGATCTATTTCGCGGTGGTCGACCTGCTGGCAGCGACGGGGCTCTGGCTGCTGGCACCCTGGGGTGCTGTGGTTTGGCTGATCGCCGCCGTCAGTCGCATCGTCATGGCCTTTGCCTTCCCGGCGGCCGCAGGGCTTTCCATGCTTGCCATTGCCGGCCTTGCGGTCTGCATCGCCTGCTTCATGGCCTTGAACTGGATCGCCGGGCGGCAATCCGAAAGCTGATCCGGACCTGGCCATGGTGAACGGGCCGGTCACGAATGCTTTAGATTACTGATCTGTCAATTCAGATTCGATTCACGAAAACCCGTAAATCTCTTGTTCAGTCTGATATTTAAACTGGTTTTCATCGGAGGCATGTAGGGTCACCCATACAAACAGACCGGCACAAAAAACCGCTGGCTGGCGTCAAACAGTGTGGGGTTACTATGATCAGCAAGTTCAATGCTGCCGTTGTGCAGAAGAATGACGAGGGTCTTGCGCCTGTCGCTCCCCTCTACATTGAGTCACTCAATCTCATCGAGCGCCTTCACCGTCGGCTCCTTGATGTCATCAAGGACGAATTCGATCGCCAGGGCCGTGACGACGTCAACAGCGTGCAGGCTCTGCTGCTGCACAACATCGGTGACAAGGAACTGACCGCGAGCGAACTGCGCACCCGCGGCTACTATCTCGGCTCCAACGTCTCCTACAACGTCAAGAAGCTGGTCGAGATGGGCTACCTGCACCATGCCCGTTCCCGCGTGGACCGCCGCGCGGTGCGGATCAGCCTGACCGAGAAGGGCCGTGAGGTCCACCAAATCGTGAAGGGCGTTTACGCCAAGCACATCAACACGGTCGAGAAGATCGGCGGCGTTTCGGGTGATGATTTCGAGCGCCTCAACAATGCGCTGGGCCGGCTTGAACGCTTCTGGACCGACCAGATTCGCTTCAGGCTCTTAGATAATGGGGCCAGAAGCGTTTCGGCTCTGAA
>JAIYDY010000081.1 GCA_027487245.1 Hyphomicrobiales bacterium
ATCCAGCGTCAGGGACTGGACCGGATTCTGGTCCAGGTTCCGGGGCTGACCGATCCGCAGCAGCTCAAGGAGCGCCTCGGCCGCACCGCCAAGCTGCAGTTCCGCTTTGTCGCCGAGGCTGGCGCTGCCGACACCGAGCAGATGCGCAATCGCGACAGCGGCCAGATGATCTCTGTCAAGCGCTCGGTGATCACCGAGGGCGAGGACCTGATCGACGCCCAGGCCTCGTTCGACCAGCGCACCGGCCAGCCGATCGTCAGCTTCCATTTCAACATTCGCGGCGCGCAGCGCTTCGGCGATGCAACGACGCGCGGCGTGGGCCGCCAACTGGCCATCGTGCTCGACAACGAGGTCATTTCCGCCCCCGTGGTGCAAACGCCGATCACCGGCGGATCTGGCCAGATCTCCGGCTCGTTCACTGTCGAGCAGGTCAACAGCCTGTCGCTACTGCTGCGCGCCGGCGCTCTGCCCGCCAAGCTCTCGATCATCGAGGAACGCACGGTCGGCGCGGGCCTCGGGGCCGATTCGATCCAGGCCGGTATCTATGCCTCATATGGTGCCATGGCTCTGGTCGCCGGCTTCATGATTGCGACCTACGGGTTCTTCGGCCTGATCGCGATTGTGGCCGTCACCTTCAATCTCTTGATGCTGCTTGGCTTGCTGTCCCTGATCGGCGCGACTCTGACGTTGCCGGGGATCGCCGGCATGGTGCTGACGGTCGGCATGGCGGTTGACTCCAACGTCCTGATCTATGAGCGCGTCCGCGAGGAAGCCCGCATGGGTCGTTCCGCGATTTCGGCGCTCGACGCAGGCTTCGAGCGGGCCTTGTCGACCATCGTCGACGCCAACGTCGCCCAGTTCATTGCGACGGCTGTCCTGTTCTTCCTCGGCAGCGGCCCGGTCAAGGGTTTTGCCGTGACGCTGGCGCTCGGCATCTTCACCACCATGTTCACCGCTTTCACTCTGACCCGCCTGATGATTGCCACGTGGTATGCGTGGCGCAGGCCGGCCAAAGTTGTCGTTTGAGGTTCCCCGTGGCAATGCGTCTTCGCTTCATTCCGGACGACACCAAGTTCGGCTTCATGCAGTTTCGCTCCGTGAGCTTCCCGCTCTCGGCGTTGCTCTCGGTTTTGACCATCCTTGTTTTCTTCGTCATCGGCGTGAACTTCGGCATCGATTTCAAGGGCGGCACACTCGTCGAGTTGCAGGCAAAAGGCTCCGTGGCCAACATCTCGTCGGTGCGTGAGCGCTCCAACGCGCTTGGGTTCGGATCGATCGAGGTGGCCGAGTTCGGCTCGCCGCGCGAACTGCTGCTCAGGGTTGAATTGCAGACGGCGCCAACCACGGCCGAGCAGGAACGCGCCCAGCAGAATGTCGTCACCAAGCTGCGGGAAACCTTCGGCAACGACTACGAGTTCCGGCGTGTCGAGGTTGTCGGCCCGCGCGTCTCGGGCGAACTGGTCCAGAACGGCACCATCGGTGTGATTCTCGGGATCGTCGGGGTGCTCCTCTACCTTTGGTTCAGGTTCGAGTGGCAGTTTGCCGTGGCCGCCGTGATCGCCACCTTGCACGACATCGTGCTCACCATCGGGTTCTTCGTGGTGTTCCAGATCACGTTCGACATGACATCGCTTGCCGTGATCCTGACCATTCTCGGCTACTCGCTCAACGATACGGTCGTCGTTTTCGATCGAATTCGCGAGATGCTGCGGAAGTACAAGAAGCTGAAGCTGACGGATGTGATCGACATCTCGATCAACTCGACGCTGTCGCGAACGGTGATCACGGCGCTCACCTCGTTTTTGGCCATGCTGGCCATGGCGATCTTCGGCGGGGAAGTGCTCCGCTCGTTCTCGCTCGCCATGCTGTTCGGCATTGTCATCGGCACCTATTCATCGATCTTCATCGCAGCCCCGATCCTGATCTATCTGGGCCTGAAGACCGGCGGGGGCGTCAAGGATGATGAAGCCAAGCCGGTTCCCGGCAAGGTGCTTGCGCCCGGCTCCGGGGCCTGAACGGGCAAGGCCATGGCCGGGACAGCACGCTATGACGGGTTCGTGCCAGGGCGCCACCTGATCGATGCGTATGGCGCGGGCGGCTTCCGCTTCGGCGAAATGAGTCACAAGGGCTCGCTGCTGATGCTGCCCTCCGGCGTCAGGGCCTGGTCTGCCGTCGACCATCAGCCGTGGACTGGCAGTCAGTTCACCGAGATTTTCGCCGAGGCAGGCGACATCGAATTGCTTCTGCTCGGCACAGGCGTCGATCTCAGGCCCTTGCCCGAGGCTTTGCGCTGGCGTTTCCGCGAGTTGAAGATCGGGCTCGAACTGATGACCACGCCGCCGGCCGCACGCACCTACAACATCCTGCTGGCTGAAGGGCGGAAGGTCGCCGCCGCGCTGATCTGCGTCGATTGAACTTGAAAACCGGCTGGCCTGCCACATGTGCCAGTGCAGTGGCGAGCCGTTCCCTCGCCGATCCGGAAGCAGCACCATGTCGCTGACGACACCGCGTGCGACACCCACGCCGAACCGCGATCTTGGCGAGGCCTATGCCTTTTGCGAGGCGCTGATCCGCGATGTGGACAAGGACCGCTATCTGGCGAGCCTGTTCGCGCCAGCGGCGCGCCGCCCGCACCTGTTTGCGCTCTATGCGTTCAGCTTCGAGGTCTCGCGGGTGCGCGAGGTTGTCTCAGAACCTTTGCCAGGCGAGGTGCGTCTGCAGTGGTGGCGAGATGCGCTCTCGGGTCCTTCGCAGGGCAGTGCGCAATCCAATCCGGTTTCGATGGCACTGCTGGACACGATCGAGCGCTTTCGCCTGCCGGTTGCGCCGCTCGTGGCGCTGATCGATGCCCGCATCTTTGATCTTTACGATGATCCGATGCCGACTGTCGCTGACCTTGAAGGCTATTGCGGCGAAACCTGCTCGGCCCTGATCCGCCTCGCAAGCCTGATCCTCGCGGGTGGCGAGGACCCGGGTGGGGCGGACGCTGCGGGTCATGCCGGCGTGGCCTATGCCGTCACAGGGTTGCTGCGCGCGTTTCCCTGGCATGCGATGCGCGGGCAGGTCTACGTGCCGAAGGAGTATCTGCTGGCCTATGGCGCGACCCGCGACGACATCGCTTCGGGGCGGGGCGGGCCGGGCGTGCTGTCGGCCATGGCGGACATGCGACAATTGGCCCGCCATCATCTGGCCAGGACACGTGACCTCAAGAGCACGATCGCGCCGGAGATCGCGCCGGCCTTCCTGCCCACATCGCTGGTCGAAACCTATCTGCGCCGCATGGAAAAGCCGGACTACGATCCGTTCACGACCGTGATCCAGGCTCCTCAATGGCATCGCCAATGGCAAATCTGGCGTCAGGCCAGGCGCGCCATGCGCCGATGAACATTCATTCAGATTGGCACTTTTTGTCTTGAATATGCCCAAATCGCCCGCTTAACCTAGCGTCATGAGCCGGGCTGGCTGGCGACGTGCGTTCTCCGCGACAAGGCGCGCGTGTCGGCATGGTCCGGTCCGGCTTGCGCAGGCGGTGGCGGCCGCCCGTGTTCTGGGCGTCTGGCGATGCGGGCGCCCGTCGTTTGAGAAGGGTCTTGGAATGACGACTGGGACTGTGAAGTGGTTCAATGCGACCAAAGGGTATGGGTTCATCTTGCCCGACGACGGCGGAAAGGATGTCTTCGTTCACATCAGCGCGGTCGAGCGCTCGGCCTGCGGCCCGCTCAAGGACGGTCAGAAGATCAGCTTCGAGATCACGACCGACAAGCGCACCGGCAAGGCTGTCGCGGCTGATCTCAAGATCATCGGCTGACTTATACCCGCTGCCTGCCACTGCGAGGACTGGCGCAGGTCTTCCGCGCGCCGGCAAGGTCGCCATCTGACAATTGCCGCGCCTGCCATAGGCGCTGCTGGGCCGGGTGGCTGGTTCAGAATGCCGCTTCGGGCGCGCCGCCCATCCAGTTGGCCATGACCTGCTTGGCGCGGGCGGTCAGGGCGCGCTTGCGTGCCAGCGCCTTTTCAGGGCCGCGCATGCGTTTCCCGGTTTCGTTGCGCAGCGCAGTGCCAATGGGCGGAAACAGTCCGAAGTTGATGTTCATCGGCTGGAAGGAGCGCGGCCCCTCGTCAATGGTGACGATATGGCCGCCGGTGATGTGGTTGATCAACGCGCCCATGGCGGTCTCGACCGGGGTCAGCGACACCGGCCTCCCATGCCACTCGGCAGCGGCCATGCGACCGGCCATCAGCCCCACCGCCGCGCTTTCCACATAGCCTTCGCAGCCGGTGATCTGGCCGGCAAAACGCAGCCGTGGTTCGGCTTTCAGCCGCAACTGGCTGTCGAGCACCTTTGGCGCATTGAGATAGGTGTTGCGATGCAGGCCGCCGAGCCGGGCGAACTCGGCGTTTTCCAGGCCCGGAATCAGCCGGAGAATGCGGGCCTGATCGCCATACTTGAGCTTGGTCTGGAAGCCGACCATGTTGAACAGCGTGCCGAGCGCATTGTCCTGGCGCAGTTGCACGACGGCATGGGACTTGACCAGCGGATCACGCGGGTTGGTCAGCCCCATCGGCTTCATCGGGCCGTGGCGCAGCGTCTCGCGCCCGCGCTCGGCCATCACTTCGATGGGCAGGCAGCCGTCGAAATAGGGCGTGTTGGCTTCCCATTCCTTGAAGTCGGTCTTGTCGCCGGCAATCAGTGCGTCGACGAAAGCCTCGTACTGCTCCTTGTCCATCGGGCAGTTGAGATAGTCGGCTCCGGTGCCGCCTGGCCCGGCCTTGTCGTAGCGCGACTGGAACCACGCCACATCCATGTCGACGCTGTCGCGGTAGACGATGGGCGCGATGGCATCGAAGAAGGCGAGTTCGTTCTCGCCTGTCAGCGCCAGCACGGACTCGGCCAGCGCTGGCGAGGTGAGAGGCCCGGTTGCCACGATCACCGAGGACCAGTCCGCCGGCGGCAGGCCGGCGACCTCGCGCCGTTCGATGCTGACCAGCGGATGGGCTTCCAGGGCCGCTGTGACCGCCGCCGAGAAGCCGTCGCGATCCACGGCCAGCGCGCCACCAGCCGGCACCTGATGGGCGTCGCCCTTGGCCATGATCAGCGAGCCGAGCTGCCGCATCTCCCAATGCAGTTGGCCGACCGCATTACTCTCGTGGTCATCGGAGCGGAACGAATTCGAACAGACCAGTTCGGCCAGCCCGTCGGTCTTGTGCGCGTCCGTGCCGCGCTCCGGGCGCATCTCGTGAAGCACCACCGGTGCGCCCGCACTGGCAATCTGCCAGGCGGCCTCCGACCCTGCGAGCCCGCCACCGATGACATGGATGGGTTGTCTGCTCATGGCACCTTGCCTGCTGTTCGCTCCCGGATAGGGCATGCCGGTGGGCCAAGGCAACCCTTCAGGACCGTTTGAATACCAGACCTGCCGCCGGCCTCAGACGCCCTTGATTGAGCGGTCCGTGACATTGAGTCGTCCTTCGATGATGGCATCGATCACCGGCTTCTGGTCCGGTACCGCTGCCACCAGCGGGGCGAGCAAGTCGATCTGGTTCGTCGCGATCAGGGATAGCACGTCGGTCATCACCGAGCCGTCGGTCCGGCGCGGCAAGGCTGCCACGACCTGCACCAGTTCCGGCGGGGCTGCCTGATCCTGGCTCCTGAGCCTCGCGACAATCTCGGCGGCGCTGAGGCCGGCACTTTCCACGAAGGCATAAAGGCCGACGCCCTTGCGCCGGTAGGGATAACCCACGATCGCGGCGGCGGTCACGCCATCGAGCGACGCGGCAATCTGCTCCAGGCGCGGTGCTTCACGGTGCAGCCTGAGACCGCCACCTTCGCGGTCACGCACACCCAGGATGTCGCGGGTAATCAGCTTGTAGACCTTCTTGCCGGTCATCAGCCAGATGCGGGAGGGCAGGCTCTTGCGCCGCAGAACGCGCTCCTCCCCCGGCGTGATCGCCTCGGGGCAATACTTGCGCTTGTGCTTGAGCAGGTGCCGCAGGTCCTCATGGGCGAGCAGCCGGTAGAGCCGGCCACGCCGGTCATGCACCGAGGCCAGCTGGAAGTCGGTGACGGCGGCAAGGCCATCCGGCGTGACGAGCCAGTTCGGTTCCTTGGCAAGGTCGTTATGGCACACGCCGGCCCGGCGCATCTGGCGCAGCAGCCGCTTGGCATCACTGAACAGCCGGGTCTGGCCGTGCGGCTTCGCCATCTGGAAGGGCAGTCCTTCGATGAAGCCGCGGATGATGATGCCGTTCGAGGCCGCATGCAGCATCGGCACGCCGGCAATGCCGGAGGCGCGGGTCAGTGACCGTGTCTCGCGTACGCCGAAATGCCACGCCAGCGGCTTTGCCCACCACCGCGCCGTGGTCAGATCGCGCCGGATCGCCGGATGCTCGCCAGCCTTGTCGCGCCAGATGCCGCGATCGATGGTGGAAAACACATCCGACTTGAGGGTCGCAAGGCGCTCGAAGGCCGAGGTGTCCGTGCTGGGCTGATCCGCCACAGCGGGTGCGCTCACGGCGCGGGATGATGGATGAGGCTCGACCATGCGCCAGTGAGTAGTGAAAAGCGGCAGGCCGCGCAAATCCGTTTTTGCGCTGGCCCGCCACCGGGGCGGCACTGAACGCAAAAAGCCCGCCATGCGGCGGGCTTCCGGGGCTCTGATCAGACGCGCTGATCAGAGAATGTCTCAGGCGGCAGCGTACTGGCGGGCGATGTTGATGATGTCGCCGCGGATGATGCCGAGGTCATCAAGCTCGCGGTCGCTGAGTTGCGAGAGTTCGCGCACCGTCTCGCGGTAGCGCAGGTAGGACTGGATCTTGGCAACGATGCTGGCGATGAACATGGGGGCTTTCCTTCGGGCTGAATGGTCTGGCGCGCTGATTGGTGCGCTGCAACATCCCTCATATACGTCATGCACCCAGTGGATTTTAGACCCATGTTCCGATGTCTGTCATGCGTTAAGCGCATGATGAATTCATGAAATGGCAACACTTGCCGATGCCGCTGCAGGTCTGACCGAACATTGCCCTGATTTGGCCGTCAGTTGGTGTGGGAATCACCGATGTGGGGTGTCGATTCGGTCAGGTGAACGCCGTGTCAGAGAATCTGTTGCGATTTCGAAAGTCACGAGTGTCCGGTGCCGCGCTGGCTTGCGTCGTTGTGGGCTTGTCGCTCGCCATCGTCATGGTGGTCTATGCCTCCGGAGCGCCGCTGCTGGCGGCGATGGGCGAACATGCCGGCTTTGCCGCTCAGGCTGCCGCCGGCAAACTGCGTTCCTGACCCGGAGCTAGTTGGCCTGCCTTGAAAACAGCGGGCTTGGCGTCCCCGTGCGGTCCATGATCGCCCTGAGGTTGACCTGAACCGATGGATCGGTGAGGGGCCCCACCACCTCGAAGGGCACCTGTGCGCCACCGGTCGGGCTCTGCACACTTCCGGTCAGCCGATAGAGCCGTTCGATCAGCGAGACCGTGCCATTGAGCGCGAGCCGGTAGCCCGGGCCGTTGGCGCGGGCTTCGGTCAGGTCGAGAATCCCATCCTGGATCGTGCCGCCAAAGGCGACCTGTTCGAAGCTGGTCCTGCCGCCCCGCCAGTCCCGCATCACCGCGAGGGGCTGCCGTTCCAAGCGTCGCATCGCTTCCGTCAGGTTGGTACCGAGAAAGTCGCCGTTGCGCGCGCCGAAGCTGATCTTTCCCTGTGTCCGTGCCGTGAGATCTGCCACTGTCCGGCCGCTGCCTTCGATCTGGTATTGCAGCATGCCGATGCCGCTCATCCGCCGCGAGTCCAGCATGTCCTGGCTGAGCAGGGCGAGATCGACCTTGTCGGCCACAAGCTGCGAGCGCAACTCGATGCCATTGTCCGAGCGTCCGACGGAGGCCCGTCCGCGCATGGTGCCGCGATAAAGGTCTGCATTGGCCACGGTGATATCGAGCCGCTGGTCCGTGCCCATGATCTGGGCGGCGACATCGGTCAGCACCAGACCTGGCAACCGCACGCGCTGCAAGGACAGCCTCAGATCGATATCATGGGCCAGCAACCCATCCACATCGAGCGGTGCGGAGAGGGAGGGGTCGGGCAGGTCGAACAGGCGCGCGTCGATGCCCGATTGCGGCCTGCCAATATCGAGACTGCGTCCGGCAAACGTGCCTGTCAGCCGCCAGCGGCCCTCCCTCGCGCGCCAGTCCATGGCCCCTGTCAGGGGGTCCTGGCCAAGGGTCAAGGTGGCGTCGGCGATCTGCGCGCCGCTGCCTGAGAGCTTCAGCGTGCCGTCGAGTGCGGTGCGTCCCAGCGGAAGCAGCACCGGCGAGCCCGATGCCAGCCAGCTTCCCAACCGTGACATCGAGGCGGCAGAAACCTGCAACTGTCCCTCAAGCAGTGCGCGATCATCGGCGCTGGTGCCGGCGTTGCGGCGGCTTGCGAAATCGAGGTTGACGAGATCTGAGCGGATGCGCGCCATCGGCAAGGTCGCGCGATCGGGCGAATTACTGGCAAAGGCAAAGCTCAGCCGCTCCCCGCGCCAGACGCTTGATCCCTCGACCTCGAAAGCCTCGCCGCGCGCGCGCGCGGAGACCTCGATGTTGACGTCGCGAACCGATGAGACGATGCCCGGTCCGCGCCGGAAGAACAACGCCCCGTTGTTGCGCACCGAGATGTGCGGGATCGCCGGCCAGGCAGCGGCAAGTTGCGACCGCGCCAACTCCAGCGGTTCGATG
The DNA here is from genome assembly GCA_027487245.1 of Hyphomicrobiales bacterium. Lineage (GTDB taxonomy): Bacteria > Pseudomonadota > Alphaproteobacteria > Rhizobiales > Beijerinckiaceae > Allobosea. The sequence goes on from JAIYDY010000081.1 coordinate 8,707, forward strand.
CCATTTTCCGGCAAGGTCACGTCCACATGCGGGCCGTGGAGAATGATGTGATCGAACTCCAGCCGGCCACCAACCAATGACAGCAGCCGCACATCTGCGCGCAGCCGCGGGATTCGAATCTTGATGTCTCCGTCCGCCGAAGCGACCGTGACCTCGTTGGCCACGATCCGGGGCAATGGCAGGATGGCCAGCGCCCCTGTGCCATTCGACGAAATTGAGACGCCCAGGTTCTGCGAAAGCTGGGACAGCAGGTAGCGCTCGACGCTGCGCTCGGCCAGATGCCAGGGCGCAAGCATTGCCGAAACGGCGGCAAGCGCGCCCAGAAGGCCGGCAAGGCGCCAACGACGGCTCATGTCACGACCTGAGTTGTCATTGCCGGCAAGGACGCAACTGCAAGCATGGCTCGAAGCAGAACGATCCCTTGCATGATGGCATGCGGGCATCGGCGCTGCGGCCTTGTCACGCTGAGCTCTCTTGCTGGTTCGAAGATCATGCACAAGGTTCCATGCGGACCTGACACGGTCACGCAATTCAGCGCTGCCACGCGCGCCAACGGTCAGTCTCGGCCCCTTCCGATAGCTAGTCCTTGCCATGTTGAATGTCGAGATCGCCGACGGTTTCCGGCTCGTTTGTCACAGTTTCCTGCGCCGGCTGCCGAAAGAATCAGCACGCGGGCGGCTTGCTCGCGATCCATCCGCCATCAAGCGCCCGAACGACCAGTGTCCGGGTTGACAACGGGCGCGCGCGCGAGGGAAGACGCATCATGATCCGCCGCTGTGTTTCCGCCCAGCGGCGGCAATGTCCAGCGCAAGCCAGAAGGACCGCGACATGAAGAAGGTCTACCCAGACGCAACCGCAGCCCTTGCCGGGCTCCTGCGTGACGACATGATGATCATGGCCGGCGGTTTTGGCCTGTGCGGCATTCCGGAGGCGCTGATTGCTGCGATCCGCGAAGCCGGCGTCAAGGGTCTAACCATCGTGTCGAACAATGCCGGCGTCGATGGCATCGGCCTTGGTGTGCTGCTGGAAACCCGTCAGGTCCACAAGATGATCTCGTCCTATGTCGGCGAGAACAAGACCTTCGCGACCCAATATCTCGCGGGCGAATTGCAGATCGAGTTTAACCCGCAAGGCACGCTGGCAGAGCGGATCAGGGCCGGCGGGGCCGGGATCCCGGCCTTCTTCACCAAGACGGGGTATGGCACGGCGGTCGCCGAAGGCAAGGAAGTGCGCGAGTTTGACGGCGCGAAATACATCATGGAGCGCAGCCTGTTTGCCGATCTCGCCATCGTCCATGCCTGGAAGGGCGATACCGAAGGCAATCTGGTCTATCGCAAGACCGCGCGGAACTTCAATCCGATGATGGCGACTGCAGCGAAGGTCACGGTGGCCGAGGTCGAGCACCTGGTCGGCGTCGGCGAAATCGATCCGGACCACATGCACACGCCCGGCATCTACGTGAAGCGCATGATCAAGCTCGACAACGCTGCGAAGCGCATCGAGCAGCGCACCGTGCGCAAGCGCGACGCGGCCTGACCCCGAACCCCTGCGAGGAGACCAAGACATGGCATGGACCCGTGAACAGATGGCGGCGCGCGCAGCCAAGGAACTGGTGGACGGCTACTACGTCAATCTCGGCATCGGCATCCCCACGCTGGTGTCGAACTTCATCCCTGTCGGCATGAATGTGCAGTTGCAGAGCGAGAACGGCATGCTCGGCATGGGCCCGTTCCCGTTCGAGGGCGAGGAAGACCCCGATCTGATCAAT
>JAIYDY010000085.1 GCA_027487245.1 Hyphomicrobiales bacterium
CATGCAGCAGCCAAAGGCCGATCACCGCATTCCAGAAACCAAGCACGGTCCAGGGAGCCCCAAAGGCAAAGGCAACGAAGATCACCACGTCGATCACCGTCCACCCACCGGCGGCGAGAACGATCGACAGCCCCCACATCAGCGCAACGAAGGTCACGACATTCAGCACCAGCACGGTCAGCCGCCGCCGTGTCATCAGGGCCCGGCTCTGGAGGCCCGCAGGCGTCAGGCCATCGGCCCGTTCGGGCGCCGGCGCACTGGCCTCGGCCGCAAAGTTGGACGGTTCGGGACGCTGGTTCATCTGGGGCTCATGGATGACGTGGCAAAGGCAACTTGAAACGGGCGGGCTCTGGCGGGCAACGGATCTGGCGGACGCATGTCGTGGCCGGACATCGGAGGTGGACCTCGGCCCGGCTCTGCCCCACATAGGGCACTCAGGCGCTTTGGACGAATCCCTTGACGACAGACATGCAAACCGGCCCGATCACGACCTGCGCGCTGTGGTATGTGGCACCGCGTGAATGCGCCCTGAATGAGCTGACGATCGAGGCGCGGCCCGGCGAGGCGCTGGTGCGAACCCTGTTCAGCGGCATCAGCCGCGGCACCGAACGGCTGATCTTCGAGGGCCGCGTGCCAGCCTCGGAAAGCGAGCGGATGAAGGGCCCCAACATGGCGGGCGCTTTCCCCTTCCCCGTGAAGTACGGATATTGCGCCGTTGGCATCGTCGAGGCCGGGCCGGAGACGATGATTGGCCGTCATGTCTTCGCGCTGCATCCGCATCAGGCCCATTTCGCGCTGCCGCCGGAACAGCTGACACTCCTGCCTGCGAGCCTGCCGCCGCGTCGTGCCGTGCTGGCCGCAAATGCCGAAACCGCGCTGAACGCGCTGTGGGATGCCGGCGCAGGGCCGGGCGACCGCATAGGCGTGGTCGGAGCCGGCGTTGTCGGGCTGCTGGTAGCCTCGCTGGCCGCAAGGCTGCCCGGTGCGGATGTCACGATCATCGACATCGATGCCACACGCGCGCCACTCGCCGCCCGGCTTGGCTGCCAGTTCAGCACGGATGGCACGGGCATCGCCGACTGCGACATCGTCATCCACACCTCCGCCAGCGCGGCTGGCCTCAACAAGGCCATCTCGCTCGCCGGCTTCGAGGGCAGCGTTGTCGAACTGAGCTGGCATGGCGCGGGCGATACGCCGGTTGCATTGGGCGGAGCCTTCCATTCGCGCCGCCTGAAGCTGATCTCCAGCCAGGTCGGCCATGTCGCCACCTCGCGCCGCCCGCGTTGGGACTATGCCCGCCGCATGGCCAAGGCGCTGGACATGCTGGCCGATGACCGGCTGGATGCCTTGATCACCCAGGACATTCCATTCAACGAGGCCCCGGAGCGCTTGCCGGCATTGTTCGCACCCGGCTCGCCGCATCTCACCGCCGTGCTGACTTACTGAAACCCGCCTTCACCAGCCCACCTGACAAGGAAATCCCGCATGTTCTCCGTCGAAGTCCGCGATCGCATCATGATCGGCCATTCGCTGCCGGACCCGTTCTTTGGTCCCGCACAGAACATGCACGGCGCAACCTTCGTGGTTGATGTCGCCTTCTTCCGCGAGACGATGACCCGGCACAATGTCGTCGTCGACATCGGAGCGGCGCTCGATGTGCTGGCCGAGACCCTGAAGCCGCTGAAGTATCAGAACCTCGACGAGGTTCCCGCCTTCAAGGGCATCCTCACCACCACCGAGTTTCTCGCCAAGCACATCTTCGACGAGATCGCCAAGGCCGCAAAGGCCGGCGCGCTCGGCGAGGATGGCAAGGGGCTGAGCCGCATCCGCGTCACGCTCCACGAAACCGATCTCGCTCGCGCCGCCTATGAAGGCCCGCTCGCGTGACATCGGTGGCCTTCGCCATCCCCGGTGACATAACCCGCCCGACGGGTGGCTATGCCTATGACCGGCATGTGCTCGGGCGGCTGCCGGAGTTCGGCATCAACGCCGTGCACGTGTCCTTGCCCGGCTCGTTTCCCGCGCCATCGGAGGCCGACCTTGCCGAGACGAGCCGGTTGCTGCTCGAACAGGACTGGCGCACGCCCCTCCTGATCGACGGGTTGGCCTATGGCGCATTTCCGACCGGGCTGGCGGCAGGACTGGCGGGCCGGGTCGTCGCCCTGTGCCATCACCCGCTTGGCCTTGAAACCGGGCTCGATCCGGCCCGCGCTGCCGACCTGACCCGGCTGGAGACGGCGGCGCTCGGCTATGCCAGCGCGGTGATCGTGACCAGCACCGCGACACGTGACATCCTGATCGCCCAATTCGGTGTCCCGGCTGGCCGGATTGCTGTGGCCGAGCCCGGCGTCGAGCCGGCGGAGCGCGCCAGCGAGCGGCGCTTCGGCCAGCCCGTGCGCCTGCTGGCCGTCGGCTCGCTGTCGCCGCGCAAGGGCTACGACGTGCTGGTCGAGGCGCTGGCCGCGATCCCGATGCTGCCCTGGCACCTGACCATCATCGGCGCGGAACATGGCGGCACGGGCTACGGCACCATGCTGCGTGCCCTGATCGCGGCAAAGGGCCTTGATGGCCATGTCACGCTGCACGGCGCGCTCACCGACACCGAGGTCGATGCCCACTATCGCCACAGCGACATCTTCGTCATGGCCTCGCACTACGAAGGCTATGGCATGGCGCTCACCGAGGCGCTGGCGCGCGGGTTGCCCATCGTCACCACGCTGTCCGGCTCTGGCGCAGCGCAACTGCCAGACAGTGCCGCGCAGAAGGTCGAACCGGGCGATGCCGGCGCATTGGCCGGAGCGCTGGCCTATCTGATCGGCGATGCCGGAGCACGGCTGCGCCATGCCGATGCCGCCTGGGCTGCGGCGGCAACCCTGCCGCGCTGGACCGATACGGCCCGCATAATCGCCGATGTGTGCAAGGGCATCAGACCATGAGGATGATCTGACATGAGTTTCTCAGCAGAATGGCTTGCCCTGCGCGAGCCCGTCGATCACCGCTCGGTCAACCAGGACCTCGCCGCCCGCGTGGCGGACTGGTTCGGCACGCCCGATCACATCAGCATCATGGACCTCGGCTGCGGGGCGGGCTCGAACCTTCGCGGCACATGGCGGCTGTTTGGCGACAGCCAGCACTGGACGCTGGTTGACTACGACCCCCTGCTGCTGGCCGCAGCCCGCACGCGTCTGGCTTCATGGGCCGATGAGGCCAGCGAGGCCGGCGAGGAACTGCTGCTGGTCAAGGATGGCAAGCGCCTGATGGTCGATTTCCGTCGCGCCGATCTCAATGCCGATCTTGAGAAGGTGCTCGACTGGCAGCCCGATCTCGTCACGGCAGCCGCCCTGTTCGATCTGGTGTCGCCAAGCTGGATCGACCGCTTTGTCGGCGCCCTGGCCGCCCGCAAGCTGCCGCTCTACACGGTTCTCACCTATGATGGGCGCGAAGTCTGGCAACCCCCTCACGCCGCAGACGCCGCCATGGTCGCCGCCTTCCATGGCCACCAGCATTCCGACAAGGGCTTCGGGCCTGCCGCCGGGCCGGATGCCTGCCGCGCCATGGCGGGGGCATTTGCAGCCTTCGGCTACCGCGCCGAGACCGCAGACAGCCCCTGGCTGATGACCGGCGCCGATGCCGGCCTTGTCGATGCGCTCACCCTTGGAATCGCCACGGCCGTGCGTGAGACCGGCAAGGTTGGCGAAGCCGAAATCGCCGGCTGGCTGGAGGCCAAGCGCGGGGTCAGGCAAGGCCTCGTTGGCCATCTCGACCTGTTTGCCACGCCGACATAGCCGGCGAAGAAGACCTCAGGCCTTCTTCGGCAGCATGCGCCGGAGCACGCCGTCCTTGCGTACGAAATGGTGGAACAACGAAGCGGCGATGTGCATGATCACCAGCCCGGCAAGGGCGAAGCCGAAGATCTTGTGGGCGAACAGCGGCTGCGCCGCGGCAGCCTGATTGGGGGCGACGAGGCCCGGCAGCGAAAACAGCCCGAAAATGTCGAGCGCGGGGTACAGCGAAACCCCGATCCAGCCACTGAAAATCAAGGCAAACAGCAGGGCATAGATCGCCCAATGGGTGATGTGTGCAACAGTCTTCTGCCATGGCTCGAGTGTCGGCTCATCGGCCGGAGCCCCCTTGATCAGGCGGTAGGCCAGCCGGGCAACGAGGATGAAGAGCAGGATGAAGCCGGCCAGCTTGTGGCCCGAATAGAGCGCGTTGGTCGTGCCGTCCCAGATATTCTGCTCGCCGCGTTCGGCCATGATCACGCCGACAGGTGCCATGACAAACACGAAGCCCACGGTGATCCAGTGAAAATGCCGAGCTGCGGCACTGTAGACGAGCGGTTCCTTGTGGGCATCCATGACGTTCTCCTCGGACAGGCTCCGTGCGGTTGGCACGAAAGGGCCATGCCAACGAACCTTAACAGAAGTTCGCAAACGTTCATGCAGGGTTCAAGCATCAAATGTTTGGGTGCATCCGCAGGCTGACAAACTCCGTAGAATTGCATATGGCCATATCCGGCCCGATTTGATCAGGAAGAATGGTGTTCTAATGAGCGTGAAGAAGCGTTCGGTGCTCGGTCTTGACCGTGGCCAGGATCTCCTGGCGGTCGATCGGGCCATGTCCGAGATGCGTGCAGGCCGCCCGGTGCTGCTGATGGGTGGCGAGGGCGCTGCCCTGATCGTCTCTGCCGAACTGCTCGACGCGGGCTTCGTCGAGACCCTGAACACCTTTGCCGCCGGCAATGCCCGGCTTGCGCTGCCCGCCGCCCGCCTGCGCCGTCTCGGTGCTGCCAACCGCAAGGTTCCCGGTGTCGTGGCGCTGCCGACCATCGACATGGCCCGCATCGAACAGCTTGTGCTCAAGGTCGATGGCAGGCTCGATGCTCCGGTTGCCCCTGCCACCGCGATCGACATCAGCGCGCTCGAACTGACCGCGTTGTCGCTGATCATTCCGGCCCTCGTCATCGTGCCGGTCGATCCCGACGCCATTGCCGACGAACCGCTGGTGCGCGTCGAGGTCACCGCCATCAACAGCTTCCGCAAGAAGCAGGTCGAGGAACTGAGCATCGTCGGCCGTGCGCCTGTGCCGCTCGAAGATGCCCCGCGCACCGAGTTCGTGGTGTTCCGCGGCGGAGAGGGCCTTCGCGATCAGGTCGCCATCGTTGTGGGCGAACTCAACCTCGAAGAGCCCGTTCATGTGCGCATCCACTCCGCCTGCCTCACCGGCGACCTGTTTGGCTCGCTGAAGTGCGATTGCGGCGACCAGTTGCGCGAAACGGTGCGCTGGATGGCCGAGAACGAGGGCGGCATCCTGCTCTATCTCGATCAGGAAGGGCGCGGAAACGGCCTGTCCAACAAGATGCGCGCCTATCGCCTCCAGTCCGAAGGCTGGGACACGTATGATGCCGACGAAGTGCTCGGCTTCGATCTCGACCAGCGCCGCTTCGATTTCGCCGCCGAGATGCTGAAGCAGCTTGGCGTCCGCCGCGTGGTGGCCATGACCAACAACCCGGTCAAGATTGGCGCGATCAAGCATGCCGGCCTTGAGGTTCAGGCCAGCCGCCGTGTCCTGGGTCGGCCCAACAAGCACAATGTCCAGTATCTGGAATCCAAGCGCGATCGCGCGGGCCATTACATCGACATGGACGTGCTGATGACGCGCGCTGCCCCCAGCGATTGAGCGGACGCAGCCGCGCGATTGCTGTGGGAACATCGGCTGAGCAGTGAGGACGCACGCGGTCCGCATCGTCTATGGTCCCGTGCATGAGCGCGCCTGAGACAACCCCCAACCTTTCGCCCGAAGCACCGGCCGGGCCTGAGCCTGCGCTCTGGACCCGGCAGCGTCTTTGGGGTGCGATCGGCCTCGTTGCGCTGTTCTGGGCGGCACTGAACTGGGCCTGGCTGTCCGGCGCGCTGACCATCCCCTGGGATGCCAAGGCCCATTTCCAGCCGCAGTTGCAGTTCCTCGCCAGTTCCCTGGCCAGGGGCGAAGCACCATTCTGGAACCCGCACGTCTTTGCCGGGCACCCCCAGATTGCCGACCCGCAATCGCTGATCGCCTCGCCGCCGCACCTGATCGCCGCCTGGCTGTTTCCGCGCCCCGACCCGCTCGTGGGAGATGCCGTGGTGCTGGCGAGCCTGCTCGCCGGAGCGCTGGCCCTCGTCATGCTGTTCCGCGACCGCAACTGGGCGCCTGCCGGGGCCGTGACCACTGCTTTGGTCTTCGCCTTTGGCGCAGCGGCAGCCTGGCGCATCCAGCACATCGGGCAGGTGATGAGCCTGAGCTATTTCGCCATCACGCTGTGGCTGATGGCGCGTGCCCTCTCCCGCGGCAGCGCGCGCTATGGCCTCGCCGCCGGTTTCATGGCGGGCCTGATGGTGCTTGGCCGTGACCAGGTGGCCCTTATTGGCGTCTACACGCTGGCTGGCCTCACCCTGGCAGCCTGGCTGCAATCGGGCGCACCACTGAGGGCCATCCGGCACAGCCTGAAGCCGCTCAGTGCCATGGCGCTTGCCACGATCATCACGGCAGCCTTGCCGATCCTGTTCACCCTGATGCTGGCCGAGCAATCCAACCGCCCGATGATCGATCTGGAGGGCGCAGGCAAGGGCAGCCTGCACCCCGCCTCGCTGCTGACACTGCTGGTGGCGAACCTGTTCGGTGCGGCAGGGCCGCTGGAGAACTTCTGGGGCCAGCCGAGCCCGCGCTGGAACGAGGTCTTTGGCCCGGTCGACCTTTTCCTGGCGCGCAACATGAGCGTGGCCTACATCGGCGCGCTGCCGCTTCTGGCGATTGCCGGTATCGGCATCCTGATGGGCCGTGCCTGGGATCCGGCCATTCGCGCCGTCAGCATCGCGACAGTCGTGGTGCTGCTCTATGCTCTCGGCCGCTACACGCCGCTGTTCCAGCTCCTGTTCGGCCTCCTGCCGGGCGTCGCCTTCTATCGCCGCCCGGCAGATGCACTGTTCAACTTCGGGGCTCTTGCCGCCATTCTGGCCGGCTACTGCGTGCATGTGCTGGCGACCGGACATGCGGCGCGGCCGGCCCGGCTCTGGCAGTGGCTCGCGGGGCTGGCGGCCCTTGGCCTGGGACTTGGCGGTGCGCTCGCGCTGGCCATGCATGCCGACCGCCTCGGCGTGGCGGCCATTCCGCTGCTTGCCAGCGCCATCGTGCTGCTGATGGGCGGCGTCATGCTCTGGTTCGTGCGCCGCGCCCATCTGGCGGCGCCCATGGCAGCGGCGCTGTTCATCGCCTCGGTGATCGGCATCGATCTGGCCGTCAGCAATGGCCCGAGCGAATCCACCGGCCTGCCGACCGCACAGTATGATGTGCTGCGCCCTGACAGCGCCAATGAAACGATCTCGCTGCTGAAGGCCGGGCTGACGCGCACGGCTGCCCCCGACCGGCGCGACCGCATCGAACTCGCCGGCATCGATTTCCACTGGCCCAATGCCAGCATGACGCACGGTTTTGATCACACGCTGGGCTACAACCCCCTGAGGCTGGGCGACTACTCGCGCGCCACGGGAGCCGGCGACCACATCGCCCTGCCCGATCAGCGCCGGTTCTCGCCGCTGATGCCGGGCTACAGTTCCCTGCTGGCCAACATGCTTGGCCTGCGTTTCATCGCCAGCCGCGTGCCGCTCGAACAGGTCGACAGGAGCCTCACCGCTGCAAGCCTCGCATCTGGACCGCTGCGCCAGATCGCCCGCACGGCGGACGGCTACATCTACGAGAACAGCGCTGCCCTGCCGCGCGTCATGGTGGTGGCCGAGGCCCGCACGGTGGATACCGGCCTGCTGCTCGCCACCGGCAAATGGCCCGAGGGCTTCGATCCGGCACGCACGGTCCTGCTCCCCGATCCGGTGCCGCCCGCCGCTTGCGAACCGCCGAAGGAGGCAACAGCCGGGCCCGCCAGCGCCAGCATCCGCCGCTATGCCAACACCGAAGTGGTGGTCGAGGTCCAGTCGCCGGCATGCGGCTTTCTGGTCCTCAACGATGCCTGGCAGCGCTGGTGGAGCGCTGATGTTAATGGCGAGGCAGAGCCTGTCCTGCGCGCAAACGTGCTGTTCCGGGCTGTTGCCATTCCTGCCGGGCGCTCGACCGTGGTCTTCCGCTTCGAGCCGTTCGCCGGTTTGGCAAGCGACATGGCGGCGCGCATGCCACCATCGCTGGCGCGCGGGCTAGGCCAGTTTGTCACGAGCATCGATGCCCTGATCAGCCGTTGACGCGCTATTCCGCGGCGCGGGTCGGCACTGGCGGTGCAGACCCGGCCCTTGCGGACCGGGCGCGGCCCGTCCTGCGCGGCCGGGCCGGGCCGGCATCCTGCTCGGAGGCTGGGGCGGCAATGGCAGGCAGGATCTCGTTTGCCGGCAAGGGCGCGGTCTTCTGACGGGCCGCAAGGAACTGGTCGGCAACCTTCATGATCTCGCCGCGCAACTGGCTGCTCTCGGCGGCAAGGCGCGCGGAGACGCGCTCGGCATCGCGCCGGAGGTCGCCCAGTTCGCGCGTCAGTGTCGCGCGCGAGGCGCGGGCTTCCGTCAGGGCAGCCCTTGCCGTGGCCAGATCGCCGGTCAGGGCTTCGATCCGGGCGTCGCGTTCGCGCCGGGTGCTGGCAAGCTCGACCTCCAGGCGCGCCTTCTCCGCCGCGCCGTCGCGCAGCAGCATCCGGGTCTTGTCTTCTTCCTTGCGGGCGGCCGCCAGCTTGGCCTCGACGGTCGTCTTCGCGCTGCGCAGTTCATGAAGTGTCTGCTCAAGCCGCGACACGGTGTCGTCGGCAGCTTTCAGACGCGCCCGGAGACTGTCGCGTTCGGCCACGAAGGCCGCAAGCTCGATGCCGCGCTGCTCGAAGGCGGACCGCGTCGTGCCATGGGCAGCCTGCTCGGTAGCCAGCGCCGCCGTGGTCTCGGCCAGCCGGTCCTTGAGATCAGCGACATGCGCCGCGCGCGTCTCGCTCACGGTCTCGCTCCCGGCCAGTGCCAGCCTCAGCCGGTCATGCTCGCGTTCGAGTGCCTCATGGACCACTTCCAGGCTGGCAAGGCGGGTGCTGGTGGCGGCCAGTTCCACCGAAAGCCCGTTGCCGCGCTGCGTGGCGGCATCGAGATTGCGCGTCCGCTGGGCCAGTTCGGCTGTCAGGTCGGCCCGCTCGACACGCAACTGAGCAACGTCCTTGTCGCGGTCAGCGAGGGCTTGCCCGCGAATGGACAGGTCATTGCGGGCTTCGGCGAGGCTGGCCTGCTCGCTGGCGAGCCGCGCCTGGGTCTCGGCCAGTTCGGCGCACGTCGCAGCAAGCGTCGTGTCGAGGTCAACGATGGTGACATCGCGGACGCCAAGCACGGTCTTGAGTTCGGACACCTGCATGTCGCGCTGACCAGTGGCGGCCAGCGCCTGCGCCCGGGCGGTCGTGCTTTCGGCAACCCGGCGCTCAAGCTCGCGCTCGCGCACCGCAAACTCGGCACGCAGATGGTCACGCTCGGCGGCAATCTCGTCGACGGACAGCGGGAACGTCAACTCCGCCCGGCGGCGCGCAAGCCTTTCCGCCCGGCGGCTGATGGCCGGCAACATGATCAGCCAAAGCACGGTCGCGACCAGAAAACCCAGCGCGGCCAACATCACAGCTTCGATCAAGGCAGGTATTCCCCGGCATCACGGCAGCATATTGTCAGCACAGGCGGTGCAACTCCGCCCGGTGAGGCTCATCATGCCGTGTTCGGATGCTTGCTCCGATGGATCACCACGATCTGACGCGCCGCAACCATGCCACGGCACGCACCAAATAGCCAGATGGTCGCCGCAATCGCACATTCCAACCCTGGCTAGGCAGCCGGGGTTCAGACCCGTCGGCCGGACGGCCTCAGAAGGGATTCCAGGTCGATTGCGGCGTGAACTTGAGATAGCTCACGTTGATGCCGAGCCGGGCCCCGACACCGGTGCGGATCGGCACGATGGTCACGCCATCGCCGGCTGTCAGCGCCGTGAACCCGAAGCCGGCGATGAAATACAGCGAGCCATCGACGCCCCCAAAGCGCTGGAAGATCGAGTCGGTGCGCGGCATGTTGTAGACCAGCATCATCGTGCGGGCACCGTCACCGCCGAAATCGAAGCCGAGCGATGGACCCTGCCAGAACACGCGGCGGTCACCGGCATTGCGCGTGTAGAGCGTGCCTTCGCCATAGCGCAGGCCGGCCACGAAAGCACCGGAGCCTTCCTGGCCAAGGACGTAGCCGTTCGGCTCGCCCCAGCGGCGCACGGCCTCCTCGATCGCCAGTGCCAGCCCGCGGGAGACATTGCCGAAGAACTTGTGGCCCGAGCCGACCAGTTCGTCGGGCTTGAAGGTGCTGTTGTTCTGCTGGGCCTGAGCAGGCCCGGCAGGCACGAATGCCATGGCCAACACGAGCAGAAGGGCCAGACTTGTGGCCCTGGCCCGGCACATCACACGAAAAAACGGAGTGGAGTGTAAACACATTGGCAACCTCATTGCAGCGAACCCTCCCATCGGAACGCGCAATCAACGTTCCGGATACACTCGATGCCTACGGTGCCGACCTGTTGCGGGCGCTCTCTGCCGGAGCGCTTCCGAATCATGCACCAGAAAGATCAACTGCGATGACGACCTTTGCAAGGCGGACGAACCGCTTGTGGCTTCTTTCGCGGGTGCTGATCGCCGCTCTGGCAGCTTTGCCCATGGCGCAGGCCAGCGGCGGCACGCCCTATGGCCTGCCCTCCTTGCCGGCGATGGGCGATATCATGGCGCTGCACGATAGCGCCGGCATCGCCATCGACGGCTTTGATCCGGTGGCCTATTTCGCGTCGGGAACTGCCGTGGGCGGCCTGAGCCAGCACGAGGCGCAACACAACGGCGTTGTCTGGCGTTTCGCAAGCCGCGCCAACCGTGAAGCTTTCCTGCAAACGCCCGATGCTTACCTGCCACGATTTGGCGGCCACGACCCGGTCGGCATCGCCAACGGACAGATCGTCGATGCGCGGCCGGAACTGTTCCTGATCCTGGATGACATGCTGCTGCTCTTCCGCACCGAGCAGGGTCGCGAGGTGGTCCGGAACAACCCGGCACTGGTCGGCAAGGCAGACCAGAAATGGCCGGAGATGGCGCTTCAGCTCGCGCGCTGAACCGCACTCAGTACGGTCGGCAAAAGGTCGGCGCGCGACACGGCCACGAAGGGCGGATTGCGGAAATCCTGGTCGGCATTGTCGTAGCTCAGCGGTGCGCCATCGACATTGCGGACGAGTCCGCCCGCAGCCGTCAGGATGGCGTCGCCAGCCGCGATGTCCCAGGCCATGGTCTGGCCATGGCGCACATGGATGTCGGCAAAGCCTTCGGCCAGAAGCCCGAACTTGATCGCCGATGAGGCGGGCTTCATGCTCGACACGCCGCACAGGCGCAGCGCCGCCTCGGACCTGGCATCGCCATTGCGCCGGCTGATCAGCGCTTGCGGCGCTTCGGTGCGGGGGCGGTCGGCGATGTGCAGCACGCGCGGCGCACCCTCGGGCTCGAGCGCTCCGTCGAGCGCCACCGCAAAGCAGGTCTCTCCGGCAAACCACGCCCGCTTCAGGGCCGGCGCGACGATCGCCCCGGCGACGGCCCTGCCACGGTGGATGGCGGCAAGGCAGACACAGAATTCCGGGCCATGTTCGAGGAAGTCCTTGGTGCCGTCGAGCGGATCGAGCAGCAGGAACGTTTCCGTATCCGCCGCATGTCCGGTCACGCCCTCTTCGCTGACCAGCGCGGCGTCAACCCCGAGCCGCTTCAGCGATTGCCGCACGGCGGCATCGGCCGCATGGTCGGCATCGCTCACCGGCGAGCCGTCGGCCTTCATGGTGCTGGTCACCTGCCCGCACCAGAAGGACATCAGCGTCCGCGCCCCGTCCAGCGCGGCCTCGAACAGCTTGAAGCCGAGATCATTGCGCACCATGCCCAGCAATTGGGTCTGGAAAAGTGGCGTCACAGGCACGGTTGAAAACCTGACATGAAACCCGATCGCAGACGCCCGGTCTGCCCAGGGCCGCTACGGCCCTACAGGACCCGCGCGGCGCGCAACACCTTGTCCTTACGCCAGCCGGCTCATGTTAACCAGAAATTTCGCACAATCATGGCCTTCTGGCATCCAGATGGCCTTGCAGGGTCTGCAGTTGCGCGCCCTGCCATGGCCAGCCAACACCTGTCCGGCTAAACCCGATCCAAAGTGGTGAGCCTGATTCGCAAACCTTGGGAGAGCCCGATGATGACTGACCAGCCGAAGCCGGTTGCAGCCGTGACCCTTGAAGGCCTCGATCTGGCCAGCCTGCTGTGCAGCCGTGTCTGCCACGATGTGATCAGCCCGGTGGGCGCGATCGTCAACGGCATCGAGCTTTATGACAGCGGTGATGCCTCGATGAAGGAGTTCTCGATCGATCTGGTGCGCAAGAGTTCGCGGCAGGCCTCCGCCCGGCTCCAGTTCGCTCGCCTCGCCTTTGGTGCCGCAGGATCGGCGGGCGCCATGATCGACACCGGCGATGCGGGGCAGGTCGCCAATGCCTTCTTCGCCGACGAGAAGATCAATCTTGTCTGGGAGGTGCCGCGCGCACTGCTGCCCAAGAACCAGGTCAAGCTGATCCTCAACCTGGTCATGGTCGCGACCCATGCCATCCCGCGCGGCGGCAGCCTCACGGTGGCCGGCACGATTGCCGGCGAGCAGGGTGACTTCGTGCTCACCGCCACTGGCATCAATGCGCGCATGCCGCACAATGCCGAAGACCTGATCGCTGGCCGCGCGCCCAACGGCGTGGTCGATGCCCATGCCATCCAGCCCTACTATGCCGGGCAGATCGCACGGGCTGCGGGCATGGCCGTGCACTTCGCCATCGAGGGCGACACGGTCACCATCAAGGCCGGCAAGGCCGACCCCGCCTGATGGTAAACTAAATCGCAAGATCGGCGCGGGTCTCAACCGATCATTCACCCTTCCGGACGATAGTCCCTGCCACGAGTAACAGTGGCGTGGTGTCGATCGTCGATCATGGACGACTTGCTTCAAGAGTTCCTGACGGAGTCCCACGAGCATCTGGACACCGTCGACCGGCAGATGGTCGAGTTCGAGCATAATCCCTCGAATTCCGAGATCCTGCGCAACATCTTCCGCCTCGTTCATACCATCAAGGGCACCTGCGGCTTTCTCGGGCTGCCGAGGCTGGAGGCGCTCGCGCACTCGGCCGAGACCCTGCTTGGCCAGTTGCGGGACGGAGCGCAGGTCACGCCCGAGGCGGTTTCGCTGACCCTCGCCTCGCTCGACCGCATCAAGGTCATCCTCGGTGCGCTGGAGCGGACAGGCGCGGAGCCAGACGGCGATGAACAGGACCTGATCGCCCAACTCGACGCCTTTACCTCCGCCGCGCATGCGCCGCCGCAGGGCAATATCGGCTCCCTGACCTATCAGACGCTGGAGCGCCCGCTGAAGGCCGGCGAGGCCTCGCTCGACGAACTCGAGCGGGCCTTCCGTGAAGCCGAAGGGCCCGACGAGGCGGCCAGCCAGACGCCGCCTCCCCTGCCCGTCATGCCGGTGGCCGCCCCGCCCGTTGCCGCCCCGAAGGCCGCACCCGTGGCAGCGGACAAGGCCGAATCCCGCCTTGCCGCGCAGACCATTCGCGTGCATGTCGGCACGCTCGAACATCTCATGACCATGGTCTCGGAACTGGTGCTGACCCGCAACCAGTTGCTCGAAATCGCCCGCCGCGAAAACGACCAGGCCTTCAAGGTTCCGCTGCAGCGCCTTTCCCACATCACGGCTGAATTGCAGGACGGGGTCATGAAGACCCGCATGCAGCCGATCGGCAACGCCTGGAACAAGCTGCCGCGCGTCGTCCGCGATCTCGCCGCCGAACTAGGCAAGAAGATCGAACTGGTGATGGAGGGTGCCGAGACCGAACTCGACCGCCAGTTGCTCGAACAGATCAAGGATCCGCTCACCCATATGGTGCGCAACTCTGCCGATCATGGCATCGAGTTGCCTGCGGATCGCCTTGCCGCAGGCAAGCCGGAGACGGGCCGCATCCGCCTCACGGCAGGCCATGAGGGTGGCTCGATCATCATCCGCATCTCCGATGACGGCAAGGGCCTCGACATCGACCGTATCCGCCGCAAGGCGCTGGATGTCGGCATCGCCAGTTCTGCCGAACTCGACCGAATGACCGACGCGCAGATCGCCCGGTTCATCTTCCATGCCGGGCTGACGACGGCCAGCCAGATCACCAGTGTTTCGGGTCGCGGCGTCGGCATGGATGTCGTCAAGTCGAACATCGATGCCATCGGCGGCACCGTCGACATCACATCCGAGCCGGGCCGCGGCACCACGTTCGCCGTCAAGATCCCGCTGACGCTGGCCATTGTCTCGGCCCTGGTCGTGGCGGTCGACGACCAGCGCTATGCCATCCCGCAGGCCGTCGTGCGCGAAGTTGTCAGGGTCCGCCCCGGATCGCAGCACACCATCGAGACCATCAACGGCGCCAGCCTCCTGCGCCTGCGCGAGCGCCTTCTGCCGGTGGTCACCTTGTCGGGCGTCATGGGCGGCGAAGACAAGGGCATGGACAACGGTTTTGTCGTCGTCACCCAGATCGGGCAGCAGCAATTCGGCATCCTGGTCGACGGCGTGCTCCAGACCGAGGAAATCGTCGTCAAGCCGATGTCGGCGAAGCTGAAGTCGATCTCCCTGTTCTCCGGCAACACCATCCTGGGCGACGGGGCCGTGGTGCTGATCCTCGATCCGAACGGACTTGCCCGCTCTGTCGGCAGCTTCGATCTCGACGACGACATCGGCATCCCCGGCGGCAGCACCGAAGAGATGCAGGGCGCGCGCCAGACGATCCTCGTCTTCCATGGTGGCGGCGGCACGCTCAAGGCCGTGCCCCTCGCGCTTGTCACCCGCCTCGAG
>JAIYDY010000042.1 GCA_027487245.1 Hyphomicrobiales bacterium
CCTGGCCGGTGGCGCGCAGATCGAGCGTGCGCCCGCCAGCCGTGGCGGTGATCTCGACCGTGGTCCGTTCGAGTTGGGCCGACTCCATTTGGCTCGCGATGGTGCGCATCCAGATCAGCTCATACAGCTTGGCCTGATCGGGTTCGAGCGACCGGATGACATGGGCCGGAAGCCTGCCCATATCCGTCGGGCGGATGGCCTCGTGGGCTTCCTGGGCGTTCTTGGCCTTGGTCGAATAGCGGCGCGGCACCTCAGGCACATAGCCCGCGCCGAACTCCTTGCCGATGACCCGGCGGGCGGCGGCAATGGCCGAGCCGTCCATGTCGACCCCGTCCGTCCGCATATAGGTGATCAGGCCGACAGTCTCGCCGCCGATATCGACACCTTCATACAGGCGCTGCGCAAGCTGCATGGTGCGGGCCGGTGCGAAACCAAGCTTGCGGGAGGCTTCCTGTTGCAGGGCCGAGGTCTGGAATGGGGGTGCGGGGTGCCTGCGGACTGGCTTGGCCTCGATGCTGGCCACCTCGAAGGTGGCCTTTTCCAGCGCAGCCTTGAAAGCGGCGGCCTCGTCGGCCTTGCCAACATCGAGGCGCGTGATCTTCTTGCCGTCCGCGCCGACCAGCCGTGCCTCGAAGGCGTGGCCGCGCAAGGTGGCAAGCTGGGCCACGATGGTCCAATATTCCCGGGCGCGGAAGGCGTCGATCTCGCGCTCGCGGTCGCAGACGAGGCGCAGGGCCACCGATTGCACGCGCCCGGCCGAGCGGGCACCCGGCAGCTTGCGCCAAAGCACCGGCGACAGCGTGAAACCCACGAGATAGTCCAGCGCACGGCGTGCGAGATAGGCATCGACCAGCGCGCCATCGATCTCGCGCGGGGCCTTCAGCGCCGCCGTGACCGTGTCCTTTGTGATGGCGTTGAAGGTCACGCGCTCGACGGGCATGCCCTTGAGCACCTTCTTGTCGTTCAGCGCCTGCAGCACGTGCCACGAAATCGCCTCGCCTTCCCTGTCCGGGTCGGTGGCAAGGATCAGTTTTTCGGCACCCTTCACGGCCTTGGCGATTTCCGAAAGCTGCTTGGCCCCACGGCCTTCCAGCTCCCAGATCATCGCAAAGTCGTCATCGGGATTGACCGAGCCATCCTTCGGCGGCAGATCGCGGATATGCCCGAAAGAGGCCACGACATGATAGTCGGAGCCGAGATACTTGTTGATCGTCTTCGCCTTGGCTGGCGACTCAACAACGAGCACTTTCATGGGCTTGGGTCTGCTTCCTGCAACGGAGAATCACGCCAGACGCCTTCTGGCGGTGGCGGCGCGCTCGGGTCGGAGCGGGCCGCAAACTGGTCCAAGGCCAACCAGAAGTCAATTCGGCCCGGCGGTGCTTCTGGTCATTGTCCGATCACTCCTGGCGCGTGTTGGCTCCAGGGTCCGCCGTGATGCAACCACAGTTGCCGCCCAGTGTCTGCGCGCTGTTAGGCTATGGCCATGTGGCCCGTATCTTGAATGTTAAGTTTCGAGCGCTACCTTCATCTGACGTGTCCGGAGGCTTTCGATTTGTCACGCGACCCACTCCACCGACTGCTTGTCGTGAACCTGCTCAGCGGGGCGCTGATCGGAGTGCTGTTCGTCACCGGCCTGCTCTGGACGGATGCTTACGGCTTGCGCACCCTGATGATGCGCGACAGCGACGGCATGATCGCACTTCTGGCCCTGTGCGCCGGCTGCATCATCACATCGGCAAGCGTCGTGGCGGGATCCGCCATCATGATGAACCGCAAATCCGATGATGACGACGATCATCGTGGCGGTCCGGGGATCCACGAACTGGTGCCTGTCAAGGTTCGCGCCCGGTCCTGAGCGCAGCGCTCAGGCGGCCATCAGGGCGCGATCTGGGGACAGTCCGCACGCAGCGCTTGCGACTCGGTCGCATCGCGCCTATCCAGCCATCTTCAATGACATATCCCGGACACCCGCCCGTGACCTTCGCGCGCCGGCATCTGCTGGGCATCCAGGGCCTCAACCGCCTTGAGATCACCAGCCTGCTGGACCTCGCCGATTCCTATGTCGAGTTGTCCCGGCAGGTCGAGAAGAAGAAGACGACCCTGAGGGGCCGCACGCAGATCAACCTGTTCTTCGAGGCGTCGACCCGCACGCAGGCCTCGTTCGAACTGGCCGGCAAGCGGCTTGGCGCCGATGTCATGAACATGAGCGTCGGCAACTCCTCCGTAAAAAAGGGCGAGACCCTGATCGACACGGCGGCGACGCTCAACGCGATGCACCCGGACATCATCATCGTGCGCCACCACGCGGCTGGCGCGGTCGAGTTACTGTCGCGCAAGGTCGATTGCTCGGTGATCAATGCCGGCGATGGCGCGCATGAGCATCCGACTCAGGCGCTGCTCGATGCGCTCACCATCCGCCGTAACAAGGGCGGCATCGAGGGGCTGAGCGTGGCGATCTGCGGGGACATCCTGCATTCCCGCGTGGCACGCTCGAACATCATCCTGCTGTCCGCGCTGGGCGCGCATGTCAGGCTGATCGGGCCTTCGACGCTGATCCCGCCCGGCTTCGAAGGCCTCGGCCTGCCGATCTACACCGACATGAAGAAGGGGCTGGAGGGCGTCGATATCATCATGATGCTCAGGCTCCAGCGCGAGCGCATGAGCGGCTCGTTCATCCCCTCGGCCAAGGAGTACTTCCGCTATTTCGGGCTCGACCAGGAAAAGCTGAGCCGCGCCAAGCCGGATGCGCTGGTGATGCACCCCGGCCCCATGAACCGCGGCGTGGAAATCGCCACCGACGTGGCAGACGGCGCACAATCGCTGATCCGCGAGCAGGTGGAAATGGGCGTCGCCGTTCGCATGGCCGTACTGGAAGCGCTGGCGGGAGGGATGCGGAATGGGTGATGATCCAGTGTCATCCCCGGCGGCGCGGCACGCGCCGGGAAGGGGATCCACCCTGTCGGCATGCCGTGGATTCCCTTCCCCTCCGCGCCCTTCAGGCGCTCCGGCCGGGAAAGACACCCTGATGCGTGGTTTCCCTTCCCGCGCCTTTGGCGCGCCGGGGATGACACCGAGGGTGCCTGCACCGTGGAGACTGCATGAATGAGCGCCATGCGGTTTACATGCTTGCCAGCAATACAAACGGCACACTCTACATCGGTGTCACCGGCAATCTGCCCTTGCGTCTCGAACAGCACGCTGCCGGCGTCGTTCCGGGCTTCACGCAGCGCTATGGCGTCACGCGGCTGGTCTGGTTCGAGCGCCACCGCGACATCCACGAAGCCATTGCGCGCGAGAAGCAGCTCAAGGGCTGGAACCGCGCCTGGAAGATCAGACTCATTGAAGCGGGGAACCCTGATTGGCTTGAACTTGACCCCTCTGCCTGACATCCCCGGTGTCATCCCCGGCGGCGCGCAGCGCCGGGAAGGGGATCCACCTTCAAAGCGCGTGGTGGATTCCCTTCCCCTGCGCGCCCTTCAGGCGCTCCGGCCGGGAATGACACCGCGAGGAAAGCCATGACCCTTGCCTTTACCAACGCCCGCTTGATCGACCCAGCCACGGGCCTTGAAACCCATGGTGGCGTGCTCATCCGCGATGGCCTGATCGTTGCCATCGGGCCTTCGATCAAGCCCGGCGCCCTCCCCGCCGATGCCGACATCCGTGATTGCGGCGGCCTTATCCTTGCACCCGGCCTGATCGACCTGATCGCGTTCGCCGGCGAGCCGGGTGCCGAGCATCGCGAGACCTTGCGCACCGCGTCCGAGGCTGCGGCGGCGGGCGGGGTGACCACACTGGTGTGCCGGCCTGACACCGACCCTGTGGTCGACGACCCGGCCATCATCGATTTCATCAAGCGCCGCGCCCGCGACAAGGCCGTGGTCAATGTGCGCCCCTCGGCTGCGCTGACCAAGGGCCTTCACGGCACCGAGATGACCGAGTTCGGCCTGCTGATGGAAGCCGGCGCGGTGTTCTTCAGCGATGGCCCGCGTTCAGTGATGAATGCCCAGGTAATGCGCCGGGCGCTGATCTATGCCCGCGATTTCGGCGCACTGATCGTGCATCACCTCGAAGACCCGAACCTGCGCGGCGAAGGTGTGATGAACGAGGGCGAGTTTGCCTCGCGGCTCGGCCTGCATGGCATTCCGCATGTGGCCGAGACCATCATCCTCGAACGTGACCTGGCGCTCGTGGCGGCAACGGGCGGGCGCTACCATGCGAGCATGATCTCCTGCTCAGGCTCGGTCGCACTGATGCGCCGGGCCAAGGCGGAAGGGCTGAATGTCACCTGCGGCGTCTCGATCAACAATCTGACGCTGAACGAGAACGACGTCGGCGCCTACCGCACCTTCTGCAAGCTCAGCCCGCCGCTGCGCCATGAAAGCGAGCGGCTGGCGCTGGTCGAAGCGCTGGCCGACGGCACCATCGACGTGATCGTCTCGGACCATGATCCGCAGGACGTGGAAACCAAGCGCCAGCCCTTCGGCGAAGCCGCCAATGGCGCGGTCGGGCTGGAGACCATGCTGTCAGCGGCCCTGCGGCTGCACCATTCCAGCGATGTCACGCTCCCCCGCCTGCTGGCGGCGATGAGCACAGCGCCTGCCGCCCTGATCGGCTCGCCGGCCGGGCGGCTCGCAGTGGGTGCGCCTGCCGACCTGATCGTGGTCGATCCGGATGCGCCCTACGTGCTGGAAAAGGCCCGGCTGAAGAGCCGTTCCAAGAACTCGCCCTTCGACGAAGCCCGCATGGAAGGCCGCGCCGTGGCCGTCATGGTCGGTGGCCGTCTGGTCGTCGGCTGACATTCCCGCCCTGCGGCCGGCATGCGGAGCGCGGCAACTGCCAGGCACCTGTGATCTTCCCCACTTGACGGCAGGGCCTGCTTGCGTGTCTTGTGCCGCTATTGGTCAGACCAATTGGCCAGCACAAGGACCTTCCGACCAAGGAAGGCCATGGGGAAACAACAAGGCGGAGGCCGCACGGCCATGCCCATCGAGGCCATCATTCCGCGCCGGCTTTACCGGCAGGTGGCGGACCAGCTCCGCCAGCTCATCGATGCTGGCGAGTTCCCGGTTGGCTCGCGGCTGCCGCCGGAACGTGATCTGGCCACGCAGCTCGGCATTTCACGGCCCACAGTGCGCGAGGCCCTGATTGCGCTGGAGGTCGACGGACGCGTCAGCATCCGCGTTGGCTCCGGCATCCATGTGTTGCCGCCACCGCCGGAGACCGGCACGCCCGCGGAACCCCAGCCCGTTGCCGGCCCGTTCGAGGTGCTCAAGGCCCGTGCCCTGATCGAAGCCGCGGTCGCCGAGGAAGCGGCGCTGATCGCGACGCCGGCAACGCTTGCCCCTGTCGATGCCGCCATCGCCGAGATGGCCGCCGCCATCCACCCCGGCGCGCAGAGCATGGTGCATGACCGGGCCTTCCACACCGCCGTGGCCGACATGCTCGGCAACGATGCGGTGACTAAGGTCGTTGGCGATCTTTTCGACCAGCGGCTCAACCCCTACTTCGCGCAGCTTGCCAGCTATTTCGAAGATGCCGACAGCTGGCGCGCGGCGTTGGCCGAGCATGAGGTGATCCGCGACCGGCTCGCGGCGCAGGACAGCGCCGGGGCGCGCCGCGCGATGAAGATGCACCTGCACAACTCACAACTGCGCTTTTCAAAGAATTTCGGCGAGGTCTTGCCCACCGCGCCGAAACAGCCCGGCAGCGGGAGACCCCGTCAGGGCACATCCCGGCTGCCGCAAGCGGCCCGCCTTCGCACCACAACAAGAAACCAGATCAGGAGAGAACGTCCATGCTGAGAAGAAGCTTCACCGCCCTCGCCGCCCTTGCCGCAGCTTCCGTGCTGGCGGCCCCCGCCATGGCCCAGACCAAGCTGAAATGGGCCCATGTCTATGAAACCTCGGAGGCTTTCCATACCGAGTCCGTCTGGGCAGCGCAGGAATTCGCCAAGCGCACCAACAACAAGTATCAGATCGAGGTGTTTCCGGCCTCGCAGCTTGGCAAGGAAACCGACATCAACCAGGGCCTGTCGCTCGGCTCGGTGGATATCATCATCTCGGGATCGAGCTTCGCGGCGCGGTCCTTCGCGCCCATCGGCGTGACCTATTATCCGTTCACCTTCCGCGATGCCGACCACCTTCTCGCCTATACCAAGAGCGACATCTATCGTGAGCTCAATAAGGGCTACGAGGACAGGACCGGGCACGTGATCACGGCCACGACCTATTATGGCGTGCGTCACACGACCTCGAACCGCGCGTTCAAGACCTGCGCCGAAATGCGCGGGCTGAAGATCCGCGTGCCGGACGTTCCAGCCTATCTGGCGATGCCGCGCTCTTGCGGTGCCAACACCACGCCGATCGCCTTCGCGGAAGTCTATCTGGCGTTGCAGAACGGCACGGTCGAAGCGCAGGAGAACCCGCTGACCACGATCGAGGCCAAGAAGTTCTACGAAGTCCAGAAGCACATCATCCTGACCGGCCATATCGTCGACCATCTCAACACGATCGTCGCCAAGGGCACCTGGGCGAAGTTCACCGATGAAGAGAAGCGCATCTTTACCGAGGTCAGCCAGGAGGCCGCAGCCCGCGCCACCCGCCTGATCAAGGCCGATGAAGCCAAGCTCGTGCAGTTCTTCAAGGACAAGGGCCTGACGGTCTCCGAGATCGACCGCAAGGAATACATGGATGCGGTGGCGAAGGCGGTCACCTTCGAGCAGTTCGGCTATCGCAAGGCCGACTGGGACAGGATCCAGGCGGTCAAGTCCGGCAGCGGCAGCTGAAACCGGCTCGGCTACGGCCTTTTGCGAAACGAACGGCGCGCCCCCGCGCGCCGTTCATCTCTCCGGACGTTTCCCACGACATTCCGCCCTATGGTGGACATCCAGACAAGGCTGATCCGTGCACAGTCCAAACTCCAGCGAGATCCACACGCCGATCTCCACCGAAGAGATCGCGCGCACCTTTGATGAGGCGACGGCCCCTGTGGACCTGTCCCATCACGGGGTCGAGGACTGGGTGACGCTGGCGATCTTCTGGATCATGTGCGCGGCTGTCTTCGCGCAGTTCTTCACGCGCTACGTGCTGAACAATTCCTTCGGCTGGACCGAGGAGGTTGCAATCTTCTGCCTGGTCACCGTCGTCTTCCTCGGCTCGGCCATGTGCGTCAGGACCTGCCGTCATATCCAGGTCGATTTCATCTACCGGCTCATGTCTCCGCGCGCGGCCCGTGTGCTCGCGACGGTGGTCGACGTGACGACGATCGTCGTCTTCGGCTATCTCGCCTGGCTGGTCTGGCGCTACGCCTCGATCATCGCCGACGAGCGCATGACGACCATCGACTTTCCCAAGATGCCGTTCTTCATGACGGTGTTCGCAGCTTTTGTGCTGATGGCGCTGAGGGCCTTGCAGGTGATGGCCGCCAACATCCGACGCGGCTATTCGGCCCTTGAAAGACCTGAAGCCTTTGACGGTTCGCAGGACGACGCCCCGGGAGCACGGCCATGATCATCCTGATTGGCGGCTTTTTGCTGCTCATGATCCTTGGCGTGCCCGTGGCGGTGTCGATGGTCACCGCTTCGCTGGCCTATCTGGCCTTCTATGGCACTGCGCCGGACGTGATCGTGGCACAGCGCATGATCGCAGGCGTGGAGAGCTTTCCGCTGCTGGCTGTGCCCTTCTTCATCCTGGCCGGCAACCTGATGAACATCGCCGGGGTGACCGGGCGCATCTATGCCTTCGCGGTCGCCCTCGTGGGCTGGATGCGCGGCGGGCTGGCCCAGGTCAACATCATCGGCTCGGTGATCTTCTCCGGCATGTCCGGCACCGCTGTCGCCGATGCGGCAGGCATCGGCACCATCGAGATCAAGGCGATGAAGGACCATGGCTACCCGGTCGAGGTAGCTGTCGGCGTCACCGCCGCCTCGGCCACCCTGGGTCCGATCATCCCGCCGTCGCTACCGTTCGTGATCTACGGCATGATGGCCAATGTCTCGATCGGCTCGCTGTTCCTGGCCGGCATTCTGCCCGGCCTGTTGATGACAGTCCTGATGATGATCACGGTTGCCGTCTTCGCGCGCCTGAAGGGCTGGGGCTCGGATGCCGCTTTCGATCTCAAGCTGATCGCCGGTGCCATGCTGGAAATCGTGGTTGTGCTGTCCTTCCCGGTCGCGGTCTTTGCTCTGGAAAAGTTCGGCATGGCGCAGAACGGCGCGATCTTCCTTGCGCTGGGCATCGTGCTGGCGCTGGATTACGTCTTTAAATTCTCCGCCGTGATGGCCCTGATGACGCCGGTGATCCTGATCGGGGGCATGACGCTGGGCTGGTTCACGCCGACCGAGGCCGCCGTGGCAGCAGTGATGTGGTCGCTGTTCCTCGGGCTGGTGCGCTACCGGTCGATGACCATGCGCATGCTGGCGAAGGCGACCTTCGAGACCATCGAGACAACGGCGTCGGTGCTGTTCATCGTCACGGCGGCCTCAATCTTCGCCTGGCTCCTGACCGTCAGTCAGGCAGCGCAAGCGCTGTCGAACCTGATCCTTGGCCTGACCGAGAACAAGTGGGTGTTCCTGATCCTGGTCAACATCCTGATGCTGATTGTCGGATGCTTCCTCGACACCATCGCCTCGATCTCGATCCTGGTGCCGCTGCTGCTGCCCATCGTGCTGAAGTATGGCATCGATCCGGTGCATTTCGGCGTCGTCATGGTGCTCAACCTGATGATCGGCCTGCTGACACCGCCCATCGGGATGGTGCTGTTCGTGCTCTCGCGGGTGGCGCGGATTTCGGTCGAGCGCGCCGCCATCGCCATTGCGCCGTGGACGATCCCGCTGTTTGCAGCCCTGATCGCGATCACCTTCGTGCCGGCAATCACGCTGTGGCTCCCCCGAATGATGGGCATGGTGCGGTGAGCGCCAACCAGCAGCAGGCGGCGACCCTGTTCGGGCCGCGCGATCTCAGGCTGGTGGCGGCACCGATGCCCGCGCTGGCACCGGGCATGGTCCGAGTCGCCTTCGGGGCGGGCGGGATCTGCGGCTCGGACATGCACTATTTCCGCCATGCCCGTACCGGCGATTTCGTGGTGACATCACCGCTGGTGCTCGGACACGAGATTGCAGGGACCATCATCGGGATGGATGCGCCGGCGGACCATCTTGCCGTGGGTGACCGGGTGACGATCAATCCGTCGCGCTGGTGCGGCACCTGCCGGCCATGCCGGTTGGGGCGGCCCAACCTGTGCGAGAACATCTACTTCATGGGGTCTGCCTCCAAGACCCCGCACATGCAGGGCGGCTTCGCGACGCACATCGATGTCATCCCGGCGCAGTGCGTGCCAGTTCCGGCGC
>JAIYDY010000071.1 GCA_027487245.1 Hyphomicrobiales bacterium
AGCGGATGAAGGATCGTGAGGCGGAGAATGCCCGGCTCCGGCGTGCCGTCTCCGATCTGACGCTCGACAAGATGATCCTTGCGGAGGCGGCAAGGGAAAACTTCTGAGCCTTGCGCGGCGGCGTGCCTGCATCGACCATGTCCGGACTCCATGCCGGTTGTGAAACCCTACCGACTCATTCCGGTTGGGTGCCGCACTAGATGAACGTTAAGCCTCGTGCTGTAGATATCCGCCAAACCAATCCCGAGGATGTCTTGACGTGACCGGTCAGAAACCCGAACAGAATCATGCCTCCGTCGGCGGGACCACAGGCTTCTTCAGAAATCTCTTCGGCTCGATCCTGCGCGACCTGATAAAGTTCGTGATCATTTTTGCGCTTGGTACGCTCGGCGGAGCGGTGATCTGCCTCTACTATGGGTTTCCGCTCGTCTTTTCCGTCGTTGGCGGTATCGCAATTTTTGCCATCGCCGTGGCAGCCTTCATGGCATCCTGACATCGGCGCGAGGGCCTCAAGGTTCCGGTGAAGCAGCCGAAGAAGGGGCGGCTCTGGCTGGCCGATGGTTCCTGCATGCGGCGCCGGGCGGAATATCCCAATCACGTTTGGTCTTATGACTTCGTCGAGGACCGCACCCATGAGGGGAAGAAAGACCGGATGCTCAACATCATCGACGAGTTCACCCACGAATGCCTGGCAATCCGGATCGACCGGCGGCTCAAGTCCATCGACGTGATCGATGTCCTGTCCGATCTCTTCATCCTGCGGGGCGTGCCCGGTCATATCCGTTCCGACAATGGCCCGGAGTTCGTCGCGATGGCCGTTCAGAAGTGGATCACGGCGGTCGGGGCCAAGACCGTCTACATCACACCGGGATCGCCCTGGGAGAACGGCTTCAACGCCCGGCTCAGGGTTGAACTGCTCGATGGGGTAATCTTCTACGCGCTCGCCGAGGCGAAGCTCGTCATCGAGATCTGGTGTCGCCACTACAACACCGAGCGACCCCACGACTCGCCCGGACACAAGCCTCCGGCCCCTAAGGTCTTTGTGCCGGCCAAGGCTACGCGGGCGGCTCCGAAACCCCATTCGTTGGCAAGCCGACCACCGCCCGCGATGGCGTCGAGGCCGTCAATGCACTAACATTCCCACCGGACCACTCAGTGGGGGCTGAACACCACTGACGAGGAAAGCGTGATCGCTGACGAGACCTGCAAACTCCCGCCGAAGGACCCTCATCCATGACAACAATGCTTGATCTAACCGGCAAGCGCGGCCTTGTCGTCGGGATCGCCAACGAGCACTCTATCGCTTATGGCTGCGCGCGCGCTTTCCGGGATGCCGGAGCAGAGCTTGCGATTACCTATCTCAACGCCAAGGCAGAGCCGCATGTCCGTCCGCTCGCAGAGGAGCTCGGAAGTCCGTTGATCCTGCCCTGCGATGTGCGCGAACCCGGCCAGCTTGAAGCCGTGTTCGCAGCGCTGGACCAACGCTGGGGGCGGCTCGATTTCTTGCTCCATTCGATCGCTTTCGCGCCACGAGAAGACCTTCAGGGACGCGTCGTCGATGCGTCATCGGCTGGCTTCGCGCAAGCGATGGATGTGTCCTGCCATTCTTTCCTGAAGATGGCCAAACTGGCTGAGCCCTTGATGAAGAATGGCGGTACTTTGCTGACCGTTACCTTCTACGGCTCAGCCCGTGTTGTTGAGCAGTACAACCTGATGGGCCCAGTGAAAGCGGCGCTCGAAAGTGCCGTTCGCTATGTCGCCTCGGAACTCGGTCCGAAGGGCATTCGCGCCCATGCTGTATCGCCGGGCCCGATGCTGACGCGCGCCGCCAGCGGGATTGACCGCTTCGATGAACTGCTGGCGCGGGCAGCAGCCGAAGCGCCGCAGCGCCATCTGGCGGACATCGCCGATGTTGGCGCGCTTGCAAGCTTTCTGGTCAGTGACGGGGCGAAGCGGATCACAGGCACCGTGATTCCCGTCGATGGTGGGCAGCATCTGAACGCCTGAATCCGCAACATCACTCGCCGCTGTCGCTGAAGGGCCCTTTCAGTCTCACAATGCACACAGGAGCTGTCGGACAGACCACAATGGTCCCCAAGTCGCACCAATTCAGCATCGGTTGAGCGGCGCAGATCTCGTGCCACTTGCCCCCCCCGAGTTACCCGGAGGCAGTTTCGCTTGAGTCACTCCGCCAGCTTCTGCTCGTCGAGCATGGCGTAGTAGCGTTCCGCGGCTCGGGCCGGCGGAATGTTGCCGATAGACTCCAGCAGCTGTCGATTTGTTGAACCATTCCCATTCCAACGTGGCGAACTCGGCAGCTTCCAAGCTCCGCCATGGTCCATGCCGATGGATGACCTCTGCCTGCAGTGAACTTTTGCAAGTCTGGCAGGTTGATAACACCATGGCCCAGTCCCCAACTCCTAGTCAGCCGACCATCCTTGTAGCTGAGGATAATGCGATTCTGCGGCTCGACGCATCCGAGCTGCTTAAGGACCACGGTTACACCGTTGTCGAAGCAGCCAATGCGGATGAAGCCATCAAATTGATGGAAAGCCGAAAAGACATCCGAATGCTCTTCACCGACATCGAGATGCCTCCCGGCTGTAATGGCTTGGAGCTTGCCTACGAAGTCCACAATCGTTGGCCTAAAGTGCTCCTAGTCATCACCTCGGGACGAGTTGAGCCTGCTCGCGATGAGATTGCTGACCATGGCATTTTCATCCGAAAGCCATACAAGCCAAATGACCTGCTGGCCCAAATCGATGAGGTCATCGAGAAGGCGGACAAAGCTGAATAGTCCCCGTTAACGCCCGTCGGGAAACGCATGCACACAAGCGGCCAATTCGCTGATTCGAATGATTTGCCCCGACACGGAAACTGAACGACAGCTTAAGGGTATCCAACCGAACATTTTTACCAAAGTGCATAAATCAAGAAATAAGCGCATCCGAACGAACCGCCACGAGCCCTTGCCGTTCCGGATTTTCGATTTGACGCCGCAGGAATATCTTGGAGTGGCCAGGTGGCCAATCCGCGAGTTCGGTCACACGTACGAAGCCACATTTTTCATAAAGACCAGGAGCCTGGAAACTGTGGGTCGTGAGCCACACGAGATGACAGCCGCGAGAGGCGGCTTCCGCCACCGCAGCGTCGACGAGTGTCCGACCCAAGCCATGGCCCCGGTGGATATTGTCCACCCAGAGCTGCCTAATCTCTGCCATTCCGGCCCAGCTGTAGCCAGCGATCACAGCTATTTGCGCACCATCCGTATCGAGAACCTCAAAAGCCAGACCCCGACCATCGTGATGCCCAGTAGCCTCGCGGTTGTGGCCGTAAAGATTGTCGTCTAGTCGATCGATGTCCGTGATCGAGAGATCGTGGCACGCCCTTATCTTCATTGGTTGCACTTCCAAAAATCGTGAGGATACAGAAGACACTCAAAGGCAAAGCCCTTCGACTTGCGGCAGGTCAAGACATTGCATAATCCAAGATTTCAGCACCAACTAGCCGTGGCCAGACGAGCACGGCTGCACCAGCTATGGCGATCAGCCAAAAGGTGACGATGATAACGAGCCCCGCTCTGCTGACACGACGCCCCTCACGCTGAACGGCAATTGCGCGAAAATCTGCCATGAGCGCTTGAGGAATCAACCTGACGGCCAGCATGATCCCGAAGGGAACGGCTAGCAGATCGTCGAGGTAGCCCAGAAGGGGCACGAAGGCTGTCACCGTACGATTTAGCCGTCCTGATGCAGGATTGAAGTTTGATGCAACAAGATCAGATGCGCGGCTTTGCGAAGCGTCTCGCGGGCTTAGTTTTTCGCGGCTTGTAGTAGGTAACTCATTGGCAAGAGGGATTCGGTTGTCTCGAGCAAGTCAAACTCAGTCGAACTGATATTGTGCGAAAACTCGCGGAAGGCTCGGATCGATAGATCTGCCTCAAACAGGGCGGTAAACACGGCACTCAAGGGATGCACGTACCAATAGTGCTCAGGCACCTGCGGTCGCGGTGTATCGTCGTAAAGAATGGCGTCGCAACTCACGAAGGGTGCGTTCCTAAAGTAGGAATGCACGACCTTCAGCGGTTCAAGCCCGCGGGGCTCGAACATATTGACGACAGGATGCTCCTCGTAAACTAGCAGTTGCCCTGACGGTCGAAGAAGACCCGCAGCTTGTTTCGCGAACCGCTTCAGGTCCGGCATCCAACCAAAGACGCCGATCGTCACGATGACGAGGTCGAACTGCTCTGCGTAAGCCGGAGGCAACGCATTTGCATCGGCTTCCACGAACACGCAGTCCTGTCCCGCAATGGCGTTGAGTTCGCGCGCCTGTTCAAGAAACGCAGTGGACTGATCGAAACCAACCACGGCCTCAGCGCCAAGGTTGCGCAGCGATATGGTCTCCCGTCCATTGTTGCAGCAGACTTGCGCCACCTTCTTTCCAGCCAGGCAGACGCGCTTGAGCGCGTCTTGCATTACGTTGTCGAAGCAAGAATATCCGGGCGCGGCAAACCCGGCGGCAAGCCGGAGCCACATGGGATTGCCGTAGTGGAGCGGAGCAGTTGCGTCCCAGGCCGCCTTGTTGGCCGCTATCGCGGAAGCGTGGTTCATTGGGATGACCATATGTTACCCCTGAAAATAGCCAATGCGGTGGCGAAACAAGAAGCAAGAGTTTCGTGATTTCAAGGTGCCATTCGCAAAACCCAAGAATTTTGTACCATCCTCCCGCGTGAATTTCTTCAACCAGAGCGCGTTGCACAAGTTCGGTGCAGATCGGCGCCCAGCCACAGTTTCCCGCCAACCCCACGGCGGCAAGTATGGCGGGATGCAGGTTCCCTCAAGGAGTGTAACCTGACCATGAATGACCCCCGCCAATCCAACCGCTCCAGCCACGTGCAGGATTTGGTGGAAGGCGAGGGCCACAAGGCCACATGGACCGAGCTTGGCGTGCTATGGTGCCACGACCAGGCGGCGTGAACGTGCACATGTCCCATTGCAGAAGCTCACGATCCCAAACCTCCAGCTCGTGTCCGTTAGCCCGGATCATGCGCCGCTTGCGAAGGTGGATCGTTTGCGCGAGGCGACGGCGTATTTCGTTGCGTGTGTGGCCATCCTCACCCCCGCCACCGGCTTCTTGTTCCGGCGCTGGCACCTGTCCCGGAAAGAACCCCGAACAGGGCTTGCCGTGCGGGACGGCACCCTGAATGACGAAGGGCCGCGCAATTTCCGGGGGGCACCCTCGCGCAGGCGGCGCCTACGATCCCGGCAGGTGACTAGGCGTTCGGCAAAATCACGAGCATATGCGGCGAGATCTACGACACTGGGCACTTTCCCGCGCCTTGCGACCGATGCGCCGATGCCGCTTTCCGAGCTTTAGCCAGCGCTGCTGTGTTCATGTTCTGGCTCTGATCAAAACGTCTTGATCTAAACCAGCAAGGCTGACGTGTGCCGGGCAATCATCAGCTCTTCATTGGTCGGGATCACGAAGACACGGACGCGGGAGCGATCCGACGAGATGATGCCTTGGTTTGCACGGTTGCGGGCAAGGTCAAGTTCAACCCCGATCCATTCCATGGCTTCCAGCACTGACTCGCGAATGGGTGCCGCGTGCTCTCCGATGCCGCCACAGAAGACAATCGCATCGAGCCCTTCCAGCACGGCAGCCATCCCGCCGATCTCGCGGCGCACCCGGAACACAAAATAGTCGATCGCCTGCTTGGCGCGCGGATTTTCCGAAGCCAGCAGATCGCGCATGTCATTGGAGATGCCGGACAGGCCTTTGAGCCCGGATCGCTTGTAGAGCAAATCAGAGATGTCCGATGCGTTCATTCCCTTTTCGGTCATCAGATAGAGCAAGACACCCGGATCGAGATGCCCCGGTCTTGTGCCCATCGGCAGACCATCGAGCGCGGAAAAGCCCATGGTTGTCGCCACTGAGTTGCCGCCCCGGATGGCACACATTGATGCTCCGGACCCCAGATGGCAGACCACGACGCGGCCTTCGGCGTGAAAGGGCGCAATGGCTGCCAACTGACCGGTAACATACTCGTAAGACAGGCCATGGAATCCGTAGCGGCGCACGCCTTCGTCGTAAAATGACCAGGGCAGCGCAAAGGCATCGTTCACAAAGGGCTGGTCCCGGTGAAAGGCCGTGTCGAAGCAGGCCACTTGTGGCGCATCAGGAAAAGCCTCGCTGGCAGCCATGATGCCGGACAGGTTATGAGGTTGATGCAGCGGAGCCAGCGCGTTGAGCTTGGCCAGGTCGGCGACGACTTCGGGCGTAACCCGCACATGGGTTTTGTATGTAAGACCGCCATGAACGACGCGGTGCCCGATGCCGGCCACGCGCACATCCGGAAACCGGTCGTGCAAGGTCTCGAGAACCACCGATAGGCCCTTGGCATGGTCGCCGACAAAACGCTCGCCTTCGAGCGGGTCAACCAGGATCTTCTCGCCGGCGCCGTTCCTGAGCGTCAGGCTCGGGTCAGTGCCCAGCCCCTCGATCTGGCCGATGGCCTTGCAGGCCAGTTCACCCAACGCGAACAGAGCAAATTTCAGCGAGGATGAGCCCGCATTCAGCGTCAGGATATGGTCAGACATGGCCTGTCACTCGGCAGCATTCGCCAATGGCTCGTCGTCCAGCGCCTCGCCGGTGTTGCGCCAGTGATCGTACAAGATGGCGAGCGCGCAAGAGGCGAGACGGGCGCGGTCATTGTCGGCGCGTGATGTCAGCATCACCGGCACTTTCGCGCCAACTACCAGGCCGGCAGCCTCCGCCTTCGCAACGAACACCAGTTCCTTGGCCAGCATGTTGCCGCTCTCGAGGTTCGGCACGATCAGCACATCCGCCTGGCCTGCCACCAGCGAATGGATGCCCTTGGTCCGGGCCGCCTCCATGTCCATGGCATTGTCCATGGCCAGCGGGCCATCGACAAGGCCGCCTTTGATCTGGCCGCGGTCCGCCATCTTGGACAATGCGGCGGCATCGAGCGTGGCGGGCATGTTGACGTTGACGGTTTCCACCGCGGCCAGAATACCGACCTTGGGCTGGGCAAGGCCGCAGGCACGCGCGAGGTCAATCGCGTTCTGCACGATGTCGACCTTGGTGGTCAGGTCCGGCGCGATATTGATGGCAGCGTCCGAGATGAACAACAGGCTCTCCTGTGTCGGCACATCGAGCGCGAAGACATGGCTGATCCGGCGCGATGTTCGCAAGCCGCCATCCTTTTTGACGATCTGGGCCAGCAATTCATCCGAGTGGATGTTGCCTTTCATCACGGCGCGGACCTCGCGGGCATGCACCATGGCGATAGCCTTGGCGGCAGCTTCGCTGTGGTCATCGATATCGATCAGCATGATGCCGGTGATGTCCGCTTCAAGCGCCTCCGCAGCAACTTCGATCCGGGCGCGGTTGCCGACGAACACCGGAGTGATCAACCCTTCGCGCATGGACAGCATTGCGCCGCCAAGCGCATTCCTGTCATCCGGGCAGACCACAGCGGTCGGCATGGACGGCAGTTGCTTGCAGCGGCTGATCAGCGCGCCGAAATGATCATGCTGGTCGAGCATCAGCAGTGGCAATTGTTTGTCCTGCAGCAGGATGGTGATGGCAGGAGCATCCACCTCCCCGAAACCTTCGAGGATCAGGATACCCTCAGATGTGGTGACGCGCGTATCGAACACCGCCAGAGGCCTTGCACGCTTCTCGATGCAACGCACCGAGACGATCAGGCGGTCGCCGATCCGCGCGCGCGCATGGAAGGTGAAGCTCTGGCCACGATAGAGCGTTCCCGCTCCCGGCAGGATCGTGCCGAGGACCGACGAGACCAGCGAGCCGATCCACAGCGATGGTGCCACCGTGTCCACCGCGCCATCGCCATCGACGTCGGTCCCGGGCATGTGGACTGGGTTGGTGTTTCCCGAAGCATGGGCAAAGACATAAAGATCATGGGCGGCGACAACCTTTTCGATCGTCGCCGTCGCGCCGACCTCGAGCTCATCCCAGGTCGTGTTGCGATGAACTTTGGCTGTCATGGCCTTGTTCCTTTTCCCGCGGTCACTCTGCAGCCTGGCGGAGCGTCCGACGCCGTTTGCCGCCGGCCTTTTCGGACCGCGCTTGCGCCCCATCGCCGCTGTCGCCCTTGCCCAGCATTGTTTCGATCTCGTGGTACAGCGCGAGCGCGGCCGGATGCATGGTTTCGGCGGGCCCGGCAATGCGCATCACGAAGTCGAGCGCCTTGGCGCGTTCATCCTCGGTGTCGAGCAGTTGCGGCAGGCTGGCCTTTGCCTGGTCACCCGCAAATTGCACGATCAGCGCCTGCTCGTGAATGAGATGGGCGCGCTCGAGGTCGGTCATTGACCTGAACGGCTCTTCGGTCTCGAACAGATGCAGGGCTTTCTCCAGCCGCGAGCGGCGCGTGTAGCCGCGCGCCCGTGACATCAATTCGAGAATGCGCAACGTGCCTTCGGCTTCGCCACCCGTGCCAATGCGGGCCAGAGCTCCGCGAACATCCGGCAAGGACATGAGGTCCGCATCCTTGTGCCTGGCCCGTTCGGCAACGCCGTCCGCCCCGATCATGCGCATCAGCGGCGAGCCGTAGAGCGCATGGAAGGTCAGTTCCTGCATGGCGTCGCGCCAGTCGCGGAACATGTTGAGGTTCTGCTCGACTTGCTCGGACATAAGCTTTTCGAGGGCGAGCCAGGGATTGTCGGCCGCAACTGGCTGGCGCGCGGCACGAGCCTCCGCAGCCTGGGTCTTCACTGCTGCCATCAGCGGATTCTGGTCGGAAAAGATCATCCGTTCCTGGCGCAAGGGCCGGCTCCGGAAAAACTGCTTCGCAGATTGCTCGGTCACCATCTGGCGGACAAAGGGTCGCCCGAAGGTCTGGTAGACTTGCGCGCCAAACTCCGACAGCCGGGCAACGGCAGCGAACATGTCCTCGTCGTCGCGCCCGTCGTCCAGGCCAAGCACATCTGTCATCGCGCGCGGCGCAAACTTGATGCGCACCCGCTCGCCCTCATTCTCCAGAACCATCTCGTACAGACCGGGCGGCAACGCTTCGATGGCACGCATGGTGTGGGTGATGGCTTCATGCTCGCGGCCTGCGATTTTCGCCGAGACGAAAATGCCGAGATGGCCGATGTTGGGATGCACCATGTAGACAATGCGCTGGCCGCGCGCCTTGATCTCGTTCTCGTCGCGATAAAGGTCAGCCACCCAATTGAGCGCCTGTGACGGTGGTGTGATGTTGTCGCCATGGCTGGCAAAGACAACCACTGGCGTGGTGATCTTGCGCAGGTCCACCTTCTCGCTGCCGAGCAGCGCCTGGCTTTGGGCGAGCCTGTTGCCGACGAACAGATTCTCGACGATCCAGCGGATTTCCTCCTCGTTCATCATGAAGAAGCCGCCCCACCAGCGCTCGAAATCGAGATAGCGCTCGGCCTCGGTATCGACATAGGCGTACAGCCCGTAGAGCTTCTTCCAATGGGTGTTGGCCGGGTTCATGCCTTCGAAGTTCTGCACGAGCAACGAGCCGTCAAAGACGCCGTTGCCAAGATCGGAATAGATCATTGCCGGCACGACGCCACCGACAAGGCCGCCGAGATAGCGCATCGGATTGCGCCCTTCCTTGCCCGACCAGTATGACATCGGTGCCCCGTTGATCGACAAAGGCCCAATTTTGTCCGGCGCGGAAGCTGCCAGCATCATCGAGCCCCAGCCGCCCTGGCAGTTGCCGATCACGACAGCTCTGTCGGTATCCGGATGACGGCGATGGATTTCTTCCAGGAAGACGACCTCCGCATCGCGCACATCGGCCAGCGTCTGGCCCGGCTCAGGCATCGGCCGGAAGATCACGAAATAGACGGCGTGCCCATCCTCGAACGCTTCCCCGACCTGGCTTTCCGGCTTGAAACCGCCAATGCCCGCGCCGTGGCCCGCGCGAGGGTCGACAATCATGAAGGGCCGCTTTGCCGGATCGACCACCACACCATCAGGCGGGATGATCTTGACCAGTGAATAGTTGACCGCGCGCGGCAGATCGCGGCCTTCTAAGATCACCTCATAAGAAAAATCGAGAACCGGCGGTGTGCCTTTCTCCTCGTTCTCGATGAAGTCATTGCCCCGCCGGCGCAGCACATCGAGCGTCAGCAATGAGCGCTGCCAGGCATCGGTCACATAGGTCGAAAGGGCCTCTTGAGGCTGCCCGTGCTGGACAAGTCCTGACCATGCGGCAACCAGTCTGCTGGACCTGTCGCCGAACGCGTTGACATGCGTGGTCTGGAAGCTCTGCGCATGCGCCAGCCCAAGCTGCATCAGGCGAACGAGAATGTCGGCACCGTTGCTGATCATGTCGTTTTGCCTCACCGTTCATGCCGCTTTCATCTGAGTTTTGCGCTTTCTCAACGCAAGCCTCTGACGACAGATCAATGGATCTATCCCAAGTATATTACAGATCAACGCAATCAGAGTGACATTTCTGTCAACATTTTTCCAATAATTGCGCCTGAAAATTCAGGAGAAAGTGCCTGTTCTGTATTTCACATCGTGCCAAGCCGGACTTGGATTGGTTATCGCCGGCCGTCAGGTGGAAGCTCCCGGCCAGCTGCTGCACGTTGGTGGACCGGATTCACAGTCTCCGGCCTTGCTCGGGATCCAATGGCGGATCAGCCAGCCGGAGCGGGGTTCAGCCCCCCCAGTCCGCTGTCACGGTTATCTTTGCCCTGTTTCGCGGATGTGGCACGGGCCACGATACCCGACCGGTTGACCGATTTGCGTTCGGCATCAATGCGTTCGATCAGCAACTGCGCGCGTTCGACGCTCCCCAGCAGCGCCAGGATCGCCCCGCGTTCATGCGCCTTGATCTTTGGCCCGTAGTTCAGCAAACGCATGCGCAGTTCTTCGACGGACTGGTCTTGCGAGTGGCCGGCCGGCATGGACGGCCTGTTCAGCTGCGCCTCTGGCATGATCGCACGCAAGGACATGTCCACTGACTGGATCGCCGCATCAACCAGTTCCTTGGCCTCCGGCCCGAATGTTTCACGCTTCACGCGGCGCGCCACCTGGTGCAGCGATTCCGACAGGCTGGCGGTGAAGTCCGCCTCCTCGATCAGGCTCGCCACCAGATCAAGCTGCTCATAGGGCATATCGTCCTTGAACAGGTTCGAGGTGAAGGCGCGGATGTCGCGGCTGAGAATGTCGGTCGCCGCATGGTGGCTGCCCGGATCAGCCGGCGCATCCTTGTCGCCGCGCGCAATGGCGAGGAACATGGCACCGCCAAGCAGATGGCGCTGCGTTTCGGCCTGGACAGCATTGACCGCATTGCCAAAATCGGCCGTGACTGTCTTGTCGAGAAACCTTGGCGTGGAGAAGTCTTCCACGTCTTCCGCTGTTGTATGGCCAACACGGGACAGCACCCTCTCGAAGACGCCGACGAAGGGGAACAGGAGCGCAGTGTTGAAGATGTTGAAGAAGGTCGAGTAAACGCCCACAGCGACAGGGACAAGCGGGAACGTCTCTTTCCCGTTCACCAGCACGGCCGTCCCCGGATCACCTCCGAGGTAGTTTGTCATGGCCCATTGCAGGATCTGCATCGAGACGAAGAACAGCGGGATGGTGACGAGCACCCCGATGATATTGAATGATATATGCGCGTAGGCCGCTCTCTTCGCGTTCTTGGAGAGGTTCCATGACGCCATCCACGAGGTGATTGTGGTGCCAAGGTCGGCCCCGAGCGAGAAGGCCACGGCTGTCTGCCAGTCGAGGATGCCGGCCGCACCGAGGCCCATGACGATGCCGATGGTTGCGGATGACGAATGGATCAGGGCAGTGATGACGGCCGCGATGCTGACGCAGATGAGAAGGCTGCCGAAGTTGTCGGCCTTCAGGCTGCGCATCAGCTCCATCACTTCAGGCATGTTGCGCAGCGGGCGCAAGCCGCCGGTCATCAGGTTGAGACCGTAGAAAATCAGCGCAAAGCCCATACAGGCCAGCGCGATGTTCCGAATCTTCTCGCTCTTGGCGAAAACATAGACCAGCGCGAACAGGCCGGAGAAGATCAGGCCCAATGGCCCGAGCGGCAACGCGATCAAGCCATTGCCGAGCGTCGTGCCGATATTCGCGCCCATGATGACGCTGATGGCAGGACGAAGTGCGACGACGCCCGCATTGACGAGGCCAACCACCATGACTGTCATCGCTGTCGAAGACTGGATCACGCCGGTGATGAAGGTCCCGGCCAGCACGCCTTTGATCGGGGTTCCCGCCGCCTTCGCCAGGAAGGCGCGCATCTTGTTGACGGACAAGGCCTGAATGCCGTTCGACATGAACTCGAGGCCGAGCATGAAGAGGCCAAGCCCGCCGATGACCGGGACCAGAACGTCCCTGAAAATGTCTATATTCATGTCGCTGAACTCCGAAGCGGCGGGATGTCGGTTAGGAACGCGGAGAAAAACCCAACTCAGTTTTCCAGAAGGTCTTGATCTGCTCTGTCACCGGGGCGGGCAGCGGCACGTATCCGAGCGCGATTGCGTCGGCGCCACCCCGATCGAAAGACAGCTGAAACAGATCGGCGACCGACCGTGCGCGGTTCAATGACCGTGGGATGCGCGGCACAATCGCAAAGGTGGCCGCCGTGATCGGATAACCGTCAGGGCTGCTGACATCGGTCAGGTATAGATAGAAATCCCGTGCCGCTGCCCAGTTGGCCGCATTGGCGGTGGCCTGGAAGGTCGCGGCCTCCGGATTGACGAAACGCCCGGTCCAGTTGTCCACCTGCACGAAGGGCAGCTCGGCCCGGCGCACCTGGCCATATTCCACATAGCCGATCGCGCCGCGGGTGCTGCGCAGCTGGCTGATCAGACCTTGCGAGCCTTCGAAGCCTTGTCCGATGGGCCAAGCAATTGTCGTGTCGGCACCAAGCCGTTGTTTCCAGTTGCCGCTGGCATTCGAGAGATACTGCGCGAAGGTAAACGTCGTGCCGGAGCCATCCCGTCGGTGCAACACCCGTATCGGCAGATCAGGCAGCCGGATATCCGGGTTGAGAGCCTTGATCGAAGGGTCCGACCAGTTGACGATCCTGCCAAGATAAATGTCGGCGATCACAGAACCGCTCAGCTTGAGTTGGCCCGGTGCGATGCCCTCGAGGTTGGCAACCACTGCCACCCCGCCGATAACAATGGGAAACTGTGCGTAACCGCGTTTGGCTAGGTCAGCCGGCGGCAAAGGCTGGTCGCTCGCGGCAAAATCCATTTCCGGCTGCGCCAGTCGCATGACGCCGGCCAGAGAGCCCAGGAGTTCATAGTCAACCTGCCAGTCGGTGGACACGAATTCACCGCCGTCGGCGCGCGCTGCGCGATAGTTCTGCGACCACTTCTGGATGATCGGCGCAGCAAAAGTGGAGCCCGAGCCGCGGATTGGGTCCGCTTGTGCTGTCCCGGATGACATGCCGCTGGAAAGAACAAAAAGGACCATTGCTACTATTGCGGACGCAGCAGCTGAAGCCAAACTACTCTTCATGATTTACGCCCGCCAAAAGCTTTTTTACGCAAGCAAACGCTAAAGATGTTATTTGACAGTCGGATGACGGAAATTCGCCAAGGCGAGGTGCCCCCTGATCCACCCCCGTTGAATTGGTCCACCTTGCAGTCTGTCTTAAGGCAACGAGGAGGATCACATCCCGGCCGAAGAAGCGTCACAAACCCGAAGAACTCGTCCTGGTCCGAAGGCCGCAGCG
Organism: Hyphomicrobiales bacterium; assembly: GCA_027487245.1. GTDB lineage: Bacteria > Pseudomonadota > Alphaproteobacteria > Rhizobiales > Beijerinckiaceae > Allobosea. The sequence continues at coordinate 13,733 of JAIYDY010000071.1, forward strand.
GGTCGATGTCCTGGTCTCGCAGGGCAAATCCGTCGCTGGTGCCGTTCGCGCGATTGGCGTTACCGAGGTCACGTATTGCCGCTGGCGACAGGAGTTTGGTGGCCTGTAGACGGATCAGGTCAAGCGGATGAAGGATCTTGAGGCGGAGAATGTCCGGCTCCGGCTTGCCATCTCCGATCTCACGCTGGACAAGATGTTCCTTGCGGAGGCGGCAAGGGAAAACTTCTGAGCCTTGCGCGGCGGCGTGCCTGCATCGACCATGTCAGGTCAGAAATGAAGCTGTCCGAGCGGCGGGTTTGCCGCGTTCTCGGGCAGCATCGCTCGACGCAGCGCCGCCGTCCTGTGAATCGGCATGCAACGCTGGGGCTGACGCCCTCTCGCTGCATGTTGGGCTCATGACGCGCCGATGAGGCGGGCCTGGAGAAGAACCATCTTCCAGCGACCATACATCTGGCGCTTGACGAGTTTTAGCTTTGCGATCTCACCTTCGGTCTGCCCGTTCGACCATGGCGAGGTGATTGCAGCGCGGACAGCGGCTTCATCCACACGGCACGGGCCGACGCAGCGGCCGCCAAGATGGTGGCCTGGTTCGATGCGCAGGGCGGCGCTGGAACAGCGTGAGAACACCAGGCGACATAGGCGACGGTCGCCCGGTACCGCCTACCCTGCCAAGACTGTCGCCCCGAAGGGTCAAGTTATTGATTTTTATGGATAAAATGGTGGGTGATGTAGGGCTCGAACCTACGACCCGCTGATTAAGAGTCAGCTGCTCTACCAACTGAGCTAATCACCCGCCGACAGCATGGACCGATGCGAGGACCTGCTGAAAAAGCAGCGCGGAGGCTCACACCTCCGCGCAACGAGGTGGGCATTAGCAAAGGGGTGCGGTCCTGTCCAGCCCCTTCTTGCCAGCATGGGTAACGGACGCAGTCGCTTCGTGGAGTGCCGTTGAGCGGGGCTTGCCGAACGTCGGAGCGGATGACGGCACAGCATGATGCCCGACCGACGTGACATGGCGACCGCGCTCAGCTACAGCAACGTGCGCGACATGCGGGATGGCCTTCTGCGCTCGTGGCGCTGGCTTGCGGTGCTGGCCCGGTCCTGGCCCAATCCGCAGTTCAACACGTCTCGTTTCCGGCCCTCCCTCGGCCTTGCCCGCTTCACTCTCGCGAACTCCGATGCGCTCCTTGATGACATCCCGCCCGGTGCTCGCCGGCATCCTGTTCATGCTGGTCGGCATGTTCATGTTTTCGGTCAACGACGTGGTCGGCAAGTGGCTGGTCGCAACCTACACGGTCGGGCAGGTGCTGCTGATCCGCAGCATTGCTGCGATGGCCGTGCTGGCACCGGCCGTGGCGCGCGAGGGCGTGTCACAGGTCATGAACCCGCCAAGCCCCGGGCTTCAGGCCGTGCGCGTGGCGATGTCGACGCTTGAAGTCGCCTTCTTCTACTGGGCGGTGACCTACCTGCCGCTGGCGGAGACGGTGACCTTCTACATGGCCGGGCCAATCTATGTGGCGCTGCTGGCGCGGACATTCCTGGGCGAGGCCATCAGCACGCAGCGCTGGATCGCCATCGCCATCGGCTTTGTCGGCGTGATCATTGCGCTGAACCCGGGCGGGGCCGCCTTCGGCTGGCCGGCGCTGATCGCCATTGCCGGCTCGCTCGCCTTTGCCGGCATGATGATCATCACCCGCAAGCTCAAGGGTACGCCGGACACGACGCTGGTGTTCTGGCAGACGGCGGCGGCGCTCGTTATGGGGGCCGTGCTCGCGCCCTTCGGCTGGGTCGAGCCATCACTGCGCGATTATGGGCTGCTGGGCCTGCTCGGCGTCGTGGCGCTGTTCGCCCACATCGCCACCAACAAGGCGCTGAAGCTGGCCCCGGCCTCGACCGTGGTGCCCTACCAGTACACGCTGATCGTCTGGGCCGTGATCCTCGGCTATCTGGTGTTCGGCGATGTCCCGCCCCTGTCCACGCTGGTCGGCGCGGTGATCATTGTCGGAGCGGGCGTCTGGATCTTCTGGGACGAGCAGGGCAGCCGCAAGCAGGGCTGAGCGGCTTCGTCAGGCCGCGCGCCTCCCGGGCAGTCAGGCCTTTTTCGCCCGCGCTTCGGCCAAAAGGTTGATGACCACGCCACAGATCACCACCAGCGCACCGAGCAGAACCGGCAGTTCCGGGGTCTCGGCATAGAACAGCCAGCCGATCAGCGCGATCAGCGGCACGCGCAGGAAGTCGATCGGCACCACCAGCGTCGCATCGCCGTGGCGGAAGGCGTTGGTGAGGCAATAATGCGCGAGGAAGCCGGTGATGGCGATGCCGAGCACTGGCAGCCAGATGCCCCAGTTCAGGTTGCCGACGATCAGCGGCGAATGGCCCATGCTCCAGTTGGCCGCCATGTTCATCGGCAATTGCATCAGGTTCATCCAGAACATGATGGTCCAGGTTGAGTTGGAGCCGGTCAGAAATTTCGTGGTCGTGATCTGGATGCCGAAGAACACGGCGGCCAGCACCACGGCCAGCGCCTCCGGCCGGAAGCTGTCGAGGCCGGGGCGCAAGATGATCAGCACGCCCGCGAAGCCGAGCGCGATGGCCACCCCCCGGAACAGCGTCATGCGTTCCTTCAGGAACAGCACCGCGAACAGCGCCACCCAGGCGGGCGTGGTGAACTCGATGGCGAACACGGTTGCGAGCGGCAGCACCGTCACGCCCCAGACCCAGAGCGCCTGCCCGATGAAATGGGCGGCATTGCGCAAGAGGTGGATCATCGGCCGCGCCATGCGCACGACCTGTTCCGGCCCCGGCGCCAGCAACATCATGCCGGCAAGGATGGCCATGCCGCCGATATTGCGGATTGCCAGCATCTCGAACACCGTCAGTGCGCCTTGCAGGCCACGAACCGACAGGGCCACCCCGGCAAAGGACACCAGCGAGCCGAGCATCCAGAACAGGACGAGCAGGGAGTTGCGTGACAGAGACATGGAGCGGACCGGACTTTCAGAGGAGGGTTCGCCCCGGCCTTGGACCGGTTTCACCCGGCGGCCGCGCAGACCATGCTGGCTTTTCCATGCAGGACAAGACGGCACCCCGGCTCAACGCCGTGATTCCGCCGGCCGGGTATGGGCTCACTCCGCCGCGCGCTGCGGGTGAACCCGCGCCCCGCGGGCTTCGAGCTTGTTGAGCGCCATCAGGTAGGCGCGGGCGGAAGAGACCAGTGTGTCGGGATCGGCACCGCGCCCGGTCACGGAGTTGCCGTCACGGCTGAGCCTCACCGAAACCTCGGCCTGCGCGTCGGTGCCCTCGGTCACGGCATGGACCTGATAGAGTTCGAGCGTGACCTCGTGCGGCATGATCGCCTTGATGCAGTTGAAGGTCGCATCGACTGGCCCATTGCCCTCCGCCTCTTCGGTGACAACGCGCCCGTCGATCTCGATCTTCATGGTGGCGCGCTGCGGGCCGCGCGTGCCGGCGATCACCGAAAGCGAAACCAGCTTGGCCCGGTCATGGGCTGTGGCGATGTTGTCATCGACCAGCGCCTCGATGTCCTCGTCGTAGACGTGCTTCTTGCGGTCGGCGAGGGCCTTGAAGCGCACGAACGCATCCTCGATCTGGTTGTCGCCGAGGTCGTAGCCCAGCGCCTTGAGCTTGTCCTTGAAGGCGGCACGGCCCGAATGCTTGCCCATCACCAGCGAGGTTTTCTGCACACCCACGGATTCGGGCGTCATGATCTCGTAAGTCGACTGGTTCTTGAGCATGCCATCCTGGTGGATGCCACTCTCGTGGGCGAAGGCGTTCCGGCCGACGATGGCCTTGTTATACTGCACCGGGAAGGAGGTTGCGGTCGATACCGTCTTCGAGGCCCGCGTCAGCATCTTGCTCTCGATGCCGGTCTGATACGGGTACATGTCGCCGCGCGTGCGGATCGCCATGACGATCTCTTCGAGCGCGGTGTTTCCAGCCCGCTCGCCAATGCCGTTGATGGTGCATTCGATCTGCCGTGCGCCGCCTTCCAGAGCCGCCAGCGAGTTGGCGACGGCGAGCCCGAGATCATCATGGCAATGGGCCGAGAAGATCGCCTTGTCGCTGTTGGCGACGCGCTCGCGCACCTGGCGGAACATCTCGCGATGCTCGTCGGGTGTCGCATATCCGACCGTGTCCGGCAGATTGATGGTTGTGGCGCCGGCCCTGATGGCCGCATCGACGCACTGGCACAGATAATCGATCGGCGTGCGGGTCGCATCCATGGCCGACCATTCCACATCCTCGACCAGGTTCCGGGCGCGCGCCACCGTCGCCAGGATGATGTCGAGCACCTCGGCCTGCGTCTTGCGCATCTGGTGTTCGAGATGGATCGGCGAGGTCGAGACAAACGTGTGGATCCGCCCGCGCTGCGCCACACGCACAGCCTCTCCGGCCCGGTCGATGTCGGCGTTGATGGCTCGCGCGAGGCCGGCGACCGTGGCCCGCTTCATGCGCTTGGCGATCGCGTGCACGGCCTCGAAATCGCCGATCGAGGCGATCGGGAAGCCGGCCTCGATGATGTCGACGCCCATGGCATCGAGCATGTCGGCGATGTCGAGCTTCTCCTCGAAGGTCATGGTCGCGCCGGGCGATTGCTCTCCGTCACGCAAGGTGGTGTCGAAAATCAGGACCTGGGATTTGGCAGTGCCGGTCTGGGAATGGCTGGACATGGGACGTTCCTCGTGGCGGTGGCCCGCTTCGCCTTGTCAGCGCTCATAGCTGATTTGTGGCAGGCGTGCAGCGGGCAATTGATCGGCTGTGGCGGAGGGCAAGCGCTCAGGCGGCGATGCGCCCTTGGCTTTGCTATGCGATCCCCTGAGAGCCCAGGCACACGCCCGGACGGCCCTCAGGGGCTGCTAAGCAGCAGGCCGAGGCCAAGCGACGGAGCAGCCAGCCGCGCGCCGGCGAGAAACTCGCAAGGCAGGGCGCGGGAAGTGGCGGCGTCGAACGTCATGAACTAGTGTTACGACGAGGCGGGTGTTCTGGCAAGGTGGAACCGGGCAGACTTGAGGTCATGGCATGACGGCCGGCCACTGACGGAGTGTCATCCCCGGCGCGCCATGGGCGCGGGAAGGGGATCCATCTGGCTGCCAGCAGCTCAGGTCTGGATCCCCTTCCCGGCCCTGCGGCCGCCGGGGATGACACCTGTCTTTCATGCATCCGGGTTTCGAGTGATTGCCTTCAGGACAAACTGACATGAGACGCGATGACTTCAACCGCTTCTGCCGGTCCTTGCCCCACACCAGCCATGTCGTGCAGTGGGGCGGGGCCGATGTCTGGAAAGTTGGTGATGAGGGCCAGGCCAAGGTTTTCGCCATCGGCATGGGTGGTGGCGGCAGTGGCGATTGGCTCGCGGTCTCGTTCAAGTGCTCGCGCATGAGCTTTGACATGCTCAAGGACGCGCCCGGCTTCCGGCCCGCCCCGTATCTCGCCTCGCGCGGCATGATCTGGCTGCAGCGCATGTCACCAGAGAGCATGGCCGATGACGCCTTCGAGGCCTACCTCAGCGAAAGCCACCGGCTGTCCTCGCTGAACCTGACAAAGGCGTGCCAGCGCCGCCTGGGCCTGAACCAGACCACGGCAGAGCACCCTTATTTGAATTCGACTTTCACCCTGTCTCCATTTAATATTTAACTCAAATACGTTCAATACAAAGTCGACAAATTCAAATCATCAATAATCGTATTTTATCTAATTTACTTGGAAAAACAGTTATCAACTCGCTGTAATTCCCCTTATCAAATTTAACGCTTAAGATCTGATTTTCAGAGATATGCGCTGAAACTTCATAGTCAATCTGCACAAATTCTGAATGAGGAGAATTTATAATAAAATCCATGAATTTATCTCGATTTGCAGAGAATGAGATGGAGCTGCTCTTAAAATTAACTCTAGCAAATCCGAGAACAAAAATATAATCATCATTCAATTGTACCCATTTTGTCGGGATTAGTTCGCAAATAAAATTGAAAATGAAACTCACAAAATATTTAGCTGCAATGTAAAATTTATTATAAGACATGACAAATCTGCCTATGAAGAACGACGGCTTAAGATCGGCGACATAAATCAAACTCTAAATATATCTATGAATTTGGCCAATTACGACGACATGATATCAAATGCATAATTGCGTTCATGCTCACCTCGACACATCTTAGAGCCC
>JAIYDY010000035.1 GCA_027487245.1 Hyphomicrobiales bacterium
CCCGAAAAAGCCCGGCCGCGCGTGGTCGCACTGATGTACGTGATGCTGCTGGTGGGCATGGTGCTCAGTGGTCTGATCTTCGGCTTGCTGCTGGCCGACTTCAGTCAATTGCGCCTGATCAAGGTCGTGCAGGGCGCTGCTGCAGTCACGCTGGCACTCAATCTGATTGCCTTGTGGAAACAGGAAGCCCGCAACCCGGACCGTGCCCGCGCCGACGACAGCACGCCGGCCTTCCGCAAGGTCTGGGCACGCTTCTCCAATGCAGGCAGGACCAAGCGTTTCCTGCTGGCCGTTGCGATGGGCACGGCTGCGTTCAACATGCAGGATGTCGTGCTCGAACCCTATGGCGGCGAGATTCTGAAGCTCAGTGTCGGCGAGACCACGGCTCTGACGGGGCTGATGGCAACGGGAGCGCTGCTTGCCTTCGGGCTCGCTGCCCGGCAACTGATGCGCGGCATCGATCCGTCACGCCTTGCCGCCTATGGCGCGGTCGCTGGCCTTTTAGCCTTCTCGCTCGTGATCCTGTCCGCGCCGCTCGAGATGCCGATGCTGTTCCGGATCGGAACGGTGCTGATCGGCTTTGGCGGCGGGCTGTTCTCGGTCGGCACGCTGACGGGCGCGATGGCACTCGACAAGGCTGGCGGCACGGGCCTCGCGCTCGGAGCATGGGGTGCCGTGCAGGCGCTGGCCATGGGTCTCTCCGTCGCCGCTGGCGGCGTGCTCCGCGACGTCGTCTCGCACATGGCGACGGCCGGAGTGCTGGGCCCGGCGCTGACCGATGCTGCTGTCGGCTATTCGGCTGTCTATCACCTCGAACTTCTGCTGCTCTTCATCACTCTTGTCGTGATCGGCCCGCTGGTGGGCCGCACGACCGAGACCAAGGCCAAATCCCCCTCAACATTCGGGCTGGCGGAACTCCCCAGCTAGTCCGAGACACTGCCCAGGAGGCACACATGTTACCCGGCTCCAGTCCACTTGGATTTGACCTTGCGGTCATCAGCTTCTGGATGTTTCTTGTCTTCTTTGCAGGCCTGATCTGGTACCTGCACCGCGAGAGCAAGCGCGAGGGCTATCCGCTCGCGAAGGACACCCAGGACCGTTACAACCGTTACCAGATCGTGGGCTGGCCAGAACCGCCCCCGGCAAAGACCTTCAAGATGGCATATGGTCCGGACAAGGTGATTGCGACCGATGGCAACCCCGATACCCGCAATCATCCGCTGAAGGCACTTGAGCCATGGCCCGGCGCGCCGCTGGAGCCTGTGGGTGACCCGATGCTGGCCGGTGTTGGTCCTGGCTCATGGGCCGAGCGCGCTGACAAGCCGGATATCCTGCATAGCGGCAAGAACCGGCTCGAGCCTCTGCGCGTCGCCAAGGACTTCTACGTCGAAGGGCGCGATCCGAACCCGGTCGGCATGGAGGTCATCGGCGGTGATGGCAAGCTTGCCGGTGTGGTCAAGGACATCTGGATCGACCGCGCCGAGTACGTGATGCGCTATATGGAGGTCGAGGTTCCGGTGGCGGGCGGCGTGCGCAACGTGATGCTGCCGACCAACTTCGCCCGCATCGACGGCACCAAGCGTCAGGCCCGCGTCAAAGCCATCTTCGCGAAGCATTTCGCCGATGTCCCCGGCCTCAAGAGCCCCGACCAGGTGACGCTGCTCGAAGAGGACAAGATCATGGGCTACTATGGCGGCGGCACGTTGTACGCCTCGCCAAAACGCGCGGACCCATTCCTATGAGCGGCGGCGGCTTCGTCAACTTACCGCATGATGATTATGCAGGTGAGCCCATTCCCGGCCTTCCGGCAGAATTGCCGGAGGGCGAGCGGCTCCTCTGGCAGGGTTCGCCCGGCTGGCGTTCGCTGGCTATCCGCGCCTTTCATGTCCGAAAGATCGCGATCTATTTTGCGATCCTGATGGTCTGGCGTTTTGCCTCGTCGAAAGCGGACGGCCTGAGCAACCTTGAGGCTCTGTCTTATGCTGCCGGCCTTGTGCCGGTTGCGCTCGCAGGCATCTGCATCCTGCTGCTGATGGCCTATGCCTATGCCCGCATGACCATCTATTCGATCACCACCAAGCGGGTCATGATGCGTTCGGGTGTTGCCATGCCGATCACCGTCAACCTGCCGTTCAAGCGGATCGATGGTGCGGCCCTGAAGCTGCATGCAGACGGAACCGGTGATATCCCGCTGCAGTTATCGACAGATGACCGCATCGCCATCATGGCAATCTGGCCGAACATGCGGCCCTGGAAGATCAGCAAGCCTGAACCAATGCTGCGGTCATTGCCCGATGCCAGCGGCGTGGCCGATCTCCTGTCGGCGGCCCTGAGCGGTGCCCGAATTCCTGCAGCGCGGACAGGCGAAGCCCCGGAAGAGGCTTCAAAGCACGAGATCGGTGCCGCAACGCCGATGCTCCGCCCTGTCGTTTGACCTCGGACAAAGCCCATGAGCACGATCACAATGAAGACTGCAATGAGGTTCCGCCCCCTTCATGCGGTCTTGCTGGTTGTCGGGCTTTCCGTTGCCTTTGCCGTTTTCGCGCGTCTCACGGGCTTGGGTATCCTACGGATGCCGGAGCCGGAAATTGTACAGTATCGTGACCTCCGGTTCACTGATCGGGCCGATGGCTCGGTGGGAGTTCTCGATGCTTCGGACGACGCCATTATCCTGATCGTTGAGCCGGGACAGGGTGGATTCCTCAGGGGCGTGATGCGCGGCAGAGCGCGGGAACGTCGGCTGGGCGAGTTTGGGGCTGAGCCCCCATTCCGGCTCGCACAGCATTCTGATGGCCGCCTCACGCTTGAGGACAGTGCGACGAAGATCAAGATCGTGCTGAGTTCCTTCGGCCCTACCAATGCGGAGGCATTTGCCAAGCTTCTGCCACCAAAAGGGGACGGTAAATGATCCAGTATTTTCTGGGCGGTGGTGCGAGCGTGCAGGTTCCCTGCACGGTCGATCTGCTCAACACTGCTGAGTTCGTGCATGCGCATGTCGAGCTGGAGGGCATCGAAGTCGGCCCCGGCGACACTGTTATCGTTCACGATGCGCCAACCTCGTTCCGCTTCGGCGAGAAAAGTGTGGTGCGCCGCATGGCGACCGTGACGCGCGCCACCGCGCTTGACCGTTTCGTCACCAAGATCACGGCCTATCTCGAACTGACCGAGCTCTACGAAGTCGGATTTTCCGCGGGGAGAGCACGATGATACCTCAGGAAGGTGGGGGCGGAGCCCCGAATTACGTCACCAACATGGCCACACAGGACACGGTCCTGTCGCCGCGGTTCTACACGACCGATCACGACGCGATGGACAAGATCGATGTCAGCCTGGTGCGCAGCGAGTGGGACGGGCTGATGGCAGAGATGCGGGATGACCCGAACAAGAACCATTTCCGACGCCCGGATGATTTCGAATTTGACCGCACCAAGCTGACCGCGGAACTGGACAAGGAACTGGTCGATTTTCTGGTGTCGTCTCTGACGGCCGAGTTCTCGGGCTGCATCCTGTATTCCGAGATCAAGAAGCGGATGAAGAACCCGGACATGCAGGAGCTGTTCTCCTTCATGGCGCGCGATGAGAGCCGCCATGCCGGCTTCATCAACGAGGTGCTCAAGGATTTCGATGTCGGCGTCGACATGAGCTTCCTCACCAAGGCGAAGAAGTACACCTACTTCAAACCGAAGTTCATCTTCTACGCGACCTACCTCAGCGAGAAGATCGGCTATGCGCGTTACATCACCATCTTCCGTCTGCTGGAGAGCCATCCCGAGCGCCGGTTTCACCCGATCTTTAAGTGGTTCGACAACTGGTGCAATGACGAGTTCCGCCATGGCGAGGCATTTGCCTTGCTGATGCGCTCGGACCCGAAGCTGCTGAAAGGCACCAACAAGCTCTGGATCAGGTTCTTCCTGCTCGCGGTGTTTGCCACCATGTATGTGCGCGACCACATGCGGCCGGAGTTCCACAAGGCGCTGGGCATCTCGATCGAGGACTATGACATGCGGGTGTTCCGCATCACCTCCGAGATTTCCAAGCAGGTTTTCCCGTTCACGATCGACCTCGACAATCCCGCGTTCCTGGCTTGCCTGCGCAAGCTGCGCGAGATCGTTGAAGCGACCGAGGATGCCAAGGAACAAGGTGGTGTGATGGGGCGCCTCAAGCGCTTCGGTCTCGGCGTTTCGGGAGCGATGACATTCCTGAGGCTCTACATGATCCCGGTGAAATCTCACGAGTTGCCAAAGGACATTCGCCTCGCTGCCGCCTGGTGATGGCCGAGGCATACTGATTTTTTGCGTCAACGAGGAAGGGGCAGGCCATATGTCTGAGATCGGGTTGCCCCTTCTGCTTGCCATTTTCGTGTGGTGGCTGAGCACAGGCGTTATCCTTTACCTCGACGGGCTTGGCCGCCGCTCCTTTCGCTGGAGCATGATGGGGGCCAGCGCCCTGTCTGCGGTCGCGCTGTGGGGCCTTTATGTCACCAGCACATGGGAAACCCCATCTGCGGCCTATATCGCATTCCTCTGCGCCCTGATGATCTGGGGCTGGAACGAGATGGCTTTCCTGATGGGCTATCTGTCGGGACCGAGGCGCATAGCAGCCGACCCTGCTGCCGTGGGCTTCAAGCGCTTCAAGCAGGCTTCCCAGACCATCATCGAACATGAACTGGCGATTGTGGCCTCGGGGGTTCTGATCGGCCTCCTGACCTGGGGTGGAACGAACCAGTTCGGTCTTTGGACATTCGCGATCCTGTGGAGCATGCGGATGTCCACCAAGATCAACATCTTTCTTGGTGCGCCCAACATCCCGGACGAGTTCCTGCCGGCGCATTTCAAGTATCTGTCAACCTACTTCCGGCGCAGGTCGATGAACGGGTTTTTCCCATTCGCGATCACCGGTGCGACATTGTTCACGGCGTTCCTGGTGCACATGGCATTTTCCGTGCAGGCTAGCTCATTCGAGCGCGTCGGCTACATGCTGCTCACGACATTGATGGCGCTGGCCGTGCTAGAACACTGGCTGCTTTATGTGCCGATCTCGGCCACGAAGCTCTGGTCATGGGGGCTGTCTTCACACAAGCTGTCTGGCAGGACGGCACAGGACGAGGCATCCCCTGCAGAGATGCATGCGGTGGCATCGCACGTCGACATGCAGAAGCCGGCCACTCACGAAGCTTCGCTGACCTCCTGGTCAGTGGACATCAGCCGCCCTTGCGATCCGCGCGAGTTGAGGCTGGTCCTCGATGCCGTCGTCGGCGGGCTGTTCGGACAGGTCGAACGGGTCGATGGCGCAGCGCGCAGCAGCGAGGGCTGGTTGCGGTTTGCCGTCGCAGATGGCCGCGCAACGCTCGACAAGATCAAGATTTTGGAAGACAGACAGGGCCGTGTCACCGCTGTGGGTCGCGCTTTCGACCGCGAGCGGCTTGGTGCTGCTTTCGCAGCCTGTGCTGCCTGACGGAACAAGAGCCTGACAAAAAGCAGGAATGGGGAGACAACCGATGACCGACGACAGCGACGCCCATCTGGAGACGCCTCTGCGGGACATGCCACACGCGGGCGGCGACATGCCGTTCGAGCCTGCCGCCAGCCGCACGCCCCCCAAGCCATCCCCCCAGCACCCAGAGCGCATGACCTTTCGCAAGCCGCCGGAAACATCACCATTCCTCGATTACGAGGACTATTTCCGCAGCAAGCTCGACGGGCTGAAGTCGGAAGGGCGCTACCGTGTGTTCGCCAATCTCGAACGACATCGCGGTGCCTTTCCGCATGCCACGCACCGTAAGGGCGAGAGCGAGCGCAAGGTCACGGTCTGGTGCTCGAACGACTATCTCGGCATGGGCCAGCACCCGGCCGTGCTGGAAGCGATGCACAGCGCGCTGGACCGCAGCGGCGCAGGCGCCGGCGGCACGCGCAACATCGCTGGCACCACCAATGACCATGTGCTGCTGGAACGCGAGCTCGCGGATCTGCATGACAAGGAAGCGGCGCTGCTGTTCACGTCCGGCTATGTCTCCAACTGGGCAACGCTGTCGACGCTGGCCTCGCAGATTCCGGGCTGCGTGATCCTGTCGGATGCCGGCAATCATGCGTCGATGATCGAAGGCATCCGTCACAGCCGTGCCCCGGTGCAGGTGTTCCGGCACAATGACGTGGACGACCTCGAACGCCGGCTGGCGGCGCTCGATCCCCGCACGCCGAAGCTCGTGGCTTTCGAATCGGTCTATTCAATGGACGGCGATATCGGGCCGATCGAGGCCATCTGCGATGTGGCAGATGCCTACGGCGCGATGACCTATCTGGACGAGGTGCATGCGGTCGGCCTTTACGGTCCTCGCGGCGGCGGCATCGCGGACCGCGAAGGCCTGAGCCATCGCCTGACAGTGATCGAGGGCACGCTCGGCAAGGCCTTCGGCGTGGTTGGCGGCTATATCGCCGGATCGCATGCGATGTGCGATTTCGTGCGCAGCTTTGCCTCCGGCTTCATCTTTACCACCGCATTGCCGCCCTTCGTGGCGGCCGGTGCGGCGGCCAGCATCCGGCACCTCAAGGCCAGCGCGGCCGAACGGCAGGGCCAGCAGGCCAATGTCGCCAAGGTCCGCGCGCGGCTGGCCAAGGCCGGCATCCCGATGATGGAGAACCAGTCGCACATCGTCCCGGTGATGGTTGGTGATCCGGTGTCGTGCAAGCGCATCAGCGACCGGTTGATGGACGAGCACGACATCTACGTGCAGCCGATCAATTACCCGACCGTGCCGCGCGGCACCGAACGCCTGCGCATCACGCCGACCCCGATGCACAGCGATGCCGACATCGACCATCTGGTCGAGGCGCTGCAAGCGGTCTGGCAGGACGAAGGCATGTTCAACCGGAGTTGACGGGACCACGCCCTCAAAAGGGCGCTGCCAGCGACGATCCTTCACAACAGAAAGGGCGCTGTCACCAGCGCCCTTTTTCATGATCGGCAGACTTTGCGAAACCAAGATCAGCACGCAGCCGGCACAGGCCTTGTGCTTGCGAACCGGCCCTGCTGGCGAGTGTGAGTGAGCGCAAGGCTCACTGGGTGCGCTTGCCGTCCGCGCCCCACTGCTTGAGGAAAGCGATCAGATTGGTGATCTGGGTGTCATCCTTCATGCCGGCATAGACCATCTTGGTGCCGGGCGTGACGCCGCGCGGATCCTTGATGTAAACGCGGAAGTTATCCTCTGACCAGGTCTTGTCGAGGGACTTGTAGGCATCAGAATAGGTGTATCCGGCAGCAGTCCCAGCCTTGCGGCCGGCAAACAGGCCGTTGAGCTGTGGGCCGACGCCGTTGCGGGCCGTTTCGCCGAGTTGATGGCAGGCGCGGCACTGATTGAACAGACGCTCCCCGGCTGCCGCATCCTGAGCGAATGCAGAAGACTGAGCCATCAGGCCGAGCGCGACAACCGCACCCGACAGAAACATCGCTGAACGCATGGGAATCCTCCGTTTTATATCGCCGCATAAGGCAACATCATCTTCTTCGCGTCAATTCTACGTGGAAATCTGAACGGCAGATTGCCGTGCTTCGAACTGACGCACTGTCTTTAAGCCGAACAGGCTGAACAAGGATTGAATAAGCGCGAGGCGCTGTCGGGCACTGATCATTATAAAATGCAATGTGTTACATATTTTGAATTTATTTTCAAAATGACTTCCTCATCGCCATAGCCGGCACCGGGCTTACACAACGGAGACGCATCATGGCCGGCGCCGAGATTCTCATGACCAACCTTCTGTCCCCCATCGTGCTGGCCTTCGTGCTCGGCATCGTGGCCGGCCTGCTGCGATCCGAACTGGAACTGCCTGACGCGGTTCTGAAGCTAATCTCGATCTATCTGCTGTTCTCGATTGGCATCACCGGCGGGCAGGAACTGGCCAAGGTGAGGTTCTCCGAGATCTCAGCGCTGCTGGTGGTCACGGCTGCGCTCGTGGTCCTGATCCCGGTCGTCAGCTTCCTGGTGCTCAGACGGCTAGCCGGTTTCGATGCCGCCAATGCAGCCGCGGTGGCGGCGCACTATGGATCGGTCTCGACCGCCACTTTCTTCGCCTCGCTTTCGTTTGCGCGCGCGATGAACACGCCGGCGGAGGGATACATGCCGGCGGTCGTGGCCCTGATGGAGTGGGGTGTGATCGTGGCGCTGTTCCTGGCACGCTGGTCGATGGGCAAGGAGAGCGGCAACCTCTCGGGCAAGACGCTGTTCCTCGACACGATCAGGGGCCGCGGCATCCTGCTGCTGACCGGGGGCATGGCGATCGGGGCGCTGATTGGCGAGCAGGGCTATCAGCAGATCGCGCCGTTCTACGAGCAACTGTTCCGCGGCTTCCTGATGCTGTTCTTGCTGGAAATGGGCATGACCGCCGTGCGCCAGATCAGGGGCTTTGCGCAGGTCGGTGTGTTCATGACAGGCTTTGCCATTGTCTCGCCGCTGGTTTGGGGCGCGGTCGGGGTCACGCTGGGCTGGAGCATCGGGCTGTCGCTCGGCGGTGCCTTTGTGCTGGGAGCCGTCAGCGCCAGCGCCTCGTTCATTGATGCTCCGGCAGCCTGCCGCGCCGCGTTGCCGCAGGCTAATCCGGGCATCTACCTGACCGCGTCGCTGGGGGTGACCTTGCCCTTCAACCTCGTGGTCGGCATCCCGATCTACTACGAATATGCCCGCTGGCTCTATGGCTGAGCGGCAGGCCAGCGGCATCCGGTAAAGGAATCCTCAAGGATTGACGTCATGCTCTGCGGTGAGCGCGACTCAGCGCAGGAGAGCCGAACAACCGCCATGTCGCTTCCCATCGCAGCCGCGATCCAGAGCCAGATGCTGCAAACGCTGCTGAACGCCATGAAGACGGCTGATCAGCCGCTGGCGGCGGGCGACATCGTGCAGGCGAAGTTCCTCGGCTGGAGCAGTCCGCCGTCCGGTCAGCCAGCCCTGACGGCCAACACTGGCCAGCCAGCCGGCGCACCGGCACAAGGCCAGGGACAGGCACCAGCACAGGCACAGGTCGAGATCGGCACGACGCGCCTGACATTGCTGATCGCGGCGACGCCGGAACGGCAGGTTGCCCTGCAACCCGGTGCGGTGCTGACCTTGAAGGTCGACAATGCGCAAAACGAGAGCGGCCCTGCGCAGGTGCGGCTGATGGCGATCGGCGAGGCGCGCGTTCAGGGGCACGGCGGACTGGCCGGCGGCAACGAGGAGATCAGGGCCACGCAGGCACCTGCTCCCGGCGCTCCTGCGAGCACCGCTGCCAGCAACGCGATGCAAGCCCGCGCCGCTGCCGGGCCACTGGCCGGCGCTGCCCTTGCCCGCCAGGACGGGATGGCCCCGCTGTTTGCAGACCTTGCGGCCGTGGTGCGCGCGCCCGGCCTTGTTCCGGCGCCCGTGACCTCCGCTGCCCTGCGCGTTCTGGGCTTCAGGTTGCCCACCACGCAGGATGTGGTGACCCCGGATGATCTTCAGGCCCGCGTCAAGGCCTCCGGCGTGTTCCACGAGGCGCGGATTGCGCAGGGCGATCCAGCTCAGGCGGGCGGCGATCTCAAGTCGGCCCTGCTGCTGCTGCGTGACATTCTGAAAGCCGCGCTGCCGGAGACCGTCACTGAACGGGATGCGCCCTTGCCGGCAACTGACAAAGCCGCGCCGGGCGCGAATGTCCGCCCTCAGGCACCGTTGCGCGACGGGCTGCCCAGCCCTCAGCAGATCGCCCTTTCCAGCATCGACACTGCCACAGACAGCGGGGCCAGTGTGGTGGCCAAGACGCTGGAGCGCACGGAAGCGGCTCTTGATCGCCTGACGCTTGGCCAGTTCGCCTCTCTTCCTGCCAGCAGCGAAACCAGCCAGAGCGCGCCCCTCAACCGCTGGTTCATCGAATTGCCGATGGCGCTTGACGGGCGCACGGCCGTGCTGCCGCTGGAAATCGAAGAGGACCATGGCGGCCCCGCCCCCGGCAGTGTGGAGGCGAAGCTGTGGCGCGTGCGCTTTGCGCTCGATGCCGAACCCATGGGGCCGGTCCATGCCATGGTGACCATGCAGGGCCGCGTGATCGGCGTCAGCGTCTGGGCCGAGCGGGATGCGACCTCCCGGCTGGTGCGCGACCATGCGCCCGATCTCAAGGCCGCCTTGCTCGACGCGGATTTCGAGCGCGCCGACGTCGAGGTCCATGCTGGCCAGCCCATGCGCCGCGCCACACGCGCCGGCCATTATCTGGATCGCCGCTCATGAGCATCGTGCGCCAGAACCGGACGGCAAGCCAGAGGCGCACGGCTGTCGCGCTTCACTATGACGGTTCCGCCGCACCGCGCGTCACGGCCAAGGGGCACGGTCTGGTTGCCGACAAGATCATCGAAACGGCGCGGGAAGCGGGCGTGCCGATCGAGGAGAATGCCCTGCTGGCCGAGGCGCTGTCCTCCGTCGAACTGGACGATCACATCCCCGAGGATCTCTACAAGGCCGTCGCGCAGGTCATCGGCTTCGTGCTGCAATTGCGCAGGCATGCGCGCTGAGCCGCCACTGCGTTAACCGAACTGCGCGACGCTTCCTTAAGCGCGCCGTGCTACGCCTCCCGGATGATCAGCGACGCGTCATCGGCCGGAAGCGGGGAACTGGCGGCTCGCTCGCCGGCAAGCCTGCTGCTGTCCTTGCCGGAAGCGACACCGCTGAGCGGGCCTTCCGGTGTGTCAAATCCAATTGCGGCTGACGCTGCCATGCCGCTTCACGTTACACGGATGAAGGCGGCCGACTATGCCGGCATAGGCGAGGCCTTTGCCGATCTTGCACGGCGCGCGACCTCACCAAACCCGCTGATGTCACCCGCAGCCGTGGCGGCGCTTGGAAGCCTTGTGCCCGATCCGGAGATCGTCGTGCTGGTCGCCACTGCGGTAAACAACCATGGGCGGCTTGCCGGCGTCTGGGTGCTCAGGCTCAGGCGCACGGTGTGGAGCTTTGGTTTCCTGATGCTCGAAACACCGGCCATGCCAACCTACGACAACATCTCCGATCCCGTGATCGACACGACGCTCAGGCATCCGGTGATGGCGGCGTTCGCAGGCTACCTGCAAGCCTGCCCCGACCTGCCAAAGGTGATCCGGGCCACCAACTGGCCGCGCGACCTTGATGCAACCTTGCCGGCGCATGTTGTTGTCACAGCCGAGGAACGCTGGCAGCGGGCTGTTCTGGCCCCTTTGGGCGCGCCCGATGCCGAGGCCTATCTCAAGGCGGCGATGGGCCGGAATTACCGGATCCGCAGCAAGCGGCTGGCGGAACTTGAGGCGACGGGCATGTTGAGCCTGGTCTCGCTGCGCGGCGACGGGGCACTGGCCGGGCTTGAAGACTACATCGCGCTGGAAGCCCGTGGCTGGAAAGGACGCGCCGGCACCGCACTCGCCAATGAACCGAATGGCCTCAGCTACTTCCGTGCGATCGTCGCGGGCTTTGCTGCTTCCGACCAGATCGCCGTCGATCAGATCCGGCTGGATGGCAAGCCGATTGCCATCGGACTTACCGTCGAAGCCGATGGCCACAGCATGCTCTGGAAGACTACATTCGACGAGGACTTCAGCCGCTTCGGGCCAGGGATGCTGCTCAACATGGCGGTGACGCGCCGGCTGTTCGCCACCGGACGGGCCAGCCTCGACAGCGGCATGACCGAGTTCAGCAGCCCCGACCTGATGCCTTGGTCCGGGCGGCGCGACATGGCGCGCGCCACGCTTGACCTTGGCGCCGGCCTCGCGGGTCACGCTGAACGGCTGGGTGCGGGACTGCGTCATCGCCTGCGGCTCATCGCCCGCCGGCTGCGCCGGCCTTGACGGCGCGGCACCGACGCGGCAGGGCATGAGCCGCGCGGCGCGCCTGAAGCGACTACGTGTCTCACCCAGATAGACGTCCACGGGAACAGGCACTAGCATTCCGCCTACAGGGGACATGCCATGCCGTATACACCAATTCTCGATCGGGTTCGGCTTCCTGCCGACATGCGCGATCTTTCCATTGCCGATCTCAAGCAACTGGCCGACGATGTGCGCCAGGAGACCATCGACACGGTCTCGGTGACCGGCGGACACCTTGGCGCGGGGCTCGGCGTGGTCGAGTTGACGGTCGCCCTGCACCATGTCTTCGACACACCCCGCGACAAGCTGATCTGGGATGTCGGCCACCAGTGCTATCCACACAAGCTGCTCACCGGCCGGCGCGACCGCATCCGCACCCTCAGGCAAGGCGGCGGCCTGTCGGGCTTCACCAAGCGCAGCGAGAGCGAGTATGATCCGTTCGGTGCCGCGCACGCCTCGACCTCGATCTCGGCCGGGCTCGGCTTCGCGATCGGCCGAGATCTCCAGGGGGAGGACTTCAACGTCGTCGCGGTGATCGGTGACGGTGCCTTGTCAGGCGGCATGGCCTATGAGGCGATGAACAACGCCGGAGCCAGCAACAGCCGGCTGATCGTGATCCTCAACGACAACGAGATGTCGATTTCGCCGCCGGTCGGGGCCTTATCGAATTATCTCGCAAGGCTGCTGTCCAGCCAGAGCTACATGTCGCTGCGTGACATGGGCAAGCGGCTGACCGCCAAGTTCGGCAAGACCGTCGAGGACAGCGTCACCCGCGCGGTGGAGCATGCGCGCGGCTACATCACCCATGGCACGCTGTTCGAGGAGCTCGGCTTCTATCACATCGGCCCGGTCGACGGGCACAACCTCGATGTGCTGGTGCCGGTTCTGAAGAACCTCAAGTCTGCGACCGAAGGCCCGATCCTGCTGCATGTCATCACCCGCAAGGGCCATGGCTACCAGCCCGCCGAAGTGGCGAGCGACCGGCTGCACGGCGTGGTGAAGTTCGACGTGGCCAGCGGCAAGCAGGCCAAGCCTCCGTCGAATGCGCCATCCTACACCAAGGTCTTTGCCCAGAGCCTGATCAAGGAGGCCCGCAAGGACCCCTCGATCATCGCCATCACCGCGGCCATGCCGACCGGCACCGGCCTTGACCAGTTCGCCAAGGAGTTCGCCGACCGCTGCTTCGATGTCGGCATTGCCGAACAGCATGCGGTCACCTTCGCGGCAGGGCTCGCGGCGCAGGGGCTCAAGCCGTTCTGCGCGGTGTATTCGAGCTTCCTGCAACGCGGCTACGACCAGATCGTGCATGACTGCGCGATCCAGAAACTGCCCGTGCGGTTTGCGCTCGACCGGGCCGGCCTCGTCGGTGCCGACGGTCCGACCCATGCCGGAGCGTTCGATGTGGCTTATCTCGCCTGCATCCCGCACCTCGTGATCATGTCGCCCTCCGACGAGGCCGAAATGGTCCACATGGTCGCCACGGCGGCGGCCTATGACGAAGGGCCGATCGCCTTCCGCTACCCGCGCGGCGACGGCGTCGGCATCGAGATTCCCGAAGATGGTCAGGTTCTGGAGATCGGGCGCGGGCGCATGATCAGCAAGGGCTCCCGCGTGGCGCTGCTGTCCTTCGGCACACGGCTCGGCGAATGCCGCAAGGCCGCAGCCGCGCTCGAAGCCTTCGGGATCACGCCGACCATCGCCGATGCCCGCTTTGCAAAGCCGCTGGACCGCGACCTGATCGCGGACCTCGCCCGCGACCATGAGGCTCTGATCACGATCGAGGAAGGCTCGGTGGGTGGCTTCGGCGCGCATGTGCTGCATGCGCTCGCCGACATGGGCCTGCTCGATGACGGTCTCAAGGTCCGGACCATGGTGCTCCCCGACATCTTCCAGGACCACGATTCCAGCGAGGCGATGTATCGCGAGGCCGGTCTCGATGCCGAGGCCATCGTGACGCTGGTCACCAGCCTTCTGGGCTCGCACAGGGGGGATGCACCGGCAGCCGGGCGGCACGCCGCACTACAGGACAGCTAGCCCCGGAAGCGATGCCGACGATCGCCGGCTCAACGCCCCGGCAGGACAATCACCGTGGGCTGGCGAGGCAAACCGGCCCGCGAGACCGTGAGAACCGGTTCGTCCCGCCGCTCGACAGGCCAGAGCGTGCCCGCCTTGGCCAGAAAGCGGTCAAGCGTGGACTGCCCGAAGAAGTGCATCGGGATCATGATGCGCGCCTGCAATGTCTTGAGGACCTCGAACATCCCGTCACTGTCCAGCGTGTAGCTGCCATCGACCGGCACGAGCAGGACATCGACCCGGCCGATGGCCCTGAGGTGGCCCGGCTCCAGCGTATGATGCAGATGCCCCAGGTGCACGATGCACAGTTCGCCGACCTCGAAGACGAAGATCGAATTGCCGTCGAAATCGGTGGCCCCGCCGAAGGAGCGGATGTTGGTCGGGATGTTGCGCACCCGCATGTCCGATACGGTCACGTCATGCTCGGCCTTGCCGCCTGCCGGATCCCATCCGCGCAGGACATGGGCGATACCGCTGTCGGGGTTGCGCGAATAGTGGGTCGAATGCGCCTTGTTCATGGTGGCGATGACCGGTGTGCCGCGCGGACGCACATAGTCGTTGTAGTCGGTGGCGGCGCTGATGCCCTGCGCGCTCTCGATCAGGAACGTGGCGTGGCCGACAAAGGTGATGCGCGCCTCGTCGGCCTTGAGCGAGACGCGCCGGATCGGTGCGCCGAAGACGGCGACATCGGGCCGGCAACCCGGCTCGGCGGCGACAGCAGACTGTGACCCCAGAAGTCCGGAGGACTGCCAGCCAGCCGGAACGCCGGGAAGCCACGCGCCAACGACACAGACAGCTGCCAATGCCGCTGCCAACGCCAGTGTCCGGAAGCCGCACCGCCGCATGGTCGTCTCCTTGCCTCATCCACACGGCTGGATGATAGCGAGCCAGGCGCGGCTGACCAGAGCCGGGAAGGCCTGCTCACGGAGCCGTGTCGGGAACGGTGTCCTTTTTCCTGCCCAAACCCGCCAGCGCGGCCATCCCAGCCAAGATTGCCATGCTGAATGGCACGCCTGCACAATATTTTGCCACATATGACCGTGATGGTACTGGCAGATTGTCACAGCTATGCCATCTTTGCCGCTGTAAGGCCTTATTCCCTCGTCAGGCTCTGTCATGGTCACGCATTTCCGCACCCTCTTCATCTCCGATGTCCATCTGGGTGCCACCAGCAGCCAGGCAGCCATGCTGCTCGAGTTTCTCGACAGGCACAGTGCCGATACGATCTATCTCGTCGGCGACATCATCGATGGCTGGCGGCTGAAGAAGAACTGGTTCTGGCCCCCGGCGCACAATGACCTCGTGCAGGTGATGCTCAGCCGGGTCCGCAGCGGCACGAAAGTGGTGTTCATGCCCGGCAACCACGACGAGTTTGCCCGCAACCACCTCGGCCAGAATTTCGGCGGCATCGAGATTGTCGATGATGCGATCCACACCGGGCCGGACGGAAAGCGCTATCTGATCATTCATGGTGACCAGTTCGACGCGGTGGTGACCCATGCGCGCTGGCTGGCGCAGCTCGGCGACTGGGCCTATCGGGCCACGCAGGCAATCAATGCGCGGATCAGCGCCGTACGCCGCGCCATGGGCCAGCCCTATTGGTCCTTCTCGGCCTGGGCCAAGCACAAGGTCAAGAAGGCGGTCAATTTCATCAGCAGTTTCGAGACAACCCTGGCGGCCGAGGCACGGCGGCGCGGAGCCAATGGTGTTGTCTGCGGCCACATCCATCATGCCGCCATCCGCGATATGCAGGGCGTGACCTACATGAATTGTGGCGACTGGGTGGAAAGCTGCACGGCCCTTGTCGAGGACCACGACGGCAGTTTCCGCATCATCTCGTGGCGTCAGGAGCGACTCAGCGCCGGCCATGACACAAAAGTGACGACCATTGGCAGCCGCAGCGCGGATCAGGCTGCTGCCTGATGCGGGTCATGCTGGCGACGGATGCGTGGGCGCCGCAGGTCAACGGCGTGGTGCGCTGCCTTGAGGCGACGATCCGCGAATTGTCAGGGCGGGGGGCCGAGGTCGATGTGGTCTCGCCGGACCAGTTCCGGACCTTGCCGATGCCATCCTATCCAGAAATCAGGCTGGCGATGGTCTCGCGCAGCACGCTGGCGGAGAAACTGAAGGCCGGGCGGTATGATGCGGTCCATGTGGCCACGGAAGGGCCGGTGGGCTGGGCCGTGCGCGGCGTGTGCCAGAAGCTCGGCCTGAGCTTCACCACGAGCTATCACACGCGCTTCCCCGAGTATGTGAGGGCACGGGTGCCTGTGCCCGAGCGCTGGTCCTATGCGTTGCTCAAGCGCTTCCATGGCGCGGGGGCGGCCATGATGGTGGCAACGCCAACCATGATGCAGGAACTGGCCGCCCTCGGCTTCCGCAGGCTGGCGATGTGGACGTTCGGCGTCGACACCGAGCTGTTCAATCCGCATCACGCTCCCGTGCTCGATCTGCCGCGCCCAATCTTCATCACCGTGGCGCGCCTGGCGGTGGAAAAAAACCTGGTTGCCTTCCTCGATCTGGAGTTGCCGGGTTCGAAGGTCGTGGTCGGCGATGGCCCGATCAGGGCCGAACTCGAAGCCCGCTATCCCGGTGTGCACTTCACCGGGTTCAGGGCCGGGGCTGAATTGGCCGCGCTCTATGCCTCCGCTGACGTGTTCGTCTTTCCCAGCCTGACCGACACGTTTGGACTTGTCCTGCTGGAAGCAGCGGCCTGCGGTCTGCCGATCGCGGCCTATCCGGTGCAGGGGCCGAAGGACGTGATCGGCGATCACCCTGTCGGCGTGCTCAGCCATGATCTGAGGACAGCCGCGCTGGAGGCTCTGGCTATCCCTCGCGAGACCTGCCGCGCCTTTGCCCTCAGGCATTCGTGGGCTGCGGCGACGGACCAGTTCCTCGCGGGGCTGGTGCGGGCAGATGGCAAGCCGGGGTCTTTGGCGCCAATGCCGGGCTGAGTGGGCCTGACCCCGGTCAAGCTTGCCGAAAGCATCCGAAGCAGGCAAGATTCGCAGATGCTGCTTCGCGCTTTCTCCGTCCTCGTCGTCGCCATCGGCCTTTCGCTTGCGGGCGGGACGCTGGCCCCGCGTCCGGCATGGGCGCAGGCCACGGCCGAGGAAGAGGCGAACCGGCGCGCCAGCGTTTTGCAGAACACACCCGAATGGGCGGCCAAGGTGCAGTTCGGCAAACGCAACACCCCGGCTGCCAGCCTCGAAGCACGGGCCATCGGCTCCTATGCACGCGGCTGCCTTGCCGGCGCGGTGGCGCTGCCTGTCGATGGGGACACCTGGCAAGTGATGCGCCTCAACCGCAACCGCATGTGGGGTCACCCTGACCTGATCGCCTATCTCGAAAGCCTCGCCAAGTCTGCGCCGCGCGTGGCCAACTGGAACGGCATCCTCGTCGGCGACATCAGCCAGGCGCGCGGCGGGCCGATGCTGACCGGCCATGCCTCGCACCAGATCGGGCTTGATGCCGACATCTGGCTGACACCGATGCCGCGCGGCAAGCTGAGCCGTGAGCAGCGCGAGAACATGCCCGCGACCAACATGGTGCGCGCCGACTGGATGGATGTGAACCCAGCGGTGTGGACGCCGAACCACACAAAGCTGGTGCTGCACTCGGCCCGCGACCGGCGCGTGCACCGGATCTTCGTCAACCCGGCCATCAAGAAGGCGATGTGCCGTGATGCCGGCGCAGACCGGGCCGGGCTGAACAAGGTCAGGCCGATGTGGGGCCACAACTTCCATTTCCACATCCGCATGGCCTGCCCGGCCGGCTCGGAGAACTGCCAGGATCAGGACCCGCCGCCGGACGGCGATGGCTGCGGCAAGGAACTGACCGACTGGCTCGACACCCAGTACAAGGCGATCTTCGCGCCGAAGAAGCCCGGCGGAGGGGCACCGGCGCGGCCCAAGCCACCCATGTCGGTCGATGCTCTCCCGGCGGAATGCCGGACCGTGCTGGTGGCGCGCTAGTTTCCTGCAAACGGGAGGCTTGCCTCCTCACAGCACCATGGATGCCGGCAGTTCGAAGCCGTGGCCGAGCCTGTCATCCGGATCGATGATGAAGCTGCCCTGCCCCATCCAGTGAGCCTCCCCCGCCACGGCGACGGTTACCGCGTCATGGCCGGCCAGACGGGCTTCGGAGATCACCTGGCCGGCGAACACGCCCCCGGTGATGCTGCGGAAGCGACGCACCTCACCGGTCCTGACCAGCCCCTTGGCATGGTCGAGGGCCATGCGTGCGGTCACGCCCGAGCCGGTCGGAGAGCGGTCGATCTGCCGCTCGGCAAAGATGCACAGATTGCTGCTGTCGTCGCAGCCCCTCGCATCGTCGGTGATGATGGTGCCATAGAGGAAGCCTAGATCAGGCTCCTGGGGGTGGACGATCGGCACCGAGGCCCTGATCGCTTCGGTGAGGGCAGCGGCCGCAGCCACCAGTTCCTCCAGCGGCGCGGGGTCCCTGAAACCGAGCCGGGAGGCAGGGACGATTGCGTAGAAGGCCCCGCCATAGGCGATGTCGCAGATGACCTTGCCGCGACCCGCAACATCGACACCGAGCCCCGCTGCCAGCACAAAAGCCGGCACGCTCTCGAAGCTCGCGGACCTGACGCGGCCAGCCTCGACTTTGGCAACGATGCGGATCAGCCCGCATGGTGCCTCGATGGCGAAACGGGTTTCCGGTTCCATAAGCGGCACGCGCCCGGTCTCGACCGCCCATTTTGCCAGCGCGATCGTGGCATGGCCGCACATGGTCGAGTAACCGGCATGGTGGGTGAACAGCACGCCGAAGGCGGCCCCCGGCATGGCAGAGGGGACCGGGATCACGCCATACATGCCGGCATGGCCGCGCGGCTCGTGCATCATGGCGCGGCGCAGGTGATCATGCCTCGCCAGCGCATCGCGCCGCTTCTCCAGGATGGTGGTGCCGACCAGTTCCGGATAACCCGCCGTCACGATGCAGACGGGCTCTCCAGCGGTGTGCAGATCGTCATAGGCAAGGCGCAGCATCGGCAGGCTCCCTGCCGGCGCGATGGGATGCCTTGAACGCGCCAGCCTCTGCCCCAGCCTTCTCAACTCTTGCAGCGGTTGTCCATGCCGGATCAGTGCGCCGTGGCGGCGACATGGCGCGAGAGCACGAACACCAGCATGCGCGCCGGATCAGCCGCGTTGATGCGGTCATACTGGCCGAGCGGTTCCAGCAACGCGGGCGAGTTCAGCGCAACGGACATCCTCACCGACAGCATGCCCTGGGCGTGCTGGCGCTCGAAGCCGGCAGCCTTCATCACGATCAGCAACGCATCCGTGCAGGGCACCTCCAGGGCGCGCCGCACGATCGCCGGCTCAAGCTCGGCGCGATGGGCGAGTCCCAACACCACGTCCTCGATCTGACCCAGTCCATAGAGGGTCACGATCTGCTGCTCGTTGACATCGTCGGACATGGTCTCGGGCAAGGCGCCGACTGCCTCGACACCCCGGCGCACCGCCCCGGTGATCTCGCTGGCCCGGGCATCGGGCTCGGCGTGGGACAGGGTGTTCACCACCACCGCGCGCGCTGCGGTAAGGATCTGCGTCACAGCCGTGGCCGGCAGTTGCAGGCGGCTTGCCAGCGATTGTGCCACGACCGCATTCTGGCTGGCGATGTCGGTCAGGGTCGTGGCACCGGCCGATGACAGCTTTGCAGTATCATTGCCGATCAGGGCGACCAGCACCGATTGCTCGCGCTTGTCGACCAACACGTCGGTGACGGCCGTGTTGAGGTTGGGTCGCTGGGCGAGTGCCGCGCGGTGGGCCTCGCTCTTGCGGGTGGCAATGCCGACAAGATCGGCTTCGTCGAGCAAGGGAGAGTGCCGAAGGATCGGGGACGCCACGATGGCGTAGTCATCATTGGCGAGATCGCGCACGATCTCGCGCGGAGCCCGCTTCATCGGCGCCAGCTTCTCGGCCAGTGCGAGCCGGGCATGCAGTTCGATGCCCCTCACCAGCACCTGAAAGACATTGTCGTAAAGCTCGATGTGCCGGTCGCTGAGGCGCGGCTCGAGTTCGAGATACTGGTCGGTCAGGGTCGAGAGAATCGCATCGCGACGCGGGGAATAGTCCCCTGCCGCGAGGTCTTCGAGTCCGGAGAGAGACAGGCTCTGGATCATGGTTGCACCTTGCTTGTTCGAGGTGACCATGCCGATGGCGGTTTACAGACGCGTTGATTCAATCGCTAAAGTTGTCGCGATGTTGCAGAAAGACCCTGGCAACGCTGCCGTATGTGTCGGCCGGGCCAGGGGCTGCCGGCCATGCGCGCCTCAGCGCGGGATCATCCGCGGCTTGCCGTCATCATCCACGGCCACGAAGGTGAAAGTGGCATCGGTGACCTTTTCCATGACATTGGTGCGGAAGCGCTGCGCCCAGGCCTCGATGTGGATCTTCATCGACGTGCGCCCGATCTCGCCGATCGACGAATAGACACAGAGCACGTCGCCGACCTTCATCGGGCGAATGAAATTCATGGTGTCGACCTTGACCGTGACCACGCGCCCCTGCGCGCGCTCGACGCCGGCGATCCCGCCGGCCTGATCCATGCGGGCCATCACCCAGCCACCGAAGATGTCGCCATTGGCATTCGTGTCTGCCGGCATGGCGCTGATCTTGATCGTCAGTTGTCCGACAGGTTGCGACTGGTCCGGCAAGGCCAACTCCATCAATCAGGTTTCGGCGAAGAACAGATCCCCGGTTCCGTCAGCTGCCAAGCTCCTGGCGCACCAGGGCAGCGCCGGCGGCGAGCGCCGCAAGCTTGCCATAGGCGACGGTCTGCGACATCGGGGCCATGCCGCAATTGGTGCAGGGAAAGAGCTTTTCCGCATCGACGAAGGCCAGCGCTGCGCGGATCGTGGCTGCCACTTCCTCGGGGCTCTCGATATGGTCCGAGGCCACATCGATGGCACCGACCAGAACGTCTTTGCCCTTGAGCAGCCGGATCAGGTCCATCGGAACGCGGCTGTTGCGACATTCGAGCGAGATCTGGTCGATGCTGCTGGCGGCGAGCACGGGGAAGGTGTCCTCATAGTGCCGCCAGCTTTCACCGAGCGTGTTCTTCCAGTCGATGTTGGCCTTGATGCCGTAGCCATAGCAAATGTGGACCGCCGTGGTGCAGGTGAGGCCCTGGGCTGCGCGCTCCAGCGTGGCGATGCCCCAGTCGGCCACCTCGGCCATGTAGACATTGTAGGCCGGCTCATCGAACTGCACGACGTCGACACCGATGGCTTCGAGTTCCTTGGCTTCCTCGTTGAGCGCCTCCGCGAATGCCATGGCGAGGTCGGCGCGGCGGCCATAATGCTCGTCGGCGATGGTGTCGACGATGGTCATCGGCCCCGGCAGCGTGAACTTGAGTTGATGGCGCGTGTGGGCTCGGGCGGCGCGTGCCTCCATGCCATGTACGGAGCCCTTGCGGCGGATCGGGCCGACCACGGTGGGCACTTCCGCCATGTAGCGGTTGTTGCGGATGCCCATCATGGTCTTCTTGGCAAAGTCGATGCCGTCAAGATTTGCGAGAAAGCCATGGACGAAGTGCACGCGGGCCTGCTCGCCATCGCCGACGATGTCGATCCCGGCATCTTCCTGCAACTTGACGGCGAGAATGGTGGCGTCGCGCTTGCCCTGTTCGAGCGCCTCGCCCTCCAGTTTCCACGGTGCCCAGAGCTTTTCGGGCTCGGCCAGCCAGAGTGGCTTGGGCAGGCTGCCGGCAATCGTGGTGCGAAGCATGGTCGTGACTTTCAGGATGCGGCGCGCGGCGGCACGTGGACACAGGAGGCGAAAAGAGAACGAGGCAGGCGAAAAACGTTGCGGGTGTCAGAAGCCTGACGGGCAGAAATCCAGCCGGTAAACGGCCCTGCGAAGCGCAGGTCTTCGCACGGCGCTGGCCGGATGGCAGCGAGGGAAGCCAGAGAGCGGCACATGGGCCGCAATCAGGCATGCGTCAAGCCGGCTGGCCCTGTTTCAGGCGAGGCCAGGCATAGAGCCAGCCGATCAGCATGATGTTGAGCAGGTTCCACAACAGCCCATTGAGGAACGCCATGCGGTAGCTGCCGAACAGATCGAAGATATAGCCCGATGCCAGACCGCCTGCGGCCATGCCAAGAATCGTCGCGGTGATGACGAAACCGACACGCGCGCCTGCCTCGCGCGGGGGCATGTATTGCCGCGCGATCATCGCATACATCGGCACGATGCCGCCCTGGAACAGGCCGAAGATACCGGAGATGATGTAGAGCGAAGCCAGACCATCGAACCACAGATACAGGAACAGGGCCGCCGCCTGCATGCTGGAGCCGATCAGCAGCACCGCGACGCCGCCGATGCGGTCTGCCAGGAAGCCCGAGCCGATGCGGCTGATGATGCCGAGGCCCAGCATCAGTGCCAGCATCTCGGCACCGCGCGCCGCGCCATAGCCGAGATCGGCGCAATAGGCGACGATGTGGACCTGCGGCATCGCCATGGCCATGCAGCAGCCGAAGCCGGCGACGCAGAGCAGTGTCATCAGCGCGTTGGGCGACAGGCCGAGGCCAGCGCGGGCGGCATCACTTGCCGCTTCCGCCTTGGCATAGTTCGCCTGCGGAGCACGGCGGCGGAACATCAGCGCCATCGGCATCATGGTGGCGGCGAGGATGGCGGCGATGGCCATGTGCGACCAGCGCCAGCCATGGCTCGCGATCATGCCCTGCAGGATGGGTGACCAGAGCGCGCCTGCGAGATAGTTGCCTGTCGCGACGATGCCGACGGCCAGCCCACGCGAGCGAACGAACCAGTGCGAGATGTCGGCGATCAGCGGTGCGAAGCCGATGGAGGCCCCGATCCCGATCAGCAGGTGTGCCGCGCCGAACTGCCAGATCGAGCCTGAAAGCGCTGCCAGCAGATAGCCCGTGCTCTGGCACAGGGCCGCGATGACCATGGCTGGCACGATGCCGAAACGGTCCGACAGCCGACCCATGCCTATGGCCGCCGCCGCGAAGCCGATCATCATCAGCGTGTAGGGCGCGCTCGCCGCCCCGCGCACCACGCCGAACTCGGCCTGCACCGCCGGAAGCGCCACCACCACGGACCACGAGCCAATGCAGGCCAGCGTGGCGAAGACCAGCGACACCGCCAGTCGCTGCCAGGAGTAGCGGCTATCGGTGGTGTAAGGCGATGCAGATTCCGGGGTGCTCATGGGCTGAGCATAGGTTGGAATGGGAAACACTCACAAGCGTGCCTGAAGCGCAGGCGGGCGGCGCTGGAAGCAGGATCGTTCCCATATCATCCCCGACCACGTCCGGGACGATGGCAAGCCCAAGCTAACCGAACAGCCGCTCGCCGTTCTGGTCGATGATCTGGCGGGCTTTGAGGAAGGTCATCTCGACCGCGTCGGACTTGCCGGCGAAGCGGTCGGCGCGGATGAAGCGGTGGGATTTCAGCTCGCCGCCGATCTCCTTCTCGATCACGCCGCACATCTGCCACTGGCCCTCATGGCTGTAGGGCGTGGCATGGATGGTGAAGCCGTCGTGCTCGGAGGTCGGGGCAGGCTCCTCCGCCTTGGGGGCACCACCGCTGAAGAGTTTCTTGAAGAAGGACATGGGGCTTTGATCCTCAGCGTTCGGTGAAGGCGAGCCGTGCCGCCAGCGCGCCAAACGCGGCCGCGAACGAGCGGCGCAGCCATAACATCACCTTGGGACGCCCAACAACGTGGTCGCGCATGGCGGCGGCAAACAGGCCGTAGATCGCAAAGACCACGAAGGTCATGGCCATGAACACGCCGCTCAAGGCCAGCATCTCCAGAAGCGGGCTGGCCGCCCCCTTGTCGGTGAACTGCGGCAGGAAGGCCACGAAAAAAATCGAGAGCTTGGGGTTGAGCAGATTGAGCGCGATGCCATCGACCATCACGCGCGCGACAGTGCGCGGTGACGCGTCGCCATCGATGCGCATGGCACCCTTCTCCTGCAAGGTCTGCCACGCCATCCAGAGCAGGTAGGCAACGCCGGCGTACTTCACGGTGTCGTACAAAAGCGCCGAGGTGTGCAGCAGCGCCGCCAAGCCCATCATGGCGGCAATCAGGTGCGGAATGATGCCAAGCGTGCAAGCGAAGGCCGCGACCACACTCGCCTTGCCGCCACGCCCGAGCCCGGTGGCGATGGTGTAGACAGCGCCGGTGCCGGGCGAGGCCACGACGATGAACGTGGTGATCCAGAATTCCGGCGACATGCTTTGCTCCGGGCTTATGCGCTCAACATGACAGCTGGGTCATGTGCCGGCAACCGGCTGACAATCATCCGGGGCTCTCCGGAGAGAGCCCTGAATGACCAAGCCGCCGGTGCCTCAGTTATCCAGAAAGCTCCGCAGCTTCCTTGACCGCGACGGATGCTTCAGCTTCCTCAGCGCTTTCGCCTCAATCTGGCGGATGCGTTCGCGGGTGACGGAGAACTGCTGGCCGACCTCTTCGAGCGTGTGGTCGGTGTTCATGCCGATGCCGAAGCGCATGCGCAGGACGCGCTCTTCACGCGGCGTGAGCGAGGCCAGAACGCGCGTGGTGGTCTCGCGTAGGTTGGACTGGATTGCGGCATCGATCGGCATCAGCACATTCGGATCAGGGATGAAATCGCCCAGGTGCGAATCCTCCTCGTCACCGATCGGTGTTTCGAGGCTGATCGGCTCCTTGGCGATCTTGAGCACCTTGCGCACCTTCTCCAGCGGCATGGCGAGTTTCTCGGCCAGCTCCTCCGGAGTCGGCTCGCGGCCGATCTCGTGCAGCATCTGGCGCGAGGTGCGCACGATCTTGTTGATCGTCTCGATCATGTGGACAGGGATGCGGATGGTGCGGGCCTGATCGGCGATCGAACGCGTGATCGCCTGCCTGATCCACCAGGTCGCATAGGTCGAGAACTTGTATCCGCGGCGATACTCGAACTTGTCGACCGCCTTCATCAGGCCGATGTTACCTTCCTGGATCAGATCGAGGAATTGCAGGCCGCGGTTGGTGTATTTCTTGGCAATCGAGATGACGAGCCGGAGATTGGCCTCGATCATCTCCTTCTTGGCCTGCCGGGCTTCGCGCTCGCCCTTCTGGACCATGTTGACGATCTTGCGGAACTCGACGATTTCGAGCCCGGTCTCGGAGGCGAGGTTGTGGATGTCCTCGCGCAGATCCTTGATCCGGTCCTTCTCGGCGGCGACGAAATCCTTCCAGCCCTTCGAGCCGAGCTTGGAGACACGCAGCAGCCACTTCGGATCGAGTTCGCCACCCTGGTGGTTGCGCAGGAAATCCTCGCGGCTGACGCCGTAGGATTCAGCGAGGCGCAGCAGGCGGGTTTCCTGGCTGATCAGGCGCTTGTTGATGTCGTAGAGCTGCTCGACCAGCGCCTCGATGCGGTTCTGGTTGAGCGACAACGACTTCACCGCCGTGACGATGTCGATCTTCAGTTCGCGATACTTGCGCTCCTGGGCGGGCGTCAGCTTGGTGTTGGCCAAGCGGTGCTCGATGTCCTGATCCTGCAGGCGGCGCAGCTTCTTGTAGTTGTCGGCGATAGCGTCGAAGGTTTCCAGAACCTTCGGCTTCAGTTCCGCTTCCATGGCGGACAGCGAGACGTTGTTCTCGAGGTCGTCCTCGTCGAGATCCGGGGGCGGCGCGATGACCTCCTCGCCATCCTCGTTGACGGTGCGCACCACATCCGGTTCGTCGAAGCCGTCGGCGCCCTCGACCTTCGGCGCGCCCTTGCCATCCGGGCCTGCATAGGTGGCTTCCAGATCGATGATCTCGCGCAGCAGCACCTTGCCTTCGTTGAGTTCATCGCGCCAGATGATGATGGCCTGGAAGGTCAGCGGGCTCTCGCACAGCCCGGCGATCATCGCCTCGCGACCAGCCTCGATCCGCTTGGCAATGGCGATCTCGCCCTCGCGGGAAAGCAGTTCGACCGAACCCATCTCGCGCAGATACATGCGAACGGGATCGTCCGTGCGCTCGCTGGCCGTGAGGTTCTGCTCCATCTTGACCGGCATGGCGGTGCGGACAGGCTCGGGGCTCTCGCCCTCGACCTCTTCCTCGGCGTCCGCTTCGGCGCTGGCGGGCGTGTCAGCAGGCGTGTCGTCGTTGTCGTCGGATTCGACGACATTGATGCCCATCTCGGACAACTGGGCGTAGACATCCTCGATCTGGTCGGAGGTGAACTCCTCGGAGGGCAGGACGTCGTTCAGCTCTTCATAGGTGACGAAGCCGCGCTTCTTGGCGAGCTTGATCATCCGCTTTACGGCCTGATCGGTCAGGTCGAGCAAGGGGCCGTCGGACTGGGGCTTCTTGTCCTCGACCGCCTCGTCGCTTTCGCGCTCCGTCGTCTTCGTGGCCATGCGTTTGCCTTCTCATCCAGAGTCTTGACGGCAGGCAGCATGCCCGAACGTCAAAAAAGGGCTGCCATGGCTCGAACCAAAAGCCACGAACATCCCGTCTGATTCCCTCGTGCATCCAGATGGCGGCCATGCCCCTTACGGAACCGTTAACCATCTGCCGCATGGCCCTTGGACGGCGGACCGTCGCGGGCCGCTGTCATCCGGGCCGCTTTGCGGGCCACATATCGTTTCCGTGCGCCAGGTCCCCCGTGGCCTGTTCTCCCGGTCCGATACGGGCCCCTATTCGTGCGATGCCTCGGTGCCCTCAAGCGAGGACAGGCGGGTCTTCACATCCAGCAGCCAGGCGAGATTGTCTTCGCTCGCATCTTCCGAGAAGGCGCGCTCGGCGGCCTTGAGTTCGGTATGTAGCGTGCGCGCGCGGCGATGCAAGACGAGAGCCTGACGAATCATGTCGGAAACCGCATAAGTGTCTGCGTCCGGCGCAAGTCGGCCCAGATCCGACGAACTCACCAGTTTCTCGAGGCGCGCAAAAGCCGGCCCCGTTGCTCCGGCGCGCACGGCCTCGGCCAGCCGACCCGAATCGAGTCCGCCATCGACGACGGCCTGCAGGAGTGCCTGACAGACCCTGAGTGCACTGTGGCCCTGCCAGTCCACCTCGGCCAGTTCATCTGCCATGCCGGAGAGAATCTCCGGATGGGCGGCGAGCCCGACCAGGATCGTCGCCTCGCGCGGGTTGTCGCCGATGCCCGGCGTCGCGAAGATCGAGGAGCGCGCCAGGGCGGGGCTGGCGCGCATCGGCTGCGGCGCGCCGGCCGCCGCGCCGAAGCGCTGGCGGTTGCTATAGGTGCCGCCAAAGCCTGAGCCGTCGCGCCGCTCGCTCCTGCGGCCACGGGCCGGCGTGCTCGGGAACATCGCAGCCAGGCGGTTGTCCATCTCCGACCGGTAGTGCCGGCGCGTCGCCTCATCCTTGAGCACGCCCAGCACGGTGCCGAGGCGCCGCTCGAAGGACGCGCGGCGCTCGGGGGTATCGAGCGGGGCCGCCTCGACCTCGCGGGACCAGATCAGGTCGACCAGCGGACGCGCGGCGGCCAGCACCCCGGCAACTGCCTCCGCCCCACCCGAGCGCAGCAGGTCATCCGGATCCTGCCCCTCTGGCAGAAGGGCGAACTTCAAGGATTTCCCCGGCTCCATCACCGCCAGCGCCACGTCGATGGCGCGATAGGCCGCCTTGCGACCGGCCTTGTCACCATCGAAGCACAGGGTCGGCTCGTCCGCCATGCGCCAGAGCAGCGCCAACTGGTCCTCGGTGAGCGCCGTGCCCAGCGGAGCCACCGCGTTGGCGAAGCCGGCCAGCGTCATGGCAATGACATCGACATAGCCTTCGACGGCAATGACCTGGCCGGTATCGTGCGCTGCCTTGCGCGCATTGTGATGGTTGTAGAGCAGCCGGCCCTTGTGAAACAGGCCGGTCTCGGCCGTGTTGAGATACTTGGCCTGCGCATCCGCGCTCATGGCGCGGCCACCAAAGGCGATGACGCGCCCGCGCACGTCGCAGATCGGGAACATGATCCGGTCGCGGAAGCGGTCGTAGGGCACCGCGATTCCCTCGCCGTGGATCAGCAGGCCGGCCTCGATCATCAGATCGGCGCTGACGCCCTGCCCGGCCAGATGATCGCGCAGATCGAAGCGGTCTGCCGGCGCATAGCCCAACCGGAACCGGCGCTGCGGCTCGCCGGCGAGGGCCCGGCCTTCCAGATAGCGCCGTGCTTCCGCGCCATGCGGGCCCCTGAGTTCGGCCTCGAAATACTTCGCCGCCAGTTCGATCACCTCATAAAGGCCCTTGCGGACTTCCTCCTGGCGCACGGCATCCTCGGTGACCCGAGGCAAGGTCACGCCGGCTTCTGCTGCCAGCCGCTCGACGGCTTCGGGAAAGCTCAGGCCCTCGGTCTCCATCACGAACTTGAAGATGTCGCCGTTGCGGCCAGACGAGAAATCGAACCAGGCCTGCTTGACGTCGTTGACGAAGAAGGAGGGCGTCTTCTCCTTGCCGAACGGCGACAGGCCCTTCCATTCGCGTCCGGCCTTGATCAGCCTGACGCGCCGCCCAACCACCGTCGAGGCCGGCAGACGGGCCTTGATGTCATCGAGGATCGAGGGCGGGAACTTCATCAGGGCTCTATAGCGCGAATGGCGCAGGGCGTCATGAAGGCCAGCATGAAAGGTTGACGTTGATCACATCGCCGCCACACGCCTGATCAGCTTGAGCTGTTCGGGCAAGCAGATGCCGTTGAGATCGTAGCGCCCGATGATGTCGCGGCGTGCCTGCTGGCGCAGATCGTCATACTCGCGGGGCTTGGCAAGGGCGCGCGCAATCTTGGCTGACCAATCGCCGACATCGAAGAAATCGACCAGAATGCCATTCTCTCCGGTGCGGATGACCTCTTTCACCGGCGCAGTGGCCGAGCCGATCACCAGACATTCGGCAGCGAGGCTTTCCAGCATCGACCATGACAGCACGAACGGATAGGTCATGTAGGCATGCACGCGGCTGACCCGCAGCAATTGACGGTAGGTCGGATAGGGGATGCGGCCGAGGAAGACGATGCGGCTCATGTCGAGCTGGTCTCCCACCTCCTTCATCATCACCTCGCGCCAGGTGCCGCCGCCCGACGGCTTGCCGCCATAGCTGATATCGTCGCCGCCGACGATCAGGGTGATGGCGTCCGGTCGCGCCTTCTGGATGGCCGGCAGGGCCCGCATGAAGATGTGGAAGCCGCGATAGGGCTCAAGATTGCGGTTGACGAAGGTCAGCACCTCGTCGCCCGCCCGCACCGAGCGGCCATCGGGCAAGGCCAGCACCGCCTCGGGGTTAGGCGTGATGAAGCCGGTGTCGATGCCGTCGAAGATCACGCTGACCTTGTCATGGAAGGCGGAGGGCAACGACGATTTCTGCCAGTGGGTCGGGCTGACGCCCCAGTCCATCACATCGAAGCCGGTCAGGAGATTGGCATTCTTGACCCTCAGCCGGGCACGGCCTTGCAACGAGTCGCTGCTCAGTTCTGGATCGAAGGCAAAATCATAGCCCTCGGTTCGGTAGAAGAACTCCAGGAACAGCAGCACCCGCGCCTTTGGCCAGACATCGGTGATGAAGATGTGCTCGCCCCAGCCCGGGTGCACCACAATGACATCGGGCTCGAAGCCGCGCTTCTTCAGTTCCACGGCGGCGGCGGCGGCGGCCTCGCCGCGGATCACCTTGGTTTCGAAATCGGCGGCAAGCGGATGCACATCCTTCGCCGAGGTGCGCCGGGGCTGATAGCGCGCGATGGTGACGCCCGGCGTCTCGTAGGCGGGCGGGTTGATGCACAGCGCCACGACCTGGTTGGCCTTGTTGGCGGCCAGCGCGATCGCGGTATGCCGGAACTGGCCCGGGAAATTCTGGTGGACGAAGAGGATCCTCATGGCGCGAGAGGCGCTCAGCCGGAGAGCGCGCTCTTCACCAGCCCGCTGGCCCTGGCAAAGTCCATCTGTCCGGCATAGGCCGCCTTCAGCACGGCCACGACCTTGCCCATGTCCTTCATCGAGGTTGCGCCGGCCTCGGTGATGGCTGCAGCGATGGCAGCCTTGACCTCATCCTCGGAGAGCTGCTTCGGCATGAACGAGGAGATCACCGCGATTTCGCCGTTCTCGGTCTCGGCCAGTTCCGGGCGGGCGTTGGCCGCATAGATCGCGGCCGATTCCTGGCGCTGCTTGATCATCTTCTGCATCACCGACAGGATTTCGTCATCGCTGGCCTGGCCGCGCCCTGCTCCGCGCGATTCGATATCCTTGTCCTTCACCGCAGCCTGGATCAGGCGCACGGCACCGACGCGGGCCTTGTCCCCGGATTTCATGGCGAGCTTGAGTTCGTCCACGAGGCGTTCGCGCAAGGTTGGTGAGGAGGACATGGGCTGGTTCTTTCATCATTTGTGCCGCCCGCGTTGACGGAGTGGCACTGGCAATTTAAGGCTCCCGCTCCAGACATCAGAGCAAGTGGCCTCTGGATCCTTCAATCCCGGCACGTCCGGTCTGGAAGCAGGCATAGCATGACAGGCGCACAAGAAAACCCCGCGATGAGCGGCTGGAGCGAACCGCGCGCGACCGCGGTGCTGGTTCTTGCCGACGGAACGGTGATCGAAGGCTTCGGTGTCGGTGCCATCGGCACGGCGCGCGGCGAGGTCTGCTTCAACACCGCCATGACCGGCTATCAGGAAATCCTGACCGACCCGTCCTACAATGGCCAGATCCTGACCTTCACCTTTCCCCATGTCGGCAATGTCGGCACCAACGAGGATGACACCGAGACGGTGAACGCCGCCGCCTCGACCGGTGCCTGCGGGATCGTGCTGCATGCCCCAATCACCAACCCGTCCAACTGGCGCCAGACCCGGCATCTCGATGCCTGGCTGAAGGCGCGCGGCATCGTGGGCATCGGCGGCGTCGACACTAGGGCACTGACAGCGCTGATCCGCGATCACGGCATGCCCAATGCCATCGTTGCCCACGCACCCGACGGCGTCTTCGACCTCGCCGCGCTCAGGGCCGAGGCCGCTGCACTGCCCTCGATGGACGGGCTCGACCTTGTGCCGCTGGTCACCGGGCCGCAGCGCTACGAGTGGTCGCAGACCCCATGGGTCTGGCCAGCCGGCTATGGCGAACGCGACAAGGTGGTCCACCGGGTGGTGGCGATCGACTACGGCGTCAAGCGCAACATCCTGAGGCTGCTGGCGCGTGCCGGCTGCGAAGTCATTGTGATGCCGCCCCGCGCCACGGCTGATGACATCCTCGCGCTCAAGCCCGATGGCGTGTTCCTGTCCAACGGTCCCGGCGATCCGGCCGCCACCGGCGTCTATGCGGTGCCGACCATCCAGGGCATCCTCGCCAGCGGCATTCCGACCTTCGGCATCTGCCTTGGCCACCAGATGCTTGGCCTGGCCATCGGCGCGCGGACCATGAAGATGAAGCAGGGCCACCACGGCGCCAACCATCCGGTGAAGGAGCACGCCACGGCCAAGGTCGAGATCGTTTCGATGAACCACGGGTTCGCCGTCGATCCCGCCACCTTGCCGGCCAATGCGCGCGAGACGCATGTTTCGCTGTTCGATGGCTCCAATTGCGGCATCGCGCTGACCGACAGGCCGGCCTTCTCGGTGCAGCACCACCCGGAAGCCTCGCCCGGACCGCAGGACAGCCACTACCTGTTCGACCGTTTCGTGGCCATGATGGCGGATCACAAGGCAAGCAAGGCGGCCTGACCTGCCATGAGCTGGCGCGAGTTCTTCAACGGCGAGCACAGCATCTATGTGTCCGAGCGGCACAAGCTCCTGCATGCGCGCATTATCGAACGGGCACTGGTTGGCCTCGCGCGCGAGGCGGCGGATGGCGGCACCAAGCCGCATGTGCTCGACCATGGCTGCGGGGAAGCGCTCCATGCGCAGGCCCTCGCCGCTGCCTCCGGCAAGCTTTACCTGTGCGATTCCGCGCCCTCGATCCGCGCCCAGCTGGCGAGCCATCTTGGCCGGCTCGCGCATGTCGAGATCGTGGCACCCGAGACGATCGAGATCGGCATTGCCGATGACAGCCTCGACCTGATCACCGTGATCTCGGTCTTGCAGTATCTCACCGAGGATGAGTTAACGGCGGCGCTTTCCATATGGTTGCGCAAGCTCAAGCCGGGC
>JAIYDY010000056.1 GCA_027487245.1 Hyphomicrobiales bacterium
CAAGCATCAGGCAAGACACCGCCGCGCGCATGGGGCGCAAAAAGAAACCTTGGCAACGGGAGCGCGGATGCATCACGGAGTTCGTATCACGGGTTCGGGCAGAGACGTTGGGCAGAGGATAGGCCAGCGGAGCGGCACGACGCATGCCGCCTGCGAGCCATCCGAACCGGACCATAGGGCCAGTCGGCGGCAAGGTCACCTGCAAACAGGTGGCTGGATGTGGCTGTCCGACTCTTGCCGGCAACACTCATCGGCGGCCGCTGTAGTCCGGAATGGCGGGGCGGTTGCCGAAGATCAGCTGCTGCGGATTGCGCTCGAAGCTGCGCAAGGTGCGGTTGAGGTCATTCAGGGTCTTGCGGCCATCATTGGCCAGCGCTTCGATGTCGCGCAGGCCGGGACCGGTGAAGCGGTTGATGCCCGTGGTGATCTCCGCCGTGCGCCTGTCGAGATTGTCGGCCAGCGCGCGGATGGAGCGGGCAGCTGCCCCGACATCGGCCAGTGCGCCCTGGCCCTCGCCGCCTGCCGCCGAGCCGAGGAAGGCTTGCGCGCCTTTGAGCACGCCTTCCACCTGATCGGCGGCGCGGTTGAGCTTTTCGGTGATGCCCGCCACCGATTGCAGGGTCTTGGTGACATCGCCAGAGCCCGTGCCGAGTGCAGCGGCGAAGCGGTCGACATTCTCCAGCGTGCGGTTGACGCGAGCCACGTCGATCTGCCGGGTGATCTCGGAAAGATCCCGCGTGAAGCTTTCCAGTTGCGTGGCCAGCGGTCCGATGCGTTCGGCGGCGGCTGCGATGCTGGACAGCATCTTGTTGACGCCGTCAGCATTGTCGCCGAGGGCCGCCGAGAACTTCTCGACATTGCGGATGGTCGTGGCGATCGACTTGTCGTTTTCATCGACGAAGCGGCCGAGGCGTTCGAAAAGGTCATCGGTCCGGCGCGCCACATTGCGCACGGTTTCGAGCAGATCCTGCACTTCCGAGCGTTCGGCGATGATGGTCGGCAGGGCCTGCCCCTCCCTGGCCTGAAGCGCCGGCGCATCGACCTTCCCACCAAGCAGCTGGATCGCCACCACGCCGGCGAGACCCTGCGACTCGATGCGGGCGCGCGTGTCGTTGCGGATGGGGGTGCTGTTGGCCACGTCGACGACCGCGTAGATGGAACGCGGATCATCGGGAAAAAGCTGGATATCCTTGACCTCGCCGACGCGCAGGCCGTTGAACAGGACGCTGGAGCCGCGCGTGAGGCCTGTCACCGAACCTGAGAACACGATCCTGACCTCGCGCCGGTCGCTGCTGCCGCCCAGCCCGGAAAACCACGACACGAAGCCGAAGGCCGCGCCAAGCACGGCGAGCGTGAACAGGCCCACAAGTGCATAGTTCGCGCGCGTCTCCATGGGCTTTCCGGCTAACCTTTCAGGCGGGCGAGGGCTCTCTCGCCGCGAAAATACGATTTCACCCAAGGGTGGGGGCTCGCCACCATTTCCGACAACGACCCCACCGCCACCACCTTGCGGTCGGCGAGAGCGGCAATCCGGTCGCAGGCCGAAGCGAGGGAATCCAAGTCATGGGTTACCATGAACACGGTCAACCCCAAAGTCTGCTGCAAGGTCCGGATCAGGACGTCGAACTCCGCCGCCCCGATCGGATCGAGGCCGGATGTCGGCTCGTCGAGAAACACGATCTCGGGATCGAGCGCCAATGCGCGGGCCAGCGCGGCACGCTTGATCATCCCGCCTGACAATTCGGAAGGATGTTTCTCGCCGGCATCGGATTTCAGCCCGACCATCTGGATCTTGAGCGCGGCCAGATCATTCATCATCGCAGGCGAGAGATCGAGGTATTCGCGCATCGGCACCTGGATGTTCTGCGCCACGGTGAGCGAGGAGAACAGCGCGCCGTGCTGGAACATCACACCCCAGCGCTTCTCCAGCTTGCGGCGCTCGGCGTCCGGCATCTCGTCAAGGTCTTGACCGAATACGGAAATGTGGCCGGCGCGCTTCTCGATCAGTCCGAGGATCGTGCGGGTCAGGACCGACTTGCCAGTGCCTGAGCCGCCGACAAAGCCAAGGATCTCGCCGGCCATGACATCGAGCGAGAGGCCATCGAGGATGATCTTGTCGCCGAAGCCGACGACCAGATCGCGCACCTGGATGATGGGCTTTGGCAGGGCGGCCGTGTCCGGAACTGCCAGGGGCTGTGTGGCGTCGGGCATTGCTCAGAACCGGATCGAGGCAAAGAACATGGCAAACAGGCCATCGACCACGATGACCATGAAGATCGCCTTGACCACCGAGGCCGTGACCTGCTGGCCGAGCGACTCGGCAGAGCCCTTGACGTTCATCCCCTCGATGCAGGCGATGGCACCAATGACGATCGCCATGAATGGAGCCTTGATCAGGCCAACCGAGAAATGGCGGTAGTTGATCACACTCTGCAGCCGCGCCACGAAGGTTTCCGGCGCAATGCCACCATAGAACCAGGCGGTGAGACCGGCTCCGAACAGCCCGGCCATCGAGGCGAGGAAGGTCAGGATCGGCATGGCAATGATCAGCGCCAGGATGCGCGGCACCACCAGCACATCTACCGGGTTGAGCCCCATGACCCTGAGCGCGTCGATTTCCTCGCGCATCTTCATCGAGCCGATCTCGGCGGTGAAGGCCGAGCCGGAACGTCCCGCGACCATGATCGCGCAGAGCAGCAGGGCGAGTTCGCGCAAGGTGATGATGCCGACCAGATCGACCACGAATGCGGTGGCCCCGAAGCGGCGCAACTGGAAGATGCCCTGCTGCGCCACGATGCAGCCCACCAGAAAGGTGATCAGGATGATGATCGGCGCACCGCGAAAGGCAATCTGTTCGAGTTGGTTGATCAGTGCCGCCCAGCGGAAGCGCTGCGGCCGGATCAGGGCTCGCCCGATGGCGATCACGACCTCGCCGATGAAACTGATGCCGCGCACCAGATCCTGCCCGGCGAAGACCACGGTGCGACCAATGTCGGCCAGGATCTCGATCAGCCGCGAGCGCGGCGGGCGTGCGACCACGGCCGTGCGGGTTCTCACGGCCTCCAGCAAGGTGGCATGCTCGCGCCTGGCATGGCTGATCTCGACGCTGACGCCCTCGCTGCCGAGTTCATGGGACAACTGGTCGATGACACGGGCGCCCAGCGTGTCGAGGCGCTGGATGCCGCCGATATCGAGCACGGCGCGCCGCACCTCGCCGAGGCTGACGGGCAACTGCTCGGCCAAGCGTTCCAGCCTGCGGCCATGATCGAGCGTCCACTCGCCGGCAAGCGCAATGACGGCGCGCTCGCCATCGCGGCGAATCTCGAACCCTGGCGAGGCGATGGTCTGTGGCATCGTCAGTCCTGGCCGATTGCCCGGTGCGGGCGAGGCTGGCTCCGGGCCTCTGTGAAGACGCTCCGGGCGCAGCGCTAACGGTTCGCGCCCATGCTTCGAACAGGTAACGCGCCATGGCCCGTGCTGTCGAGTAAAACAGGGCGGTTGCCTGTGTCATCTGCCGTGACAGTGGTCAGGGTGATGGTTCTCGCCAGCCTCCAGGCCATGGCCAGCACAGCCAGACCTGCCAGCGCCACCGGCGCCATCGCAACGAAGGCCATGGCACCCAGCCATTCATAGGCAAAGCCGGATGCCAGCGTGGCGAAGCCCATCAGGCAGGCATTGGCGGCGCTGAGTCGGCCCTGAATGCGCGCCCGCCGACCCTCGGGCGCGAGCATGTTGGCAATCGCCATGATGCCGAGGAG
The DNA here is from genome assembly GCA_027487245.1 of Hyphomicrobiales bacterium. Lineage (GTDB taxonomy): Bacteria > Pseudomonadota > Alphaproteobacteria > Rhizobiales > Beijerinckiaceae > Allobosea. Next base: position 3,759 of record JAIYDY010000056.1, read on the forward strand.
TTGCGCTCCGAAGCTGAAGGCATGCAGCAACTGGAGGCCGAAGATCAGTGGCAGCGTGTCGGCGAAGGGCAGCACCGCAAACCGCAGTGCCGCTGCCAGCCCCGAGATGGCGAGGAAGCCCATGGCGGCGCCCAGGCTCGACGAGGCCCGACGTCCCATGGCCCAGAAGATGGCGATCTCCGCCACCACGGCCACGGACCAGAGCACGCCGATCGTGCCATCGCCGATGCCGATCGAGCGCCAGTGCAGCGTTGCGAAGCCATAGAGCGCGGCATGGCTGGCATTGATCAGCGCCGAGGCGATGATGGCGAGCCAGAGCAGACGCGCGCGGGCGGAGACATCGTCCGGGTCGAGGTCCTGCGCAGGTAGAAGACCGGTGCTGCGGTGCTCGGGCGCTGCCAGGGTCACGAAGGCCGCCACCACGCCGCAGGCCGCCAGCGCCAGCGGCACCATGCCGATCCCCAGCCACGCCACCGCGAAACCGGACAGCGTGCTCATCACGAGGAAGGCGATGGAGCCCCACAGCCGCATGCGAGCAAAATCCAGCGATGGGCGGATCCGCACCTCGGCCATGGTCAAGTGGTCGCCGAGCGGGACGACGCCGGAATTGATCACCGCAATGACCACCATCGCCGCGATGATGGCGGACGGTGTGGGCAGCAGCGTCAGTGCCAGATAGCCGGCAGCACCCAGCACATGCAGCAGCACAAGGACACGGACCGCGCCGCGCTTGCCATCGCCAAGCGCGGTCACGGGCTGTGAGGTCAGCATGCGGATGATCATGCCCAGACCCAGCGTCAGGCCGATCTGCCGATCGCTGAGGCCCTGCGCCGAGAGCCAGGCCGGCATGAACGGCATGTAGATGCCGATGCCGGCGAAGTTGGCGGCCTGGAGCGCGCTGAGCCGCACGTCCGGGCGGCGATGCCAGGCGAGGCGGCTGGTGGCAGGATCGCTGCTCATGGGCGCGGATGCGCGCCGGAAAAGGCGAAGATCATGGGCCTTCCGCCACGTGAATCGACAAGGAGGGTTTGTTTACCCGGCGATGTTACTAACCTGCACTATTCGGGGATAATAGCCGCGATTCGCCGGCGGCCGCATGTGTTCTGGGCATGGCATAAGATGACACACGATCCGCGCTCGCTCCCGACCCTGGCCGAGTCCGACTATGAGGCCATTGAACTGGCCGTGATGGAAACGGCGCGTGGACGCTGGTTCCTGCGCGAGTATGCGGCGCGCAACCGCCAGGCCGACACAACGATGCTGCTTCAGGCCATCAACCGGCTTGAAGGCGCCGTCAGCGGCGAGCGCGCCATGGAGCAGATCGAGCGCATCCGGTTCGACCTGCTTGAAATGGCCAAGTCGATTGCCGGGCTCAAGATCGAACTCGACATGCACGATGATGGCGGTGCCGAGCATAGCCGGTTTGGCGATGCCACCAGCGCCCTCGATGGCATCGTCCGCACCACCGAGCAGGCGACCTCAAACATCCTGGGGGCCACCGAGCAGGTGCAGGAAATCGCCTGGAACCTGCGCGAGCAGCAGTATGACGAGGCAACCTGTGACCGCATCGACAAGCTCGCGACCGACATCTACACCGCCTGCGGCTTTCAGGACCTGACAGCACAGCGCACCCAGAAGGTGGTGCGGACCTTGCGGTTCCTGGAAGGCCGGATCAACGCGCTGGTTGATGCGTGGGTCGGCAAGGATGCCGGGCCGGCTCAGCCTGCATCAGGGTCTGCGCCTCAGCGCGCTGCCGAGCCGGCGATGGCTGCGGATGGGCTGATCCCGCCGGAACTGTCGCAGTCCGATGTCGATATCGTCATCATCGAGGATGATTTCGACGGTGCCGCGCCGGTCGAGGCCCGCGCGCCGGTCCCTGCACCCATCCCTGCGAATGTCGAGGCCTCTCTCGCCATGGCCGAGGCCGTCACGGATGTCGACGAGATGGTGGCCGCTGCCGCGCCGACGTATCATGCCTCGCAGCTTGATGACGATGATGTCGCGTTCGAACTGGTCGATGTCGCCGATGACAGCCATGCGCCTGCCATGGACATGGTTGTGCCGGATCAGGCCGGCCCCGGTCCTCGCTCTATCGCGGGTGTTGCAGACAGTTTGCCCGTGATTGAGGCCGCCGCCGACCTGATGGCGGCCGATGACGAGCCATTGGTGATCGATGACGAGGAGTGCCTCGAAGTTGATTTCGTCATCAACGACCAGGAAAACGACGTTGTGGCCGATATGACGGCGAAGCCGCTGCGCGAATCCGCCACCGACCCGGCTGACAAGGTGTCGCTGGCCCAGATCGATGCCATGCCGACGACGGCCAAGGCGCTGATCTTTGGCTGAGGAGCCTGCCAGCGGGTGCCTCGCTCGTCGGTAGCCGGGCGGCACATCCGGATGCCAGATGCTGCCGTTCCAAAGATAAACTGATGATTCGCAATAATTTAGCGCAGCGTGCGCTCAAAAGTCCGTTGCCAGTGGTTCCGGCCCTGTTCTAGTCTGGAGCATATGGCCGCCACCGTTGATCCGCTGATCTACAAGGAAGTCCTGCTGGTGCTGGGAACAGCGGCGCTGGTGGTGCCGGCGTTCCATCGTCTCAAGGTCAGCCCGATTTTCGGCTTCATGCTGATGGGCGCGCTTCTGGGCCCGGATGGTCTGGCAAGGCTGGCCGGTGCCGTGCCGTGGCTTGGCTATGTCACCGTCAGCGAGCGCGAACAGTTCGAGCATGTGGCGGAGCTTGGCGTCGTCTTCCTGCTGTTCATGATCGGGCTGGAACTCTCCTTCGAGCGGCTGCGCACCATGCGCCGGCTGGTGTTCGGCATGGGCAGCGTCAAGGTCGGGCTCGGGACGCTGGTGATCGGCATCTGCCTGATCCTGTTCGGCCGCAGCCCGCAGGAGGCGCTGGTGGTCGGGGCCTGCCTCGCGCTCTCCTCGACGGCGCTGGTCGTGCAGGTGCTGGCCGAGCAGAAGCGGCTTGGCACCGCCACGGGCCGGGCCTCTTTCGCGACATTGCTGCTGGAAGATATCGCGGTCGTGCCGCTTCTCGTGCTGGTCAGTGTGCTGGGCGCGTCCGGGGAGGGCGGCCTCGTCGCCATTCTGAGCACGGCGGGGCTGAAGGCTGCGCTGGCCGTCGCGGTGATCGTGCTGGCAGGGCGCTACCTGCTGAGGCCCGTGTTCCGCCGGGTTGCGGCGACGGGCAGCCCGGAACTGTTCATGGCGGCTTGCCTGCTCGTGATCTTCGGCACCAGCCTGATCACGGCGGCGAGCGGTCTGTCGATGGCGCTGGGGGCGTTCCTGGCGGGACTGATCCTGGCCGAAACCGAGTATCGCCGGCAGATCGAGGTCACCATCGAGCCGTTCAAGGGCTTGCTGCTCGGCGTGTTCTTCTTTGCCGTGGGCATGTCGCTGGATGTCGGCAAGGTCCTGGCGCAGCCATTGGCGATTGCCGGGGCTGTTGTGGCGCTGCTGGTGCTGAAAGGGCTGGTGACGTACCCGGTGATGCGCCTGTTCCGGATCAGTCGGCCTGCGGCGCTGGAAAGCGCGGCATTGCTTTCGCCTGCGGGCGAGTTCGCGTTCGTGGTGCTGGGGCTGGCGATGAGCCTGTCGGTCATTGGCGCCGATCTTGGCGCTTTCGCGCTCACGGTTGCCTCGCTGTCGCTGGTCATCCTGCCGGTGGTCGGGCTGGCCGGGCGGAGGCTCGCCAAGCGCATCGAAGCGGCCAAGGTGCTGCCTGCCGAGGCGCTGGTCGAACCGGACGGCGAGCCGACCGCGCGCGTGCTGATCGCCGGCTTTGGCCGTGTCGGCCAACTCGTGGCGTCGATGTTGGAGGAGAACAAGGTTCCCTACATCGCGGTCGATACCGATCCGGCTTCGGTGGCAGCAGGGCGGCAGGCTGGCAAGCCGGTCTATTATGGCGATGCCGCGCGGGCCGATTTCCTGGCGCGCTGCGGGCTGAGCAAGGCGATTGCCGTGGTCGTCACCATGGACAGCCGGACGGCGGTCGAGGCTGTCTCGAAGACGGTCCGCAGCCTGCGCGAGGACGTCATCCTGGTGGCGCGCGCCAAGGACCGGGCCCATGCCCGCCTGCTCTACCAGCGCGGCGTGACCGAAGCGGTGCCGGAAGCCTTCGAGGCCAGCCTGCATCTCGCGGAGGCGACGCTGATCGGCGCTGGGGTGCCGCTGGGGCTGGCCATCGCCTCGGTCCACGAGCGGCGTGACCAGTTCCGGGCCGAATTCCAGACCATCGATCGTGGTGATGCGCGCACCGGCGTCGCCCGGATCAGGGAACGGCAGAAGGCCGGGCCGCGCTCCAAAGCCCAGCAGGCCGGCGGCAAGGATGACAAGCTGCCCGCAGCCGGTCCGCCACTGGATCCGTCCTGAGGGCGAAGCGGCAGCCAACAAGTGCCCTGACGGGGTGACAAGGCGCGTGCCCCGTCTTACCTTTGCCGCATGTTCCTGAACCTGTTCACCGAACTCAGGGCCGCGAAGGTGCCGGTGTCGCTGCGCGAGTTCCTCACCCTGCTTCAGGGCGTGGAGGCCGACATCGCCGGCATGCGGGTCGATGACTTCTATCATCTGGCCCGCACCTGCCTCGTCAAGGACGAGCGCCATCTCGACCGGTTCGACCAGGTCTTCGGGCACGTCTTCAAGGGCATCGAAGCGCTTTCGCAAGGGATCGAACCCACGGCCATTCCCGAAGACTGGCTGCGTAAAATGGCCGAAAAGCACCTGAGCGAGGCGGAACGGGCCGAGATCGCGGCGCTGGGCTGGGACAAGCTGTTCGAGACGCTGAAACAGCGGCTGGCCGAGCAGAAGGGACGCCATCAGGGCGGCTCGAAGTGGATCGGCACCGCCGGCACATCGCCGTTCGGTGCCTATGGCGACAATCCCGAGGGCGTTCGGATCGGCCAGGAGGGCAACCGCAACTTCCGCGCCGTGAAGGTCTGGGACCAGCGGGTGTTCCGCGATTTCGACGACAGGCGCGAGCTTGGGGTGCGCAACATGCGGCTGGCCCTGCGCAAGCTCAGGCGCTTTGCCCGCACCGGCGCAGCGGACGAACTGGACCTCGACACCACGATCCGCGCCACCGCCGACCACGGCTATCTCGATGTCAGGCTCAGGCCGGAGCGGCGCAACGCGGTCAAGGTGCTGCTGTTTCTCGATGTCGGCGGCTCGATGGACTGGCATATCGAGCAGGCCGAGGAGCTGTTCTCGGCGGCACGGGCCGAGTTCAAGCACTTCGAGCACTTCTATTTCCACAACTGCCCCTATGAGCGCGTCTGGCGCGAGAACCGCCGTCGGCACGACCAGATGATTTCGACCTGGGATGTGCTGCGCACCTACCCGTCCGACTATCGCTGTGTGTTCGTGGGCGATGCGGCCATGAGTCCGCACGAGATCGTGCAGCCGGGCGGTTCGGTGGAACACTGGAACGAGGAAGCGGGCCAGGTCTGGATGAGCCGGCTGACCGAGCGCTTCCCCGCCTCGGTGTGGCTCAACCCGGTGCCGCCGACGCAGTGGGCCTACACCCATTCGATCGGGCTGATCGGCAAGCTGATGGGCGGACGCATGTTTCCGCTGACGCTCGACGGTCTGGAGAGCGCGATCAGGGTGCTGGCGCGCTGAGGCCAGGTCCGCAAGCCGTGCCTGCGTTTCGCCAGTGGCATCCAGGGCCGGCTTCCGATATGGAACGGGCATGTCCTTGCTCGATGTTCTGCCCGGCGAAGCCGAAGGTGACGGATTGCCGCGTTATCGGCAAAAGCCGAGGCCGATCGGGTTCGAGCTGACCTACACGCTCGACGGCACCAACCTGCTGGTCGACTCCCAGCGCAAGATCAACACCGTGCCGGTCGGCGAGATCGAGCAGGTGCGCTTCACCTTCAAGCCCGGTAACATCGCCTCCACCGGCTTCATCACGCGGCTGAGGCTGAAGGACGGCAAGACCCTGAGCATCGGCGACATCTCATGGCGCTCGATGGTGGAGATCGAGCGCGGCGGCGAGCGCTATGTGAGTTTCATCGCGGCGCTGAGCGCGGCCATCGCCAGGGCAAACCCGAAAGCGGTGTTCGTCGCCGGCAAGCCACCGGTGGTCTGGCTCGTGTTCGCGGCGGTTGCGGCAGGTTCAGTTGCCCTGATGGCGTTTTTCACGTGGCGCGCCTTCATGCAGGGCGCGACCGGGGCCATGGGCATTGGCGTTCTGCTGAGCGCGATTGCGCTCTGGCAGATGTGGCCGATGGTCAAGCTCAACCGGCCGATGGTGCTGCGCACCGGCGAGGTGCCAGAGCATCTGATGCCTGTGGTGGCCGGCGGTGCCAGGTCCGAGGTTTCCGGCTCCTGAGCGCTAGCCTCTCAGCGGACGACCAACACCGAGCATATGGCGTGGCGCACGATGGTGCCGGCATTGGAACCGATCAGGTAGGTTGCCATGCTGGGCCTGTGCGAGCCGACGACGATGAGATCAGCGCCCGAGACCTTGGCCTCTTCCAGCACTTCGCCATAGATCGAGCCAACGCGCACGACGGTGCTGACCTTGTTCTTCGGCAACGCCAGTGACGCTGCCAGCCCCTTCAATTCGGTTTCCGCCTCTGCCTTGGCGGTGGCGTCGAAATCGACCGGCACATATTCCATGTAGGTGACCGGCATCAGCGAGCGCACCGTGACAAGACGCAGATCGCCCCCCGATATGCGCGCCAGTTCAATGGCTGCGTCGAGTGCGGGCCTGGCCACGGCCACATCCGCCAGATCGATGGGAACCACAATCATCTTGAACATCGGCAACGCCTCCTGTTTGATGGAGAGACCCTACAAGGCGGCTCCGTCCGGGTATTGATCTGGATCAGGCTTGTGCCAGACGCCCCGCCGGATGCTTTGGTGCCGGGTTCCTGACTCAATGTTCTTGACGGGACATCCTGGCCGTTCGAAAGCCTGCCCATGTCGACGCCCGCCCCCGCCGTGTTCTCCCGCACCTCGCCGGTGACGTTCCTGATGACGCTCGGCTTCAGCAACTGGGTCGGTTTCGCCTGCTGGCAGGCGCTGATCAACAATTTCGGCAAGGATGCGGGTTTCACCGGCTTCGACATCGGGCTGATGCAATCCGTGCGCGAGGTTCCCGGCTTCCTGGCCTTCACGGCCATCATCCTGTTCCTGTTCATGCGGGAGCAGTTGCTGGCCTATCTCAGCCTGCTGATGCTGGGCTTCGGCATCGCGCTCACCGGCTTTTATCCTTCGCTCACCGGCATCCTGATCACCACCTTCATCATGTCGGTGGGCTTCCACTATTTCGAGACGTCGCAGCAGGCGCTGTCCTTGCAGGTCATCCCCAAGGAGCATGCGGCGCAGGCGCTCGGCAAGGTGGCCAGCGCGATCGCGATGGCGCAGCTGATGTCCTTCGGCGCGGTGGCGCTGGCATGGCACCTGTTCCAGCCCTCATGGCAGACGTTGTTTCTGTGGGCCGGCGGCGTGACGGTTCTGCTGACGGCGGCGGCCTGGGCGTTCTTTCCGCGCTTCCAGGGGTCCGTGCCGCAGAACAAGGGCCTCGTGCTGCGCCGGCGCTACTCGCTGTATTATGCGCTGACCTTCATGAGCGGGGCACGACGGCAGATCTTCATGGCGTTCGGCGGCTTCCTGCTCGTCGAGCGCTTCGGCTACGACCTGTCCGCCATCGCGGTGCTCATGCTGGTGACCTATGCCACCAACGTCTTCGCGGCGCCCGTCATCGGCGGGCTGATCGACAAGCTTGGCGAACGGCTCACCATCCAGGTCGAGAACATCGCGCTGGTCGTGGTGTTCTTCGGCTATGCGCTGGCCAGCCAGGGAGCGTTCGGTGCGTCGGGGGCGATGGTCGTGAGTGCCCTGTTCATCATCGATGGCATCTTCGTAACGCTGGTCATCGCCCAGAAGACCTACTTCCAGAAGATCGCCGATGCCGCCGACATCGCGCCGACCGCTGCAGTGGCGTTCTCGATCAACCACATCGCCGCCGTGGCTCTGCCGGTGACCTTTGGCGTGCTGTGGACGAGGATCGATCCTTCGGTGGTGTTCTATATCGGCATGGGCATCGCCAGCATGTCGCTCATGCTGGCTTTCCTGGTGCCGCGCCATCCGGCTCCGGGCCTGGAGACCACGCTTCAGCCGAGGCCCCGCGCCGCTGCGGCCGAGTGAGAGCCTGCGCGAAGCCTCAGCCCAGACCGAGCCCTTCATCCCACGAGGGTGTCGGGCCGTAGAGGCCTGCGAGGAAATCGAGGAAGCTGCGGACCTTCTGTTCCATATGGCGGCGGCTGGGATAGACCCCGTGGATCGCCACGCGTCGCCCGCCGGAATACTCGGGCAACAGGCGCAGCAGCCGACCATCGCGCAATTCGGGGCCGACATCCCAGGTCGAGCGCAGCGCAATGCCGAGGCCGGCCAGCAGCGTTTCGCGCACGACCTCGCTGGAATTGGTCCGCAGGGGCCCGTTGATCTTGACGCTGACCGGGCCTTTTGGTCCGTCCAGCCGCCATTGATCGGCATTGTGGGCGATCAGGGTGTGGTGGGCGAGGTCATCGAGGGCCTGCGGAGCGCCCTTTCTGGCGACATAGCCCGGCGTGGCGCAGAGCACGCGGTGGTTGGGAGCCAGACGCCGCGCCACCAGGCTGGAATCCTGAAGATCGGCAATGCGCACCGCCAGATCGAAGCTCTCGCCGACGATATCGACAAAGGAATCGCTCAACACCAGATCGACCGAGACCAGAGGGTTGCGGTCAAGAAAACTGACGAGGTGCGGCGCGATGTGCAGCCGCCCGAACGAGGTCGGTGCCGTGACGCGCAGGATGCCGCGCGCCGTGTCGGTACCTGACGCGACCCAGGCCTCGGCCTCCTCGACGCTGGCGAGGATCGAGATGACGCGCTCGTAAAAGCCCTGTCCGGCCTGCGTCAGGGACAGTTGCCGCGTGGTGCGCTGCAGAAGCCGCACGCCCAGCCGCTCCTCCAGCCGGCGGATGCGCTTCGAGATCACCGCTGGCGAGAGATTGAGTTCGCGTCCGGCCCCCGACATCGAACGGGCCGTCACCACGCGGGCAAAGACATCGAGATCGCCAAGCCTGTCCATCAGCGGTGATCCTGGTTGCAGGGGCCGGAATCAGCCCGGAGGGGAGGGGTTCCCAAGCTTGTCCGATCGGTCATCCCGCGTGGCCATTCTTTCCATTCCGGAAACAATGATCGCCTTTTTGTCACGCTTCAAGTTCAAAGCGAATAGTCTACTATGCAGCCATCCGACAGGCGCGTTACAGAAAGCCTGCGGTTCGTCAGGAAGCAGAGACCATGAGCGCCATCGCGTTTCCAGCGCCGGATTTTTCGATCATCCGTCGTCGCCCCGAGATTCTGGCAGGTCTGGCCGCGCTGGTGCCGGCAGAGGCTCTGATCAGCGCCGAGGACGAGCTTCGCCCCTACGAGAGCGACGCGCTGACGGCCTTCCGCAAGATGCCGCTGGCCGTGGTGCTGCCATCGACGACCGAGGAGGTCGCGGCGGTGCTGAAGTTCTGCTCGCAGGCCGGCGTGCCGGTTGTGCCGCGCGGCGCGGGCACTTCGCTGGTGGGCGGATCGACCCCGCAGGAAGATGCCGTGGTGATCGGCGTCGCCAAGATGAGCCGCATCCTCGACATCGACTATGCCAATCGCACGGCGCGCGTGCAGGCCGGCGTGACCAACCTCGCCATCACCGGCGCAGTGCAGGCCGATGGTTTCTTCTACGCGCCGGACCCGTCCTCGCAACTGGCCTGTTCGATCGGCGGCAACATCGCCATGAACTCGGGCGGCGCGCATTGCCTCAAGTATGGCGTCACCACCAACAACATCCTGGGCCTCAAGCTGGTGCTGCTCAACGGTGATGTGGTCGAGATCGGCGGCGATCACCTCGATATGCCGGGTTTCGACATGCTGGGGCTGCTGATCGGCTCGGAGGGGCAACTGGGCATCGTCACCGAGGCCACGGTGCGCATCCTGCGCTCGGCGGAAGGCGCGCGGCCGGTGCTGTTCGGCTTTCCCAAGCCTGAGCTGGCTGGCGAGGCCGTAGCGGCCATCATCGGGGCCGGCATCATCCCGGTGGCCATGGAATACATGGACAAGATGGCCATCGCCATCTGCGAGGATTTCGCCAAGGCCGGCTATCCAATGGATGCCGAAGCGCTGCTGATCATCGAGGTCGAGGGCTCCGAGCAGGAGATGGATGACCAGCTGGTGCGGATCATCGAGATTGCCAAGCGCCATGGCGTCACCACGGTGCGCGAGAGCAAGTCGGCCATGGAAACCGCTGCGATCTGGAAGGGCCGTAAGTCCGCCTTCGGCGCGACCGGCAAGATCGCCGATTACATCTGCATGGATGGCACCATCCCGACCGGGCAGTTGCCCTATGTGCTGACGCGCATCGACGAACTGGTGACGCATTATGGCCTGCGCGTCGCCAATGTGTTTCACGCCGGCGACGGCAACCTGCATCCACTGGTGCTGTATGACATCAACGATCCGGTGGAGCGCCAGAAGGCCGAGGATTGCGGCCTCGACATTCTCCGCCTCTGCGTCGAGGTGGGCGGCTGCCTGACCGGCGAGCATGGCGTGGGCGTGGAAAAGCGCGACCTGATGACCGTGCAGTTCAACAAGGCCGATCTCGACCAGCAGATGCGCGTGCGCGCCGTGTTCGATCCGGCCTGGCTGCTCAATCCGGCCAAGGTCTTCCCGCTCGAAGGCCGGATTGCGGCGTAAGGTTGCGGACATGAGCCTTTTTACCCCGACATCCGAGGCGGAGGCGGCGCAACTCGTTGCCGATCTCGCCCTTACCGGCAAACCCGTCACCATCCAGGGCGGTGCCACGCGTGCCGGCTTCGGGCGGCCGATCCAGACCGAGGCCACGATCTCCACCAAGGCGATCAGCGGCATCACGCTGCATGAGCCGGCCGAACTGGTCATTGCCGCGCGCGGCGGCACGACGGTGGCCGAGATCGAGGCGGTGCTCGCGGCCAAGAACCAGATGCTGCCGTTCGAGCCCATGGACCACCGCGCGTTGTTCGGCACCAGCGGCGAGCCGACCATCGGCGGCGTGGTGGCGGGCAACCATTCCGGCCCGCGCCGGATCCAGGCCGGGGCCTGCCGCGACAGCCTGATCGGGGTGCGCCTCGTCAATGGCCGTGGGGAAGCCATCAAGTCGGGCGGACGGGTGATGAAGAACGTCACCGGGCTTGATCTGGCCAAGCTGGTCACCGGCTCGTGGGGCACGCTCGGCCTGTTGACCGAAGTCACCTTCAAGGTTCTGCCTCGTCCTGAGCGCAGCCTGACGCTGCTCATCAAGAACCTCGACGACGCGCGCGCCGTGGCGGCGCTGTCGGCGGCGCTGGGCTCGCCGTTCGAGCCCACGGCAGCGGCGCACTTGCCGGCCGGGCTCAGCAGGCCCGTAGCCCGCACGATCCTGAGGCTGGAGGGCTTCAGCGTCTCGCTCGAATATCGCATCGCGCAGTTGCGGGCGCTGCTGGCCGGCTATGGCGAGATCATCGTGCTCGAAGGCGAGGATTCGTCCGGCCTGTGGCGCGGCGTCCGCGATGTGGAGTTTCTCGCCGCGCCGGAGGAAGCCGCAATCTGGCGCATCTCGACGGCGCCGACACGGGCATCGGGCATGGTTGCAGGCATTGCTGCGGCGGTTCCGGGCGCGCGCTGGTTCTATGACTGGGGCGGCGGGCTGGTCTGGCTGGCCGTGCCGCCGGGCGGTGATGCAGCGGCCACCACCGTTCGTGCCGCTGTCGCCACCGCCGGTGGCCATGCGACGCTGGTGCGCGCACCGCGCGAGGTGCGCGCCAGCATCGACGTGTTCCAGCCGCTCGGCGCGCTCGCGGCCGTGACCGGCGGCATCAAGACGAGTTTCGATCCGGGCCGGATTTTCGAGCCGGGCCGGATGTATGCGGGGGTGTGAGCGATGCAGACCAACTTCACAGCCGAGCAGATTGCCGCCGATCCGCGCAACGCGTCCTCGGAGAAGATCCTGCGCACCTGCGTGCATTGCGGCTTCTGCACGGCCACATGCCCGACCTATCTGTTGCTGGGCGATGAACTCGACAGCCCGCGCGGTCGCATCTACCTGATCAAGGACATGCTGGAGAACGGCAAGCCGGCCACCGCCGAGGTCGTCAAGCATGTCGACCGCTGCCTGAGCTGCCTTGCCTGCATGACCACCTGCCCCTCCGGCGTGCACTACATGCACCTTGTCGATCATGCGCGGGCGCACATCGAGGAAACCTACACGCGCAGCTGGCATGACCGGCTGATGCGCAAGGTGCTGTCGATGATCCTGCCCTATCCCAACCGCTTCCGCCTCGCCATTTTGGGTGCGATGATCGGCAGGCCGTTTGCTCCCTTGCTCGGCGCGCTGCCGCTGGTCGGGGCGCGGCTGAAGGCGATGCTCGATCTTGCCCCGCGCTCTGTGCCGCCACGCTCGGAAGCCGAGCCGGGCCGCAGCTACAAGGTGCCGGGGACGCGCGCCCGGCGTGTGGCCATTCTCTCCGGCTGCGCCCAGCCGGTGCTCAACCCGATGATCAACGACGCGACCATCCGCCTTTTCAACCGGCATCAGGTCGAGGTTGTCCTGCCGAAGGGCGAAGGCTGCTGCGGGGCGCTGGTGCATCACATGGGCCAGGAGCATGCGGGCCATGCGGCGGCCAAACGCAACATCGACGCCTGGGTTGCCGAGATCGACGGCGAGGGGCTCGATGCGATCCTGATCACCGCGTCGGGCTGCGGCACGACGGTCAAGGACTACGGCTTCATGCTCAAGGACGACGCCGCCTATGCCGGGAAGGCGGCGCGCGTCTCGGCGCTGGCGATGGATGTCAGCGAGTTTCTCGAGACGCTGGAGATCGTGCCTGTGCGGCAGATCGGGCTCACGGTTGCCTATCATTCGGCCTGCTCGATGCAGCATGGCCAGAAGCTCAAGGACGGGCCGAAGAAGCTGCTCAGTGCTGCCAGCTTCAAGGTGCGCGAGGTGCCGGAAGGGCACATCTGCTGCGGCTCGGCGGGGGTCTACAACATCCTCCAGCCCGAGATTGCCGGCCAGCTCCGCGAGCGCAAGGTGGGCAACATCCTCAAGACGCGCCCTGATCTGGTGGCGACCGGCAACATCGGCTGCATGACCCAGATCGGCAAAGGCTTCGTCGATGGCGGGCATGCGATCCCGGTGGTGCATACCGCCGAGTTGATCGACTGGGCCACGGGCGGACCGATGCCGAGCGTGCTCGAAGAGGCCGGCTTCGCGGATGTGCCGGTGACGGGGCCGATTGCCCGCAAGGGCGTGCTGCTGGCGGCAGAATAAGCGGGTGTCATCCCCGGCGGCCTGAAAGGCCGGGAAGGGGATCCACCTGGCAGCGCGATGGTTTCCTTTTGTATCCCCCTCCCGCGCCTGTTGCGCGCCGGGGATGACACCGGAACCTTGGCGTCTAGCCCTTCTTGTCGCCGCCGCCCCTGCGCACATGGCGAACTGCAAGCGCCACGGCCAGCACCACGAACGGCAAGGCGACGGCTGTCGACAGGACAGGATCGGGGCCGCCGCCGGCATCCTTCCAGGCCTTGAACAGATAGCCCAGCAAGCCGAGCACGTAATAGCTCACAGCGGCAACCGAAAGCCCTTCCACGGTCTGCTGCAGACGCAGCTGAACCTGCGCGCGCTCGTTCATGGCGCGCAGCAGTTCCTGGTTCTGGCTTTCGAGGTCGATGTCGACGCGGGTGCGCAGTAACTGCGCGGCACGGGCCAGCTTGCGCGAGAGGTTGGCCTGCCGCTCCTCGGTGGACACGCAGGTCCGGATCGCCGGAGCCAGTCGGCGCGAAAGGAAGCCCGACAACGTGGTCTGGCCCGGAAGGGCCTTTTCGCCGATGGCCTCCAGCCTGAGCCGGACGAGATCGTCATAGGCCCGTGTCGCGCCGAAGCGGAACAGCGAGCCAGCGGCGCCGCCTTCCAGTTCGGCGGCCAGTTCGGTGAGGCGGGACAAAAGCTTGCGGTTGGCCTCGAAGCCCTCGGTGGCCTGCATCTGCTGCATCAGCCAGGGCAGTTGCAGTTCGATCTTGCGGATCGAGGGAGAGAGGGCCTGTGCCTCGGGCAGGCCGAGCAGGGCGAAGGTGCGGTAGGTCTCGATTTCCATGGCGCGCTGCACGAGCGCGCCCGCTTTTGCCGGCGTCAGCCCCTCATCGAGGATCAGAAGGCGCACGAAACCATCCGGATCGCTGCGGAAGTCGGTGGCGAGGATGGCGGCGCTGTCCTCGACCTGCGATGCGGCGAGATTGGCGACACCGAAGATCGTTTCCAGGCTGTCAGTGACCTTCGACGCCTTCACCAGATGCAGGTCGACCGCCACCATCAGAGGGCCGGGCTGGGGCAGGAGGTTCATCAGCCGCGAGAATTCCCGCCCCGCCGGCCGGAACGGCGCGTCATCAGCGCCGGCTGCGGCGTCGAATTCCCAGCTGTAGGTGCAGAACTCGCTGTGCCGCTCGAAGCGCAGGATCGCGCCCTGGATGCTGACACGGTGATGGCGCGCGCCTTCGGCCGGAGCTGGCAGGCTGCGCTTGGAACAGAAGGCTGCGAGGGCGGCTGTCGCGGCCAGCGCCTGCCCGCCATCGGTGGTGAAGGCGAAGTGCAAAACACGCCGGGGCGTGTCCATGGTGGCGAAGGGCCGGGCGTGCAGTTCGCTGAGGATCGCTGCGCGCGAGGGATGGTCGCCATAGGCCGGCGTGCTGGTTTGATCTGTCATTCGGTTGGCCCGCCGCAGGCTGTCACAAGCATCCTGCCCTGCCTACGCCGGCAAGGCGGATTCGGATTGCCGATGGCGCCACGCATGGGGCGAGATTGGTCTGCGCAGGGCCTCGAACGCCATGGCGTCACATCCGCTCAGGCATGATAAGGATGTCGCGGCTGAGCGCCTTGACATCCCGCAACCCGCAGAAGGCCATGGTCAGGTCGAGTTCCTTGTGGATGATCTGGAGTGCCTTGGTGACGCCTTCCTGGCCCATGGCACCCAGCCCATACAGGAACGCACGGCCGATATAGGTGCCCTTGGCGCCCAGCGACACGGCCTTCAGCACATCCTGCCCCGAGCGGATGCCGCCATCCATGTGTACCTCGATGCTGTCGCCGACCCGGTCGAGGATCGGCTGCAGGGCGGCGATCGACGACATCGCGCCGTCGAGCTGGCGCCCGCCATGGTTCGAGACGATGATCGCGTCAGCCCCGATCTTGAGCGCCAGTTCAGCATCGTCCGGATCGAGAATGCCCTTGATGACGAGCTTGCCGCCCCACATCTCCTTGATGCGGGCAATGTCGGCCCAGGACAGGCGCGGATCGAACTGCTCCGCTGTCCAGCTCGACAGCGAGTTCATGTTGGTGACGCCCTTGGCGTGGCCGACAATGTTGCGGAAAGTGCGCCGCTGGGTGCCGAGCATGCCGAGGCACCAGCGTGGCTTGGTCGCCAGGTTGATCATGTTGGCGAGGGTCGGCTTCGGTGGGGCGGACAGCCCGTTCTTGATGTCCTTGTGGCGCTGGCCGAGAATTTGCAGATCGACGGTGACCACCAGCGCGGAGCAGCCGGCGGCCTTGGCGCGGTCGATCAGGTTCTTGGTGAAATCCCAGTCGCGCATCACATAAAGCTGGAACCAGAACGGTCGTTTGGTGGCCGCGGCCACATCCTCGATCGAGCAGATGCTCATGGTCGAGAGCGTGAATGGCACGCCGAAGGCCTCGCAGGCCCTGGCCGCCAGGATTTCGCCATCAGCGTGCTGCATGCCGGTGAGGCCGGTCGGCGCACAGGCCACGGGCATGGCCACATCCTCGCCGATCATGCTGGTGCGGGTCGAGCGGCCTTCCATGTTCACGGCGACGCGCTGGCGCAGCCTGATCTTTTCGAAGTCCGTGGTGTTGGCCCGGTAGGTGCTCTCGGTCCATGAGCCGCTGTCGGCATAATCATAGAACATGCGTGGCACGCGGGACTTGGCGAGGACGCGAAGATCTTCGATGCAGGTGATGGTCGGCATGGCGCGGTATCCGATGGAGTGCAGAGTATCAGTGAAAGAGGATGGCGTGCGCGTCAATCGCGGGGAAGGGGCTCGAACGGCCGATGAAAGCCCGCTTGGTCATTCCATCACCGCGGCTTTCAGTATGCAGACCATGCTGGCTTCGCCGGGAACGCCGCCGACGCAGCGCACCGTATGCGGGCGGTCACAGCGATAGCGCAGGGTCTCGCCGGCCTTGGCGCGCTGGGTGACGCCGGAAACCTCGACCTCGAACTCGCCGGCATTCACCGACAGGCACTCGACCGAACCGCGTTGATGGCCTTCGGATTCGAGCGCGCCGCCTGGCTCGGACGTGACCGCATACCATTGCAGCCATTCCACCGTCTTGATCCAGCCGACGATGGCAAGCCGCATTTTTCCATCCTCCGACACCAGGATCGGTGTGTCGGCCTTGGTGGACTTCTCGATGAAGGCCTCTTCCTCGGCATCGGAGAGAACGCGCTCGATCGAGACATCGAGGGCCTGCGACAAGCGCCAGATGGTCGCAAGCGTCGGGTTGGTCTCGTTGCGCTCGATCTGGCTGATGATCGACTTGGCGACACCGGACTGCTCGGCCAACTCGGACAGCGAGAGGTTATAGGCCTTGCGAAGGCGCTGGATGGTCTTGCCAAGATTGCCGGAGATGATCTGCGCGCCGCTTTCCAGCTCGCGTGGCTTGTCCTTGATCTCGATCCCCATGGCTTTGGTCCTATTGTCCGTCAAAACGAACGTGCGTTTGACAATCAGGACGACCATGCCCGCGAAGGGGCGCTGGCGCAAGGGGAGGGAACGCGGTTACGCCGATCCGCCGCTGCGGTGCAGCATCAGCCCGAGAGCTGCCATGGCCGCGAAGGCCAGCAAGCCGCACAGGGCCATTACGGCCAGCGCGACGCCGGCTCCGGCTCCGTCGATCAGCACGGCGAAGGCCATGGGCGAGAGCGACTTGGCGGCCAGTGTCGGCATGGCAATGGCCCCGAGCGTCCGGCCATAATTGGCGCGGCCGAGCAGGCCGAGCACGATGACACCCCGCGCGATGGTGACGAGGCCGTTCGAGATGCCGTAGAGCACCGCGAACGCCATGACGCCGACAACCGTCGCGGCCAGCGTCAGCAGGGCTGCGAAGGCCAGCGGCAGCATGCCGGTGGCGACATAGCCCAGTCTCATCACCGGATAGGCCCCGCCCATGGCCAGTTCGATCAGCCGACCCGCCGATTGTGCCGGTCCGATCAGCGTGCCGACGGAGACGGCCTGTGCCTCGCTGAGGCCGAGTGCGCCGAGCAGC
>JAIYDY010000104.1 GCA_027487245.1 Hyphomicrobiales bacterium
ATGCGGTGGAGGCTGGCGCGCATGTATTCCTCGCGCAGGTCGTTGGCGGGCAGGTCCCGACCAAGCAGGGCAGGCTCGCGCCCGAGGTCGGCATGGCCCGGCCGACTCAGCAGCTTGCCGATCAGCGGGACAACAAAGAGCAGCGTGCAGACAAGTGAGGATACGGGGTTGCCTGGCAGGCCGATGCACAGGACCTCGCCGCGCGTGCCGAACATCAGGGGTTTGCCGGGCCTCACGGCGACCTTCCAGAAGCCCATGGCAAAGCCTGCTGCGCTCAGTGCGCCCTGCACGAAATCATGGTCGCCAACCGAGGCACCGCCGCTGGTCAGGATGATATCGGCCACGTCGCTGGCCTGTTCGATGGCAGTCCGCGTCGCCTCGGCGGTGTCGGGCACGATTCCAAGATCGATGGCTTCCGCTCCGGCAGCGATCACCTGCGCGGCCAATGCAAAAGCGTTGGACGATACGATCTGTCCGCTCCGGAGTTCGGCGCCTGGCAAGGCCAGTTCATCGCCGGTGGACAGGATGGCAACGCGGGGGCGCTGGCGCACCGGCAAGGAGGCATGGCCCATGCTGGCCGCAAGGCCGATCCGCCGGGCATCCAGCACGCTGCCGGCGGGAAGCAGCACATCGCCTCCGGCGAAGTCGAGCCCCGCAGGGCGCACAAAGCGGCCCTTTGCCTCGGTCTGGGTCGGCAAGATGCTGCTGGCGTCGATACGGGTGGCATTCTCCTGGATCAGGATCGTGTCTGCCCCGTCCGGCACCACGGCGCCGGTAAAGATGCGAACGGCCTCGCCAGCGCCGAGCGTGCCTGAGAACGGGTGCCCTGCCGCCGCCTCGCCGATGACGCGCAGAGGGTGCCCGACGGCCAGGTCACCGGCCCTGACCGCATAGCCATCCATCGCGGATGCTGCAAAAGGCGGCTGCGTGCGAAGGGCAACCAGATCGCCGGCAAGCGTTCGCCCAAGGGCTTGCGAGAGCGGAACGGCCTCGCTTCCGGTGACGCGCGTGGCGGCTGCAAGGATGCGCCGGCGTGCTTCGTCCGGTGCCATCAGACTCATGGTGCGGAAGGCTCGCGCTCGTAGACGCCGGATTTTCCGCCCGATTTGTGCAGAAGCTGAACGGCCTCGATGCGCATGCCGCGATCCACAGCCTTGACCATGTCATAGATGGTCAGGCAGGCCACGCTGACAGCAGTGAGCGCTTCCATCTCGACACCGGTCTGCCCGCCCACGCGCACCTCGGCCGTCACGCGCACCCCGGGCAGGGTGTCGTCGAGCGAAAGTTCGAGTGACACTTTCGACAGCATCAGCGGATGGCAGAGCGGGATCAGTTCGTGTGTGCGCTTGGCAGCCATGATACCGGCAAGGCGGGCAGTGCCCAGCACATCGCCCTTCTTGGCATCGCCGGCGCGGATCAGGCCAAGCGTGGCGGGCTCCATCACCACGCACCCCTCGGCGATTGCGCGCCGCGATGTGACGGCCTTGTCGGCGATGTCGACCATGTGCGCCTGGCCTTGGGCATCGAGGTGGGTCAACCCGCTCATGCTGCAACTCCAGCCGCGGCGTCGCCGGTCAGCAAGGCCCGGGTCGCGGCGGCCACATCGGCTTGCCGCATCAGGCTTTCGCCGACGAGGTAGGTGTTCACGCAGCTGGTCTTGAGCCGGGCCAGATCGGCATGATGGAAGATGCCGCTTTCGCTGATGATGATGCGATCCTCGCCAATGGCCGGGGCCAGCGCCTCGGTCACGGCAAGATCGACATGGAAGCTGCGCAGGTCGCGGTTGTTGATGCCGATCAGGGGTGATGGCAGCGCCAGCGCACGGCTCAGTTCGGCAGCATCGTGGACTTCGATCAGGGCCGCCATGCCCAGCCCATGCGCTGTTTCCACCAGTGCTTGCGCATCGGCGTCGCTGACGCTGGCCATGATCACGAGGATGCAGTCAGCCCCCCAGGCGCGGGCTTCCGCCACCTGGTAGGGGTCGTGCATGAAGTCCTTGCGCAGGCAGGGCAGGCCGCTGGCATGGCGCGCTTCGGCAAGATAAGCAGGTTTGCCCTGGAAGGATGGCTCATCGGTCAGCACGGACAGGCAGGCCGCGCCACCATCGCGGTAGGCTGATGCCAGCGAGGCAGGGTCAAAATCGGCGCGGATCACGCCCTTGGACGGGCTGGCCTTCTTGATCTCGGCAATCAGCGCGAATTGCCCGGCAGCATGCTTCGCACGGATGGCACCAATGAAATCGCGCGGCGATGCAGCAGCCTCGGCAGCGGCGCGGATATCCGCCAGCGGAAGCCGGGCCTTCGCTGCCGCGATCTCGACGCGCTTGTAGGCTTCGATACGGGCGAGGATGTCGGCCAAAACAGGCTCCTGTTTTCAGGCGTTCGAGGCTGCAACAAGCCGCGCCAGCGTGCCCTTGGCGGCTCCACTGTCAAGCGCCGACTGCGCCCGGGCAACGCCGTCCGGCAGCGTTCCGGCAGCGCCGGCCACCACCAGGGATGCACCGGCATTGAAGACGGCAATGTCCCGGTAGGGAGTTTTCGCCCCGTCCAGCACCGCCATCAGGGCCCTGGCATTGACCTCGGCATTGCCGCCACGCAGATCGCCGGGCTGGGCGACCGCGAGGCCGACATCCTGCGGGGCAATGGTGAAGCGGCGGATCACGCCATTTTCGAGCGCAACCACATGGGTCGGGCCGGTGGTGGTGATTTCGTCGAGACCATCAGAACCGTGGACGGCCCAGACCCGCTCGCTGCCGAGCGCTTGCAGCACCTCGACCATTGGCAGCAGCCAGCTTTCGGCGAACGTGCCCAGCAACTGCCGCGTCACGCCCGCCGGGTTCGACATCGGGCCGATGAGGTTGAAGATCGTGCGCGTGCCAAGTTCCACACGCACGGGCGCTACGTGCCGCATGGAGGCGTGGTGGGCTGGCGCGAACATGAAGCCGAGACCTGCCAGGGCAAGACAGCGCTCGACACCGGCAGGGTCGATGCCGACCTTGACGCCCAGCGCGCCAAGCACGTCGGCCGTGCCGGACAACGAGGAGGCGGCGCGGTTGCCATGCTTGGCGACGGGCACGCCGCACGATGCCACGATGATCGAGGCCAGGGTCGAGACGTTGTAGGAGCCGGAATTGTCACCGCCCGTGCCGACAATGTCGATCGCATCAGCGGGTGCGGACACGCGGACGGCGCGCGAGCGAAGGGCACTGACGGCCCCACTGATTTCGGCCACGGTCTCGCCGCGCACCCGCAGGGCCATCAGAAAGCCGGCCGACTGCGCTGGCGTCACTTCGCCCGAGAGAATGGTATCGAACGCATCGCGCGCTTCCGATGCTGTCAGGCTGGCTCCGGTTGCCACCTTTGCAATGAACGGCTTGAACGTATCCATGAAACTCAGGACCTGTCTGGCAAGGCTTCAGCCCGGATGGCTGGCGGGTTCGCGTCGCGCCAAGTGGCAGCGATGTCAAGGAAATTGCGAATGATGGTGGCACCATGTTCGGACATGATGCTTTCGGGATGGAACTGCACGCCGCAGATCGGCCATCTGCGGTGCGTCGCCGCCATGATCAAGCCGTCATCCGTTTCAGCCTCGATGGCGAGCGCATCGGGGCAGCTTTTCCGGTCGATCACCAGCGAATGGTAGCGCGTGGCTTCGAAAGGCCGGTTGATGCCGCGAAACAATCCGCTGCCGCGATGGCTGATCACGCTGACCTTGCCATGCATCGGGGCAGGGGCGCGGACAACATCGCCGCCAAAGGCTTGCCCGATCGCCTGTAGTCCGAGGCAGACGCCGAAAACGGGTTTGCGCCCCACCGCACCTTTGACGACATCGAGGCAGATGCCGGCCTCGTTCGGGGTGCAGGGGCCGGGGGATAGCAGGATCGCGTCAGCTGGATGATCAAGCGCATCCGCCGCGCTGATGGCGTCGTTGCGCACCACATCCACCGTCACGTCCTGTGCGCCCACGAGCTGCACGAGGTTCCATGTGAACGAGTCGTAGTTGTCGATCAGCAGCAGTCGCACAGCCTGGTCCATGGCATCCGGCCGGATGGCACGGGTCTGTTGAATGCCCGTGCGGGCTGGTTCGGTCAAGCGTAGGCGCGCGATGTGGGGCCCATGAAGCCAGCGCCGGCGGCAAGACTTTGGTTAAACTGACCTTGCGCGCAGCCTATTGCAGTTGATCTCAGCATTCACGGTTTCTCGACACATGTCTGCTAGATTAGATGGACTGATACTCCGGTGTCCAAGGAATTGACCATGAACCGTCCTGTAAAAAACATAACGGACCGCTTCAGCAAGGACGAGCGCGGTGCAGTGGCTGTGATTTTTGGCATGGCCTTGCTGCCCGTCATGGGTTTGACCGGCGCAGCTGTCGATTACTCGCGAGCCTCGCAATTGCGCTCCAAGATGGCGGCCGCGTCTGATGCGGCGGTCCTCGCTGGCGTCAAGACCAAGGGCTCGCTCGGCGACAAGCAGAAATCCGCCAATGCGGCCTTTGCGGCCAACCTCGGAACCGATCCGAACCTCACAGGCGTGGCGGGATCGCTGACAGCCCTCCCGGGCAATTCGTACCGCTATGAAGTCTCAGCGGACTACTCCTATGCGATCATCGGCATTATGCCTGGCATGCCCGGCTCGACCAAGCTGAGCGTGTACTCCGAGGCCAATGCCGGCGACGGTTCGGTCGAAGTCGCATTGGTGCTGGACAACACCGGCTCGATGAAGTCCGACATGGGCGCCCTGCGCAAGGCCGGCGAGAGCTTCACCAACATCCTGTTTGACTATGCCGCCAACGGTGCAGACCTCAAGATGTCGGTCGTGCCCTATGTGGCTGCGGTCAATCCGGGGCGGCTCAACCTCGGCATGTCGTCTGTCGACACCCGCGGTGATAGCCAGTGGCAGGCCCGCAACCTGCGTTGGCGCTGGATCGGCTTTCTGCCGGACTGCACCAACGATCCGTTCTGGAAGCCCGGCCCAGGCGGCGGCGGCGGCGGTGGTGGCGGTGGCGGCCCCGGTGTTGGTGGCGAAGGAGCGTGGCTCCAGGATGCAACACGCAAGCTTGGCGAGATTGGCCGCGAGCTGTTCGGCATCAAGAGCGCGTCGGCACAGGTCGGTGCTTACGGCACTCCAAACCGCAAGGCTCCATTTGCCGGCAAAGAAATCACTGTCAACAAGCCCTACACCAAGACCGATGGCGTCAAGGCATTCGTTCCGACCGGCTTCGGCTATGATCCTGTCGGGTCACGCTGCGTGATTTCCAACCCAGGCAAGATCGCCAACCTCGACCTGTTCGACGGCATCCGCACCAAGACCGGCACCGCCCAGTGGAAAGGCTGCGTCGAGGCGCGCCCCGAACCGTTCGACGTGACCGATGATCCACCGAATGCAGCCGACCCGCGCACGCTGTTCACGCCTTATTTCTGGCCTGATGAGCCCGGCAAGGGCAAGGACGGCAATTCGCTCGGCTATGCCAACAACTACATGGACGATGGCGACATGCCCGCCGGCTGGACCAACGGCTGGGAGTGGGAATGGCAGGCCAATCTGTTCAAGTATGATGGGCAGAACAAGAATGTGAACTTCAGCGAGAATCCGCCCAACACCAGCGGCCCGAACATGGCCTGCCCGGATGAGCTGCTGCGCTTGAGCGATGACCGAACCAAGGTTCTGAACAAGATCAAGGGTTTGTCGCACTGGAATGGTGGCGGGACCGTCTCTTCCGAAGGCATCATGTGGGGCTGGCGCACACTGTCACCCAAGCTGCCGCTGGCCGATGCCAAGCCCTATGGGACCAAGAACCACAAGAAGATCATGGTGGTGATGACCGACGGCGAAAACCTCATCGGTGCCAACAAGCCGAATGGCCCTGTCATGTCGCATTACAATTCCTACGGATACATGCGCTGGGGCCGCTTCCCGAAGGAGAACTATCAGGAAGTCTCGAAGTATCTTGACGGACGTATGGCGCTGGCTTGCGAGAACGCCAAGAAGGCGGATGTTCAGGTGATCACCATCCTCTTCCGCGTCAACACGGCCAACTCCAAATCCCTGCTGGAGAAGTGCGCCTCCAACAACAAGCTGTTCTACCTGGCCAAGGACACCAACGAACTTCAGAAGGCCTTCACCGACGTGGCGGAGTTGATCGGCAAGATCCGGCTGACACGCTGACCGCAAGCCTGCAGGAAGGTTGACGCAGAACCATCGGAGAACCCCGGCCACCACTGCCGGGGTTCCTTCGTTCTGGTCCGGCCACTCGGTTGCGGTCTATTGCCCGCGCACGCTGCGTGCCGCAAAGCGCACGGCTTCCTCTGCTGCCTTGAACAGGGCTTTGGCCTTGTTGATGCATTCCTGATGCTCGGCCTCATTGACCGAGTCATGCACGATGCCAGCGCCTGCCTGCACTGACATGACACCGTCCTTGATGATGGCTGTCCTCAGCACGATGCAGGTGTCCATCTCGCCATTCGATCCGAAATAGCCGATGCAGCCGCCATAGGCCCCGCGGGCGTCATGCTCCAGTTCGTCGATGATCTCCATGGCACGCACCTTGGGGGCACCCGACACGGTCCCGGCAGGGAAGCCCGACACCAGAGCATCCAGCGCGTCCTTGCCCTCAGCGATCTTGCCCTCGACGTTGGATACGATGTGCATCACCTGACTGTAGCGCTCGATGAAGAACCGGTCCGTGACCTCGACCGTGCCGATCTTCGCCACCCGGCCCACGTCATTGCGGCCCAGATCGAGCAGCATCAGGTGTTCGGAGCGCTCTTTCGGGTCGGCCAGCAGTTCGGCAGCCAGCGCCTCGTCTTCGCCCGGTGTGCTGCCCCGCCGCCGCGTGCCGGCAATCGGGCGGATGGTCACAGTCTGGTCCCTGAGCCTGACCAGGATTTCGGGGCTGGAGCAGACGATCTGGAACGCCTCGAAATCGAGATAGCACAGGAACGGTGCCGGATTGACCCGCCGCAGGGCCCGGTAGAGCGAGAACGGCGGCAGGCTGAACGGAGCGTCGAAACGCTGCGACAGCACGACCTGAAAGATGTCGCCTGCGCGGATGTAATCCTTGGCGGCGTCGACCATTGCGGAATAACGCTCCGGCGTTGTGTTCGACAGTCCAGCCGGCGAGGGCAGGCCGGCCACATCCAGTCGCGCATCAAGCGGAAGCGGTGCATCGAGCGCCGCAACCACGGCATCGATCCGCGCGCGCGCCGTCTCATGGGCCGCCCGCGCGCTGATGCCGGCAGCAGGGCGGACGGATGCAACCACCGAAATCTCGTCCTTGACCGCGTCGAAGATCACCATGACCGTCGGCCTGACGAGGATGGCATCGGGGAGGCCGAGCCCTGTGGCCTTGCGCGCCGGCAGGCGCTCCATCAGCCGCACCATGTCATAGCCCAGATAGCCGAACAGCCCTGCCGCCATCGGCAGATCAAGGTCTCCGGTCTCGAGGCGGCTTTGCGCGATCAGGCTCCTCAGGCTGGCAAAGGGCTCGTCGGGGAGCCCTTCGAAATCCGGTGAGGCGGCGAGTGGATGCGCCACGGTGACCTGTCCGAGATCGCAGCGCCAGACGAGATCGGGTTGCAGCCCGATCATCGAGTAGCGCCCGCGCACAGCGCCGCCCTCGACCGATTCGAGCAGGAAGGCCGCGCCCTTGGCGAAGGCCCGGAGCTTCAGGAAGGCAGCAACCGGCGTCTCGCAGTCGCCGACCAGCACATCACGCACGATCTGGCCCTTGCCGGATGCGTAGGCCTCCGCGAAGCGTGCAAACTCTTCCGATGCTGGCATGCAGCGCGCGCCTTTGCGGTCAGCTCTCGCCGCCGCCGGTGGCGTTGCGCAGCGTGGTCTGGTTGATGCGCACGCCAAGCCTGTTCTGCAAGGCCGTCACATACTGCGACAGCAGATCGTCACCGATTGCGATGCCCAGTTGCTGGCCCACGTTCTCGGCCTCCTGGGTCGTGCGCAGGAACGGCGATACGGTCGCAGACTGGACCTGAAACACCATCCGCCCACGCTCGCTGCCCAGGTCAGCTGACGCGGCGCCATTGACGGCCGTGCCGAAAGCAACCGTGAGCAAATTCGCGGGAAACTCCGGCAGGCTGCTGGCGCGCGTGAGGGGCGGGGATGTCTCGACGGAGAGGGCCAGCGCCGCCACGACCGCATCCAGCGTCTCGCCCTTGCCTAGCCGGTCGGTGATCTCGCGGGCCCTCGCCTGGAGGCGACTCGCCACCTCGTCCTGCCGCCATTGGGCGCTGACGAGAGCCT
Source organism: Hyphomicrobiales bacterium (assembly GCA_027487245.1). Taxonomy (GTDB): domain Bacteria; phylum Pseudomonadota; class Alphaproteobacteria; order Rhizobiales; family Beijerinckiaceae; genus Allobosea. The sequence goes on from JAIYDY010000104.1 coordinate 8,259, forward strand.
TCACCTCGTCGAAGGTGCGCTCGCGCGCTGGTTCGATTGTGGTCACATCTAACCAGACATAGCCGTTGTCGGGAGTCCGCACCGCCTCGTTGTCTGTGCCCACATCCGCGCGGAACATCGCCTCGACCACTTGCGTTGCAGCGGGCACAGGCGTCAGCGGCAGGCCCGACGCGGTCTGCCGCGTGCGGTCGACCGGCCCGAGCGCCACCATCGCCAGCTTCATTTCGTCGGCGATGTCCTTGAGGGGTCTGGCGCTGGCACGCATGTCCTCGATCTTGTCGTGCACATCGGCCAGCGACTGGACGGCGCGGCTGAGCGCCAGATCATTCCGGACCTCGCCGGAGACCTCCGCGAAAGGCCGCACCTTTTCGGCCTCGATCATGGGGGTGCGCAGCAGCGCATAGCCGAAAGCACCTTGCACAGGCGCGCTCACGGCATTGAGGGCAAGACCGAAGGCAGCGGTGGCGACAGCCTGATCCAGCATCTCTGGCCGTGTGAAGCTGCCCAACGTCAGGTCCGTATCGGAGATGTTCCGTTCGCGAGCGACATCCTCGAAGCTGGTCCCGCTGCGAATGCGCTCTGCGGCGGCTTCTGCCTCGGTCTGGCTGGGAAACACGATCTGCTGCACGGTGCGCCGCTCCGGCGTGCCGAAGCGGGCTTTGATGCGCTCGTAATGTACCATCGCGTCGGCTTCCGCGATGCTGCCCGGGTTGGCGAGTGTCTGCGGCGTCAGGGCGAGCACGTTGGCCGTGCGGTATTCAGGCGCCCGGAAGCTGGCCTTGCGCTCCTCGAAGAACGTGCGCAGCACTGCTTCCGACGGCTCGTCGATCGTGCCGACCGCAGCGGGCGGCAGAGCCACGAAACGGATCACGCGCTGCTCGTTGCGATAGCGGTGCGCGGCCTCCTGCACGGCAAGGGGGGCCTGGCTCTGGCCGGACAGGGCCTCGGCAAGCTGGTTGCGCACGATGGCGGCGCGCTGCTCGCGCACATAGCCCTGCTCATTGAGCCCGGCCTGCCGCAGCAACTCGTTGAACATGTTGCGATCGAAGGTGCCGGCAGCACCCCGGAAATTCTGGTCATCCAGAATCGACTTCGCGACGGCTTCGTTGCTGACGGTCAGTCCGCGTCCGGCAGCATCCACATCCAGCGCAGCTTCCGTCACCAGCCGCGAGAGCACCTGCTGATCGACCCCGAGCGCCCGCGCCTGATCGGGCGTGATGTTCTGGCGGAAACGGCGGGACAGGCGCTGCACCTCGTTCTGGTAGGCGGTCCGCACCTGCTCGATGTCGATGTCCTTCTTGCCGACGGTCGCAACCGTGTTGCGCCCCTGGCCCCGGAAAATGTCGCCGATACCCCAGATCGCGAAAGAGCCGATCAGGATCGCGAACAGAATGCCGACGAGCAGCTTGCCGAGCCATGTCTGGCCGGCGTTGCGGATACCTTGCATCATCATGGCTGCGAACCAGCTCCAACATGTTTGCCGGACTTATAGGGAGCCGCCCGCGCTGTCGCAATCAGGCAATTGCAGCAAACCCGGCGGGTTGCTACGAGGTCGTGGGGAATTGTCCCCCCCTCCACCGTTCTGCGAGCGTGCCCATCATGGCCCTGACACACCTGATTGCCGGCAACTGGAAGATGAACGGCGTCGGCGCATCGCTGGACGAGGCCCGTGCCATTGCCGAAGGTGCGGCGGCGCTGACCAGGATCGACATGCTGATCTGCCCGCCGGCAACGCTGATCGCGCGCATGGCGGCGCTGTGTGCCGGCACGAGGCTGGCGATCGGCGGACAGGATTGCCACGCAGCCCAATCGGGCGCGTTTACTGGCGACATCTCGGCGGCGATGCTGGTCGATGCGGGCGCGAGCCACGTCATCGTCGGCCATTCCGAGCGGCGCACCCTGCACGCCGAAACCAGTGCCCAGGTCAGGGCCAAGGCCGAAGCTGCACTCGGGCAGGGACTCGTCGCGATCATCTGCATCGGCGAAACACTGGCAGAACGGGAGGCTGGCGAAACGCTTGCTGTCGTCACCGGCCAGCTCCGTGCCTCCCTGCCTGCCGGCGCAGGGGGCAGCACGGTCGTGATCGCCTATGAACCGGTTTGGGCCATCGGCACCGGCAAGACCCCGACCAGTGCCGATGTCGCCGAGGTCCATGCGGCCTTGCGCGCCGAGCTGGTCAGCCTGCTCGGTGCCGGGAATGCGGGCCTCATTCGCCTGCTCTATGGCGGCTCGGTGAAGCCATCGAATGCTGCCGAAATGATGGCGCTTCCGAATGTCAACGGTGCGCTGGTCGGCGGCGCCAGCCTGAAGGCCGCCGATTTTCTGGCGATCGCAGCGGCTGTCTGACAAGCCCTGTTCTGCGCCGGACTGCGCTTCGCATCAGGCGGATGCTTGCACCGGCATCGTTGCGTGCTGGCCAAGATACGCGATCGCCGCTGACGTGCCGCCGGCACCGTGCGGGATGCCGAGCGACTGCAGGGCCATCTCGACCGCAGACAGTGTGCCCAGCACCATCGCCGCGTTGCTGTGACCCATATGGGCGATGCGAAAGGCCTTGCCGGACAGATCGCCGATGCCAAGCCCAAGCGTGACGCCACAGACGCCCTTCGTAAAGTTGCCGATGGCCTCGGCCTGATTGTCTGCGACCAGAACCGGCGTCACGGACGCAGCGCGCTCCTTTCCGTCCTCGATGTTGAAGGACACCACCTGCCCTTCAGCCCAGCGGGCGATGGCGGCATGCGTCGCCCCTGCCAGCAGGGCGTGGCGGTGCCATACGGCTTCGAGCCCTTCCTCAAAGATCATGTCGAGCGCCGCCCTGAGCCCGAACATCAGGTGTTCCGGCGGCGTGCCGCAATGCTTCATGTAGTGCAGCGGGCTGCTGCGCGAGGTCCAGTCCCAGTAGGCAGTGCGCATGTTCGCGGTTTGGTGCGCCTGCATCGCTTTGTCATTGGCGGCAACAAAGCCGAGCCCGGGCGAGCTCATCAGGCCCTTTTGCGACGCCGACATGGCGACATCGACGCCCCATGCGTCCATTTCGAACGGCATGCAGGCCAGGGAGGCGACGCCGTCAATCATGAACAAGGCAGGATGGCCGGCGGCATCGATGGCGCGGCGCACGGCCCGGACATCGTTGACGGCACCAGAAGCCGTATCGATCTGGACCATGAGAATGGCCTTGATGCTGTGGTCTGCATCAAGCCTGAGGCGTGCCTCGACGGCGGCGGGGTCGACCGCAGCGCGCCACGAGCCGGCGATGACCTCCACATCTGCACCCATGAACCCGGCCATCTCTCCCCAGCCGCGCGCGAAGCGCCCGCTGGCCAGAACCAGAACCTTGTCGCCGCGCGAGAGCACGTTGGTCAGCGCTGCTTCCCACGCGCCATGCCCGTTGGCGGCATAAAGGAACGTCTGCCCGCTGGTTCGAAACAGCTTTTGCAGATCAGACAGGATGCTGAAGGTGAGATCGACGATGACCTTGGTCTGCAGTTCCTCGGCCGGCCGCATCATGGCCTGAAGCACGCGGTCCGGCAGGTTGGTCGGTCCCGGCGTTGCGAGCAGGGCCCTTCCATTGGCAACACTCATCAAGATCTCCTGATATCATCACAGACAAGGCTCCAAGCCTAAGGGCATCGCAGCCGGTTTTGCCACTGCCAGTTTTGCAGGTCCGCGCGCCACTCACCCGCGCTGGTTGCATGGACATCGGTGGCTCTGCCCCCGGCAGCGCGATGCGGCTTTCCTTCCTTTCACCCCCATGCTAAGGCCCCGCCAGCAGTCGGGGCTGGCGCTTTGCCGGCCCGCTCCCCATGTTTGAGAGACCATGCAGACCGTCCTTATTGTCATTCACCTGATCGTCGTGATCGCGCTCGTCATTGTCGTGCTGCTCCAGCGTTCGGAGGGCGGCATGGGTCTTGGCGGCGGGGGCGGCGGCGTGTCCGGCTTCATGACCGGTCGCGGGCAGGCCAATGCGTTGACCCGGACCACAGCCATTCTGGCCGGCATCTTCTTTCTGACCAGCATCACGCTGTCGGTCCTCGCATCCCAGAACCGTGCACCGCGCTCCATCCTTGATGGCGCTGCAACAACGGCTCCGGCTGTCCCCGGTGGTCCGTCAGCACCAGCTCCCGGCAGCAACGTGCTCGACCAGCTTCGCCAGCTGCAGGACCAGAGCGGCGCGCAGCCGCCAAGGCCAAGCGCTCCGGTTCAGTGACAGACACGCCCGAACAGCAAGGGCCGGCAGGACGCATGTCCGCCGGCCCTTCTCTTTTGTGGACAAGCAAAAATTGGATGGCGCAACCGCAAAACAGGCGCTCCCCGAATCGCTTTGACAGGTTTAGAGGTCAAATCCCATGACGCGGTACATCTTCATCACCGGCGGCGTGGTCTCCTCACTCGGCAAGGGAATCGCGGCAGCCGCCCTCGGGGCGCTCCTGCAATCGCGCGGCTATACGGTCCGCCTGCGGAAGCTCGACCCTTATCTCAACGTCGATCCCGGCACGATGAGCCCTTACCAGCATGGCGAGGTCTTCGTGACGGATGACGGGGCCGAGACCGATCTCGACCTCGGCCACTACGAGCGCTTCACCGGGCGCGCGGCCAAGCGTGATGACAACATCACCACGGGCCGCATCTACATGGACATCCTGACGAAGGAGCGGCGCGGCGACTACCTGGGCGCGACGATTCAGGTCATCCCGCACGTCACCAACGCGATCAAGGACTTCGTGCTGCGCGGCAACGAGGACTACGACTTCGTGCTCGTCGAAGTGGGCGGCACCGTCGGCGACATCGAGAGCCTGCCGTTCCTCGAAGCCATCCGCCAGGTCGGCCAGGAGCAGCCGCGCGGTTCGGCGATCTTCATCCACCTCACCTTGCTGCCCTACATTCCCAGCGCCGGTGAACTCAAGACCAAGCCGACCCAGCATTCGGTCGCCGAACTGCGCTCGATCGGGATCCAGCCGGATATCCTGCTGTGCCGTACGGACCGGGCCATTCCTGTGGAAGAGCGCCGCAAGCTGGCGCTGTTCTGCAATGTCCGGCCCACTGCCGTGATCGAGGCGCGTGATCTCGGCTCGATCTACGATGTGCCGCTGGCCTATCACGAAGAGGGTCTGGACGACGAGGTGCTGGCCGCGTTCGGCATGTCGGAGGCGGCAAGGGCGCCGGATATCGGCGGCTGGAAGCGGATTTCCGAGCATATCCATGCCCCCGAGGGCGAGGTAACCATCGCTGTCGTTGGCAAGTATACCGGCATGAAGGATGCCTACAAATCGCTGATCGAGGCCCTGACGCATGGCGGCATCGCCAACAGGGTCAAGGTCAACCTCTACTGGATCGAGAGCGAGGTGTTCGAGAAGGAAGATCCGTCGCCTTTCCTCGAACACGTCCATGGCATTCTTGTGCCCGGCGGCTTCGGCATCCGTGGCGCCGAGGGCAAGATCCGAGCGGCCCGCTTCGCGCGCGAACGCAAGGTTCCGTATTTCGGCATCTGCTTTGGCATGCAGATGGCGGTGATCGAGGCTGCACGCTCTCTGGCTGGTGTTGAGGCCGCCAATTCCTCGGAGTTCGGCCCCACCACCGAGCCGGTCGTCGGGCTGATGACCGAATGGCTCAAGGGAAACGAGCTGGAGACGCGCGCCGCCGGCGGCAATCTCGGCGGCACGATGCGGCTGGGAGCCTATGAATCCGCATTGGCCAAGGGCTCCCGCATCGCGGCGATCTACGGCGCGACCACGATTTCGGAACGGCATCGTCACCGCTACGAGGTCAACATGGCCTACCGGACGGTGCTGGAAGCCAAAGGCATGCGCTTTGCCGGCTTGTCGCCCGATGGTCTTCTGCCTGAGACGATCGAATACGAGGACCATCCGTGGTTCATCGGCGTGCAGTATCACCCTGAACTCAAGTCACGCCCGTTCGAGCCGCACCCGCTTTTCGCCAGTTTCATCGAGGCTGCAAAGGCGCAGTCGCGGCTGGTGTGATGGCACGCGGCCTCGATCATCTTGTTTTCGGCGTCCTTGATCTCGATGCGGCCGCGCTGTTCCTTGAACGTGCCGGCTTCACCGTGGGTGCGCGGAACCGCCACCCTTGGGGCACCCACAACCGCATCGTTCAGTTCCCGGGCTTTTTCCTCGAACTGATCACGGTGGGCGATCCCGGCCTCATTCCGGATCATGCCGAACACCGGTTCTCTTTCGGAGCGGCTGTGCGCGACGCGCTGGCAGACGGGGAGGGCTTCTCGTTGCTGGTGCTGGAAAGCACCGATGCGCTGGCTGACAACACCACGTTCCACGCGCTGGGCCTTGGCGATGCCGAGCCCTTTTTCTTTGAACGGCAGGCAAGCCGCCCGGATGGCTCGCACGTTCGCGTTGCCTTCACGCTGGCCTTTGCCAGCAAGCAGGGCGCGCCGGCACCGGGCTTCTTCGTCTGTCAGCAACACGAGCCGCAGAACTTCTGGAACCCGCGCTTCCAGATCCACGCCAATGGGGCAACGGCGGTGTCGGCGGTCACGCTGGTCTCACCGGACCCGTCCGCCCACAGCCATTTCTTCGAGGGCTTCGCCGGCGCAGACCAGCCTGTCACGGAGGAGGCTGGCTGGACGCTGGAATTGCCGCGCGGGCGCATCGAGGTCGTCACGCCGGATCACGCACGACAAACAATGCATTGGCGTGGCGAAGGCCCGGCGAACGCTGCTCTGGCCCTGGCGAGCGTGACGCTGACCGTGCCCGATCTGGCTCCCTTGCAACGTCGGCTGGACGAACAGGGCATCGCTCACGCAAGATGCGGTTCCCGAGTCGTGGTTGAGGCTTTCGGTGCGGTGATCGCATTCGAGCAGGCCTGACACGCGGGCGAAAGAGGCCCCATGCTCTACACATCCATTCAGGGACTGCCCGATTTCCTGCTGTTCTTCGGTGCCGCCATGGGCCTGACAGCGGCCTATCTCGTGCTCTACACGCTCTCGACCACCCACAACGAGTTCGAGCTGATCCGCCAGAACAATGTGGCGGCCGGGGCCTCGCTGGGGCTGAGTCTGATGGGGTTTGCCATCCCGCTGTCGAGCGCCATCGTCAATTCCAAGACCATCGTCGATCTTCTGGTTTACGGCGTCGTCGCGCTGATCATCCAGATCATGGTCTACTGGCTGGTCAGGCTGTTGCTGACCAACCTGTCACAGCGCATCGCCAATGGCGAAGTGGCGTCGGCCCTTTTCCTGGGTGCGGCATCGCTCGCGGCCGGCCTGGTGACCGCTGCCGCGATGATCTTCTGACGCGATCCGGCACGGGCGTCAGCGCGTCACGATCGGGCGTGTGCTGCTGGGGCCATCAAGCTGCTTGAGCAGGAACAGCAGGGCGCGGTCGTGCAGCACGATCATGCGCTCCTTCGGCTTCAGCCAGGCCATGGCCTCTTCGATGGTCCTTGCATCGACGAGCTTTGCCTGCGCCAGCGCGCGGTCGGCCTCGATCTGTCCACGTGGCCGCGAAGCTGCGGCCGGCAGCATCGCTTCATGCGCTTCGGCGATGTCCGGGTGCTGGTGGATGGCCAGCAGTCCGTCCGCATCATCAAAGCCATGCCGGGCAAATTCGACCTGCAACTGGTTGGCCCGCGTCGCGATGGCCGGAGGCGCGCCTTCCTCGGGCGTCAGCAGGAGCTTGTGGCGCTTGAGCCAGAGCCCGATGGCCAGTTGGCCGCTGGCCCAGGACAGTGGAATGGCCAGCAACAACCCCAGGATCGTCGGTGACATCCAGGCAAACAGGGATGTCGCGATCAGAAAGGCGATGATCCCCGTGAACACGCCAAGTGCCGTGTGAACGCGGTGCCGCCGCACAATGTCGTGGAACGGGATCGAGCCATCATCGCGGCGCTGCGGGTTCCAGCCCGTGTCGCGTCCCGCGATGATCTGGAACACCGAACCGGACTGGATCACCATCATGATGGGCGCGAGCAGCGCCGACATGATCACCTCCAGGATGGCCGACAATGTCAGGCGGATGCCGCCGCCGCAGGCCCGCCGTTCCGCCCCGTTGAGCAGGGTCAGAAGCCAGCCGAACAGCTTGGGCGCCAGCAGGATCGCCATGGTCAGCCCGAACAGGGCCAGCGAGCGCTCCGGATCGAACCGTGGCCAGACAGGCACGAGCGTGAACTCGTTGGTGAAATACTCAGGCCGGGCATACTTGACCTGCAGGACCAGCGCGATGCCGACAACGAGCTGCATCAGCCAGAAGGGCGAGGCCATATAGGCCATGATGCCGGTGGCGAAATGCTGGCGCGTCGACCATTTCAGCCCGCTCGCGAACATCACGCGGCTGTGCTGGAGGTTGCCCTGGCACCAGCGGCGATCACGCGCCGAGAGGTCGATCAGCGATGGCGGGCTTTCCTCATACGAACCATTGAGGTCCGGCAGCATGTAGACAGCCCATCCGGCACGCCGGATCAGCGCCGCCTCGACGAAGTCATGGCTCAGGATATGGCCGCCGAATGGCGGTTTGCCCTTCAGGTCCGGCAGGCCGCAATGCGCCGCAAAGGCCCGGGTGCGGATAATGGCGTTGTGGCCCCAGTAGTTGCAATCCCGCCCCGCCCATTGCGCCAGCCCGGTGGCAATCACCGGACCATAGACGCGCGCCGCGAACTGCTGGAGCCGGGCAAACAGCGTGTTACGGTTGATGATCAGGGGGAGCGACTGGATGATGCCTGCATCGGGGTCCGCCTCCATGGCGGCCGCCAGCCGGACAATGCAGGTGCCGGTCATCAGGCTGTCGGCATCGAGCACCACCATGTGCTCGTAGTGCCCGCCCCAGCGCGTCACGAAATCGGCAATGTTGCCGGCCTTGCGATGATGGTTTTTCGGCCTGTGCCGGTAGTAGAGCCGGGCATCCGCGCCAAGGCGCTCGCGCAGGGCAACGAAGGCGCGCTCCTCGGCAATCCAGACATCGGGATTGGTGGTGTCCGACAGGATGAAATAGTCGAAATGCGCCCCCAGACCGGTGGCATCGACCGACTCGCGAATAGCGGCGACCGCAGCGAATGTCCGTGCCGTCGACTCATTGTAGATCGGCATCACGATCACGGTCCGCTGTCTCAGCGACGTGGCGCGCTGCGTCTCGCCGCGCTTGAACAGCAGCACCACGAAGCCGAGGATGGCGCTCGTGAAAGCCAGCGCGATCCACGAGAAGTTGACCGTGAACAGCACCAGCAGGACATACTGCAAGGCCGTCGTGCGGCTCACCGATACGACCTCATACATCTCGCGCGCGCCATAGGCGGTCAGCAGCAGGGCCGATCCGAAGACCAGCAGCCGCGAGAGCCATGGCGTCCGCCACGCGGACAGTCGTTTGCGCTCATCAGCCGATGACCAGCGCCGCAGCGACTGTGTCGGCATGTCGAGCCGCGCCTCGGGTGGCAGCGCGGCAAAGGGCTGGCCGGACGGCGGGGCAACATCGCGGGAGGCGTCAGCGGCGGCTGCCGGGACGCTGGAGGTCACGGCGTCCATCTGTTCAGCCACGTTTCCGAGATCGGTTTTCCGGCAACGTCGAGTTGCAGGCGCAGTTCGCAGGCATTCTCGGCCCCCGGATCAAGCTCGAACGACACCCGCATCGTGCGCCGCTCCGGATAGGGCACCAGTCGCATCCCGTGGATCACGCCCGGCGTGGCCGACAGGATGACCTTGACGTTGGCGCCGAGCATAGGATCAGCCAGCGCATCTCCGGCAAAATCGACGAAGAAGCGCCGCCGCCGCCCCTGCGAACCACGACCTTGCCTTACCGACCGCACCATGGCGAACGGGGGCGTCTCGGGCGGCTGCCAGCACCAGAACTGCCGATAGGACATGGTTGTCTCGGATCCGGCCGCGATGGGTTGGCGAGGTCGCCAATGGGCGATGATATTGTCGTTGATTTCCGAGTCCGTTGGAACCTCCAGCAACTGGACCGTGCCGGGACCCCAATCCCCCAGCGGCTCGACCCAGACGCTCGGCCGCAACTCGAAGCGCTGGTCGTCGTCCTGGTAGGCGTTGTAGTCCCGCTCGCGCTGGACCAGCCCGAACCCCTTGGGGTTGTTGTCTACGAAGGCCGAGATCTGCAGTTGCTCCGGGTTGTTGAGGGGACGATAAATCCACTCGTCCGCGCCGGTTCGCAATTGCAGACCCGAGATTTCATGGACGGCCGGACGCACGTCGTCGAACACGCGGCGACGTTGGGGCGCAAACAGAAAGCTCCCGAGCATGCCACCGAAGCCGACATTGTCGAGTTGCGTCCTGGCAAATAGCGTCAACTCGATGTCATTGATCGTCATGTCGCCGGGGCGGATCGTCATGCGCACCGCCGCAGTTGCGCTGTCGGAATCGATCAGGCCATGGACGGTCAGCACTGGCGCAGCAGGACCAGGCCGCTCGATCCAGAAGCCGCGGAAGTAGGGCACTTCCTCGCCTCGCTGTTCGCCTGGGCGCAACACCAGCGATCGTGCCACCGCGCCGAACATCTGGCCTCGCGCCATTGCCCGGAAGAAGGTCGCGCCCTGAAAGACCGCGACGTCCTGAAGCCGCTCGCCGGCCACATGCAGGCGGAACCCGGAAAACCCGAGATCGTTCTGGCTGGCCGGCACCGGCGTCCGGCCATAGTCGAAGCGGCCCTTGTCGAAGGCAATGCGCCGCACGATGCCTTCCTCGACCACGAACAGGCTCACAGGCTGGCTGAAAATGCCGCCGCGATGCAGCGGTTCGATCACGAAACCACGCGACTCGCCGGCCCAGATCATCGCCTGCGGCTGCAGCCTGATCCCGGCCATGGCGTCCAGCGAGAGCGCTCCCAGACCATCCGGCAGGTCTGCCGGATTGGGCACCATCGGCCGCTTCGCCATTGAGACCCTGCCCGCGCGGGGTTCCGGACGGCGGCCGACCGGTGAGCCCGTCAGCAGGGCGGTCACGACTGTGATCGTCGAAAGGATCGCCAGCATCTTCGCGCCGTGAACGCGGCCGGCGTGAACCGCTTTCTTCGACTAATCTTCTTGCTAGCGTCGTGTGTTTCCACGAGCGTAAACATGCTCTGGAAATTCACGACGCATGAACCGATTGCTGTCGAAACGCGCGCGCGACCGCGGACGGCGGGATTGTGGCCGGCGCCTCGGCTGCGGGCAAAATGGTGAAATCTCCGTATGTGGACGGCCTCGATCGCGTAATGCCGACCGTTTTCGTCGCCGGGCCGGCCAAGTCGGGCTCAACCTTCCTTTGGGACTGTCTACATTTGAGCTTCCATCCGCAACACATTTGCGGCAGTGCAGATGCCTCCGGCTGGGCGGATGGACGCTGCGGCACCAAACGTTTCCTGCTCCCGGCGCTGGCTGCTGACGTGACGCAGCCGGGTTGCCTGCGGCCACAAAAGGAGAGCTCGTTCTGGCGCTACTGGGGTCGCCGGCCACAGGTGACATGGGCACGGTATGGAGGGCCTCGCGTTCCTTTGAGTGAGTGGGCGCTTGATGGCGGCTCGTGCGTGCGGCGGCGGCGCAACCTGTCGCGCAGTCACGCCGACGATAGCGGGCCGCGCAAGTTCGCCGCGCACCGTGCAGTCGAGGACATTTGTCTGCAGGACTCGCCATGTGGAGGTCAGGGCGCCAGCAGTCACCGTGTGCCGTATGTTTCGCCTATGCCGCCAGCTTGCATGAGCGAGTGCACGCCTTGCACCTTGCATCCTGGGTGGGTCAACAACGTGGAGGCGCCGTGCGACATTGCATCCTACCGCTGCGCCTCACGTACGTGTGCGGAAGCGCCCTACGTGCCCAAGGCGCTGCGCCGCGCCAACTACAGTGCTTACCATGCACGCGCCTTCACTCTGACGGCGTTCCCGTCGCTGGAGGCGCTTGCCGCTGCCAATGTCAACGCCACGCGACTCGCCTCGCTCGAAGGCAACCCAGGCCTCTTCCAGACGCCTCCGCGGCACGCTCGAGCCCTGGCCTCGCTCACCACGCCTGCGGGCCGCCACGAGCTCAAGCTCATCGTCGGCCTGCGTGACCCCATCGACCTCGCCTTTTCGCTCTGGGCTTTCCTGGCCACCATCGGCCAAGAAGGGCGTCGAGTGGAGCAGCGCATGGCCCGTGCACTCGCGGCGGTGCAAGCGTGCAACGACTCGCTCGCGGACGACCCGATGCTTCTCTTGAACCTGCCGCCGAGCGAACTTGCCCGCTACCGCGCTTGCCTTGATGACCGCCCGCGCTCGAAGCAGCACTTTTACATGTACGGTGGGCTGTATGCGCTGCACTTGCTCGGCTGGCTGCACCTCGGATACGAGGGCCGTCAATTCCTCTTCGTTCGCATGCGGTCGTTGCCTCGCACCGAGCCGCAAGCCCTCGCGCTCCAGAAGGAGCTGGCAGCCTTCCTTGGGCTTTCGGCCCCAGTGCCCTCCGCCCAGCGCAGCATGTGCCTGAGCGCGTCGATGATCACGGCCAAAGGCCAGCGCATTCGAGCCCACAATGCTTCCGTCAAAGAGGTGAAGAAAGCATTCATGCAGTCGCCCACGGCGGCTACCTTGCAACACTTTTTCGACGGGCACGAAGCGCTCCTCCGTGCTCTGCTGACGAGAGAACGCGTGCGTGTGTACTGAAACGAGACTACCTGACAACGTAACGCCTTCGCCCCTCGCCGCCCTCGCCGACTGCGGGGGGGATGGCGGGGCTTTGGGGGCTCCATGTTCTGGGGGTTGGGTAGCGCGGAACATATCATTGCGTCACATTGGCCTCAAGTTCTCTCATATTCAATAGAGTCCTCAAACTCGAACCATATTTGGACATGTTACGTAGAATTCCTTCTGTGGAAAATCATGTTATTTCAAGACACGAAGAGACGCCGTCAGGCTGCGACCGGTCGG
>JAIYDY010000127.1 GCA_027487245.1 Hyphomicrobiales bacterium
CACATCTTAGAGCCCGATTTAAAAGGAGTTGAGCGATAGAAGCCCAACTCATCGGAAACCCATTTGATTCATCACCAAACGGGAATCTCAAACTACCGATATCGCTCAACTCCTTTTAAATCGGGCTCTAAGGCTGGGGCCGGGTCCGCGGCTGGCGCGGCTGCACGCGGGCATAGCCCTCCGGCTCGTCGAAGCGTGCCGGATCCTGCGGCCCGAATGCCACGCTGATCGCCTCGCTGCCTCCGGTGATGCCGGACATCGTGGCCAGCGTGCGCAGCATCACGCCCTCCGCCGTCAGGCAGGTCGTGCCTTCGCTGTTCTTGTCGCGGTAGCGCCAGATCGTGCAGCCAAGTCCGGCAACCTGAGCCGTCCCTTCTTTGGTGAAGGTGGCGTCCGGTGCGGGGCCAAGCTGCGCCTGCTGAACGAGAACCGGCATGTCCATGATGCGGCGCTCCTCCTGCATCACAATGAAACCACGGCCCTTGCCATGGTCCGCCACGGACCAGCCGATTCCCGGAACATTGACGCGCAGCTTCTGGAGCGATTGCGACCACTCCATGCGGGTGGTGATCGCCTCGGAACCGGGTGGCCCGCCAATCGCCCTGTAATCCACCGCCACATCCCGCACCGGCCGCAGCACGGGCTTGTCCTGCGCCAACGCCGGGGCGGCGGAAAACATCGCCGGCAGCAGCATCGCAAACCATCTGGCCGGTGAAACAAGCCTGGGCATGGCGCCCCTCCCTTCGATGTGCCGAACACGGGCGCATGGGCACGCGCCGGATCGGCAGGATCGGAGGCTGGCACTGTCGACCAGCCGGAACAAGACTTTTCTTGGTGCCGGCCGCTGGCACTCTGCCCTTGCATCGGACGCCGCCACAGTCCACTTGGGCGACCATGGCCCCGCCCCTTCTCACCCTCAAGGATGTCCGCCACGGTTTTGGCGGCCAGCCCTGCCTCGATGGCACCGAACTTGCCGTCTCGCCGCGCGACCGCATCTGCCTGATCGGGCGCAACGGCTCCGGCAAGTCGACCCTGCTGAAGATCGCAGCCGGTTTGATCGACCCCGAGCGCGGGGAGCGCTTCGTGCACCCCGGCGTCACCATGCGCTATCTGCCGCAGGAACCTGATTTTGCCGGCTTTGCCACCACGCGCGCCTATGCCGAGGCAGGGCTTGCACCGGGCGATGACGCCTACCGGGTGAGCTACCTGCTCGAACAGCTCGGCCTTTCCGGCGAGGAAGACCCGTCCCGCCTCTCCGGTGGTGAGGCCCGGCGCGCGGCGCTGGCCCGCACGCTGGCGCCCGAACCAGACCTCTTACTGCTCGACGAGCCGACCAACCATCTCGACCTGCCGGTCATCGCCTGGCTGGAACAGGAACTGGCGTCCTCGAAAAGCGCGCTGGTGCTGATCAGCCATGACCGGCGTTTTCTTGAAAGCCTGTCGCGCGCCACCGTCTGGCTCGATCGCGGCAAGGCAAGGCGGCTCGACCAGGGCTTCGCCAGCTTCGAGGCCTGGCGCGACAAGGTGCTGGAAGAGGAAGAGCTTGAGCGCCACAAGCTCGACCGCAAGATCGCCAACGAGGAGCACTGGCTGCGCTACGGCGTGACCGCAAGGCGCAAGCGCAACGTCAAGCGGCTTGGCAACCTTCACGCCCTGCGCGAGGAGGCCCGCACCTATCGCCGCGCCCAGGGCAACATCACGCTGGCCGTGACCGAGGCCGAGACCGCCGGCAAGCTGATGATCGAGGCGAAATCCATCGCCAAGAGCTATGATGGCCGCCCCATCGTCGGCGATTTCTCGATCCGTATCTCGCGCGGCGAGCGTGTCGGCATCGTCGGGGCCAATGGCGCGGGCAAGACCACGCTGATCAACATGCTCACCGGAGGCCTTGCACCCGACAGCGGCACGGTCGTGCTCAGCCCCTCGACGCAGCTGGCCACGCTCGACCAGCGCCGCGACAGCCTGAAGGACGAGTGGACGCTGGCCGAAGCCATGACCGACGGGCGCGGCGACTTCATCGATGTCGCCGGCGAGCGCAAGCATGTCATGGGCTATCTCAAGGACTTCCTGTTCACGCCCGAGCAGGCCCGCACGCCGATCAGGGTTCTCTCCGGCGGCGAGAGGGGGCGGCTGATGCTGGCCCGCGCGCTGGCCAAGCCCTCCAACCTTCTGGTGCTGGACGAGCCGACCAACGACCTCGACCTCGAAACCCTCGACCTGCTCCAGGAAATGATCGCCGACTACAGCGGCACCGTCATCCTCGTCAGCCATGACCGTGACTTTCTCGACCGCACGGTCAATGCCGTGATCATGGCGGACGGCGCAGGCCGCTTCACCACCTATGCCGGCGGCTACACCGACATGGTGACCCAGCGTGGCGAGGGCGTGACGGCGCGCAAGGGCCAGGGCAACCGGCTATCCGCCATGGCCAAGGGCGCAGAATCCTTGCCTGTTGCCCCCGCCCGCGAGGCCAAGGCGAGGCTGACCTTCAAGGACCGCCACGCCCTCGAAACCCTGCCCGTCACCATCAACAAGCTGCATGCCGACATCGACAAGCTCAATGCGCTGCTGGCAGAGCCCGGCCTGTTCGAGGCCAACCCGGGCCGTTTCAACAAGGCGGTGGAGGCGCTGGCTCTGACCCAGACCCGCCTCGCGGCAGCCGAGGAGGAGTGGCTCAGGCTGGAATTGCTGCGGGAAGAAGCGGAGGGGTAGCACAGAGATGGCCGGGCCTTGCTATGGGCCAGCGAGATCGATGGCCTCATTCCGATCCCACAATCCTCCTCCTGAGCCCACGATCCTCATCCTGAGCCTGTCGAAAGATGACCTCCAGAGCCTCCCATCCGGAGCCTCGCCCTTCGACAGGCTCAGGGTGAGGATAAGGTGGATGTTGGCGGGCAAAGGGAATGGGGACCGGGCCCGCCCTATCCGCCGACCAGCGCCAGCCAGCCATCTTCGTCAATGACCTCGATGCCGAGGTCGCTGGCGGCCTTCAGCTTCGAGCCGGCGCCGGGGCCGGCCACCACCAGATCGGTCTTTTTCGAGACCGAGCCCGCCACCTTGGCCCCCAGCCGCTCGGCCATCGCCTTGGCCTCATCCCGCGTCATTTTTTCGAGCGCACCCGTGAACACCACGGTCTTGCCGGCGACGGGTGACTCGGCCACGGCCTTTTCGGCATCGACGATGGTCAGTTGCGCCGCCAGACGGTCGACGATGGCCCGGTTATGGTCCTCGCCGAAGTAGGCCCTGATCGCCTCGATCACGCTTTCGCCGATCTGGTCGATGGCATCCATCTCCAGCATCGCATCGGCCTCGCCAGCCGCGACGCGCATGCAGGCCGCGTCAAAGGCCACCCACGACCCGTAGTTGCGGGCCAGCATCTTGGCGGTGGTCTCACCGACATGGCGGATGCCGAGCGCGAAGATCAGCCGTTCAAGGCCGATCGTCCGCCGCGCCTCGATCGCCGCGAACAGGTTTCGGATGGAGACTTCGCCGAAGCCTTCGTAATTCTGGAGGCGTTGCAGGTTGCCCGGTGCCTCATCCCGCGTCTGAAGGGCGAAGATGTCGGCAGGCTCGCGGATCAGGCCCTTCTCGAAGAAGAAGGCGATCTGCTTGTCGCCAAAGCCTTCGATGTCAAAGGCCCGCCGTGAGCAGAAGTGCTTGAGATGCTCGATGCGCTGGAACGGGCAGGCAAACTCGCCGGTGCAGCGCCTGACCACGCTCTCGACACCGGCCGCCGTGGTCTCCTTCATGACATCTGTTTTCAGATCGCACGGGCACACATGCGGGAAGACATAGGCCTCGGTGTTTGCCGGGCGCTGCCCTGCCACCACCTCGACCACCTGCGGGATGACATCGCCGGCCCGCTGGACCACCACCATGTCGCCGATGCGCACATCAAGCCGGGCGATCTCGTCGGCATTGTGCAAAGTGGCGTTCGACACGACCACGCCACCCACCGTGACCGGGCTGAGCTTGGCCACCGGCGTCAGCGCCCCGGTGCGCCCCACCTGGATGTCGATGGCCTCGATGCGCGTCATCGCCTTCTCGGCAGGGAACTTGTGGGCCGTCGCCCAGCGCGGCGCGCGCCCGACAAAGCCCAGCCGTTGCTGCCAGTCGATGCGGTCGACCTTGTAGACCACCCCGTCGATGTCATAGCCCAGCGAGGCGCGCATGGCCTCGATGGCGGCATAATGGGCCAAGAGGGTCTCAACGCTGTCGCAGCGCCGCATCAGCGGATTGATCGGCAGACCCCAGCCGCCGAATGCCTCGACGATGCCGAACTGGCTGGCCGCCGGCAGCCGCTCCGCTTCGCCCCACGCATAGGCGAAGAAGCGCAGTGGCCGGGCCGCCGTGATGGCCGGATCAAGCTGGCGCAGGCTGCCGGCGGCAGCATTGCGCGGGTTGGCGAACTCCTTGTCGCCGGCCTCGCGCTGGCGGGCATTCAGCGCCGCAAAATCGGCATGACCGAGATAGACCTCGCCGCGCACCTCGAACACGGCGGGCACATCGCCGCCGAGCCGTTGCGGAATGTCGGCAATCGTGCGGGCATTGGTGGTGACATCCTCGCCTTCCTCGCCATCGCCGCGCGTCGCGGCCTGAACCAGCCGCCCGCCCTCGTAGCGCAGGGACAGCGACAGCCCGTCGATCTTGGGTTCCGCCGTCAGCACCACGGGCTCCTCGGCACCAAGGCCAAGGAAGGAGCGGATGCGCCCCACGAAATCCGCCACATCAGTGGCAGTGAAGCTGTTGGCCAGCGACAGCATCGGCACGCGGTGGCGCACCTTGGCGAACTTGTCCTGCGCCCTTGAGCCCACCTTGCCGGCCAGGCCGCGCGCCGCCAGCAGCGGGAACGCGACCTCGATCGCCTCCATGCGGCGGCGCAAGCCGTCATACTCGGCATCGCTGATCTCGGGCGCATCGCGGCCGTGATAGGCCTCGTCAGCCGCCGCGATCAGCGCCATCAGTTCCTCGTGCTCGATCTGCGCTTCAAGCGGCAGGAGCCTGTCGGGCGGCGTGGCGAATGTGGCAGGGCGCTTCAGCATTGAGGTGTCATAAGCCCGCCGATGCCGGCGCGGAAGAGGGCAGTTCAGCGACCTGATCTAGCGCCCCAGCGCCGTCTCGAGCAGCCGGCGCGCCGCCGCCCGTGCCTCGTCGGTGATTGTGGCGCCGGCCAGCATGCGCGCAAGTTCCTCACCACGCTCGCTGCCTTCCAGCGGCGTGATCCGCGTCGCCACCCGTTCGGGCGTGATGGCGTGCTTGGAAATCAGGAAATGCTGTCCGGCTTTTGCCGCCACCTGCGGCGCGTGCGTCACCGAGACGACCTGCACCTTCGCCGCCAGCCTCGCCAGCCGCTCGCCGATCGCATCTGCCACGGCCCCGCCGACGCCTGTGTCGATCTCGTCGAAGATAAGCGTCGGGGCCGAACCACGGTCGGCCAGCACGACCTTGAGCGCCAGCATGAAGCGGGACAGCTCCCCGCCGGAGGCCACCTTGACCATCGGGCCGGGCCTCGTGCCCGGATTGGTCTGGACCCAGAACTCGATCTGGTCGATCCCTGTGGCAGTCCACGCGTCGGGATCGGTCGTGACCTGGGTGATGAAGCGGGCCCGCTCCAGCTTGAGCGGCGGCAACTCCAGCGCCACCGCCGCATCCAGCCGGGCCGCCGTGGCATGCCGCTCCGCGCTCAGCGTCGCCGCCGCCGTCCGGTAGACCTCGGCCCGCACCACAAGCGTGTTCTCCAGCGCTTTCAGGTGCTCTTCACCGGCGTCGAGAGAGGCGAGGTCCGCTACATAGCGGGCCTGAAGCTCCGAGAGCTGGTCCACCGGTACATCATACTTGCGGGAAGCGGCGCGCAACGCGAACAGGCGCTCCTCGCAGGCTTCAAGCTCGCGCGGATCGAACTCGCTGGCCCTGAGGGCCCGCTCCAGCGTCGTGGCCGCATCGTCGAGCGCCAGCAGCGCGGCTTCCAGCGCCTTGACAGGCGCCTCGACCAGTTGCGGGGCCTGCACGGCGCGGCGCTCCAGCCGGCGCATCAGCGACGACAACTCCGGAATGGGCGAACCTTGCCCGCTCAGTGCCTCGCTGGCCTCGGCCAGATCCTTGGCCACCTTCTCCGACTGCATCATCAGATGCCGCCGCTCGGCCAGCGCGTTCTCCTCACCAGCCTCGGGTGCAAGTGCACCAAGCTCATCCGCCGCATGGCGCAGGAAATCCGCCTCCTTGCGCGCCGCCTCGACTTTGGCCCGCGCCCGGTCGAGCTCGCTGCGCGCATCGCGCCAGGCCCGCCAGGCATCTGCCACGGCAAGGCTCTGGCCGCCGAGATCGCCAAAGACGTCAAGCATCATGCGGTGCGTGTCCGGCTCGATCAGTGCCCGGTCATCATGCTGTCCATGGATTTCGACCAATGTGGCCCCGATGGTCTTCAGCACCTGCACCGACACCGGCTGATCGTTGACGAAGGCGCGGGTGCGCCCGTCGGCCACCTGCACACGGCGCAGGATCAGGTCGCCGTCGACCTCGATGTCATGGCTGCGTGCCAGGGTGCGGGAGGGATGGTCAGGGCCGGGGTCGAACACGGCGGTCACCTGCCCCTGCTGCTCGCCATGGCGCACGAGCCCGCCATCGCCACGCCCACCGAGGGCCAGCGCGAAGGCATCGAGCAGGATGGATTTGCCGGCGCCGGTCTCGCCGGTAAGGACGCTCAGGCCGGAGGCAAGGCCAAGCTCGAGCCGATCGATCAGGACAATGTCGCGAATCAGCAGCTGCGCGAGCATGGCTCGCTCATCGTGCCAGGCCGACTGTCCGCGTGAAGCCCTGGAACGCCCGGCTGATCCACGAGCCTGACTGCTCGCGAGGCTCCAGACCGCCCGATTGCAGCAGGGTGTAGGAGTCGCGATACCACGGGCTCTCGGGGAAATTGTGCCCGAGCACGGCGGCCGCCGTTTGCGCCTCGTTGGTGACGCCGAGCGCGAGATAGGCCTCGGTCAGTCGCGCAAGCGCCTCCTCGACATGCCGCGTGGTCTGATACTTCGAGACCACATCGCGGAACCGGTTGATGGCGGCCGGGAAATTGCGCTGCTTCAGGTAGAAGCGGCCGACATTCATTTCCTTGCCGGCAAGCTGGTCCTTGGCGAACAGGATCTTCTCGCGCGCATCCAGCACGTACTCCGACTTCGGGTAGCGATCGATCAGCTCCTGAAGCGCCACCAGCGCCCGCTCGGTGCGTTCCTGATCACGCCCGATATCGGGGATCTGGTTATAGTTCGACATGGCCAGCAGATACTGCGCATAGGCCGCGTCCTTGTCACCCGGATGCAGCGTCAGGAAGCGCCGCGAGGCGGTGATGGCCTCGTCATAGCGCTTGCCCTCGTAATGGGCGAAGGCCGTCATTATCAATCCGCGCTTGGCCTGCGGGGAAAACGCGGCCTGCCGGTCGATGTCGCTGAAAGCCTTGGCCGCTCCCGCCGTGTCGCCACTCTGGAGGCGAGCCAGGCCCTGATTGTAAAGTGTGTCGGGCGCGACCTCAGGCAGCAGTTCCTGCTTGTAGCGCGAGGCCGTGTCGAACGGGTTCAACGACGAAATGGTGTCGCAGCCGGCAAGCCCGAGGGCTGCCGTGACCACGACCAGCTGCGTCATTTTCAATCGGGCCATACAACCTGCCTCAAAACATGCGGCTTCGCAAAACCGGCTTCACTCGACCACCAAGCCTGAATGGCGAGCATGTAACCCATTGCGGGGCGCTTCGCCAAGCTGGATTTCACCAGACTGGATGATGCTCCCGCACGAATGCCTGCATCAGACCTGCCTCGATGAGGGTAACTTTAGGCTAGAGCAGGACAATCCACTGGGCGGTAGCCCTGAAACGCTTCAAGCATCGAGCCTGTGTCGAATTCAAGGCCGACGGGAAGAGTGAAGCAGCAAAACGGCAGCAAGGCGCGCCTGCCGGTCACCAGGCATCAGCCCAGCGAAGGCGCGTAGGCCGCAGCCGACATCTGGACACGGCGGGCCGGCACCACATCCTTGGCTTCGACAATCTCGAAATTGGCAGGATCGGAGAACAGCTCGCGCAGAACGGCAATGTTCAGGCGATGGCCGCCGCAATGGGAGCGGAACAGGCCGATGATCGGCAGGCCGGCCATGGCGATGTCGCCAATGGCATCCAGCAGCTTGTGGCGCACGAATTCGTCTTCGTAGCGCAGGCCTTCCGGGTTGATCACGCGCTCATCGCCGATCGCCACGGTGTTCTCAAGCGAAGCGCCGAGCGCGAAGCCATTCTTCCAGAGCAATTCGACATCGCGCATGAAGCCGAAGGTGCGGGCGCGGGAGACTTCCGCCGCAAAATTTTCGGGATCAAGTTCGAGCACGCGGCGCTGGCGACCGATCACCGAGGTCTCGAAATCGATCGAGACATCGAAATGCAGGCCGTCCTCGTCATGCGGCAGAAGCTCGCTGCAGGCATTGCCCTTGCTGGCCGAGACGGGGCGCAACACGCGCACATAACGGCGAGCGGCGGACAGGTTGATCAGCCCGGTCTCGCGGATCGCCTCGACGAAAGCCTCGGCGCTGCCATCCATGATGGGCACTTCGGGACCGTCGATCTCGACCAGTGCGTTGTCCACACCCAGGCCATAAAGTGCGGCCATGATGTGCTCGACCGTTGAAACGGCGCCATGCTGCGGGTCACCCAGCACGGTGCACAGTTCGGTCATGCTGACGTTGCCGTAGCGGGCCGGAATACGACGCTGCAAACCGCCTTCGAGGCCGGTGCGCAGGAAAATAATACCGTGGTTGATGGCGGCAGGACGAATGACAACAGTGGCCTGATTTGCGGTGTGGACGCCATATCCCGCGAGAACGATGGCGTCCCGCACTGTTGTCTGGCGTCCGGATGTCATTCTGTCAGTCCCTTGAACACCAGACTTCCGTCGGCTTTTCGCCATGGATCGGAAGCAGGATCATGCCCCAGTGATCTGCTGCGCGCGAGCGATGAGTCGCGCTCTGTCAGCAGTTGCAACATACCGGCGCCAGCGCATTGCACAAAATCACGCTTCTTATCGCTCTGTTACAATTTGAGCGTTTGAAGCGAATCGATCATTTGTTCATGATCATCAATGTCTTGTTAAAAACAGTTCACCCGCCTTGGGCAAGGCGGGTGATGGTTAACACCGTATAAATTTCAAGCGGTTTTCAATTCGCCTGCCGCCTCAGGAAGGCGGGAATCTCGAGTTGGTCATCCTCGGCCGGGCGCTGAGTCTGAGGACGGCCACGCACATCGAGCTGTCCTTCGGCGGCCCTTGCGGGCTGCGGCTGGACCGGACGGCGCATGTACTCGGCATGGGCAGCGGACGGAACGGCAGCAGGTGCGGCCACGGCGCGCGGCAGCGGCGGCGCGGCCTGCGCCGGCGTTTCCGCGATCTCGTGCTCGTCGCGGCGGCCGAAGCCGACCGAGGCCAGCCTCTGCATCAGCGACATGCGCTTCTGGTCGGCAGCATGGGCCGGCTGCGGCACCGGCGGGGCGGCGCGGGCGGCAAGCTGGTTCTGGGCGGGAACCGGCAGATCCTCGACACGTGGCAGGCGCACCGGGCGGATGCGCTCGGCCTGCGGCGGGATGAAGCTGTCCCGCTGGAGATCGGCCGCCTCGTCGATGTGGCGCTGGGCCGGCTCGGGCATCGGCAGGTCAGCGGCCATCACGACGCGCGATGGTGCCGGCTCGATGCGCACGGTTTCGGCGATGATCGTCGGCTGGACCGGAGCCATCTCGGCCTGCACCGGCGCTTCCTCGGCCAGCGGCATGGCAACCGGCTGAGGCGCCGGCGTGCTGATCACCGAGGC
>JAIYDY010000092.1 GCA_027487245.1 Hyphomicrobiales bacterium
CGCAGCAATACGAAACGACAGCCGTTTTCGTCATCATCATTGCCATTGGCCTTTCGAACTGGGCGCAGTACGCCCGCACGGTCCGCGCCTCGACGCTGGTCGAGCGCAACAAGGAATACGTGCAGGCAGCCAAGCTGATGGGCATTTCAGGTTTCGGCATCATGGCGCGGCATGTGCTGCCCAACGTGATGGGGCCGGTTCTGGTCATCGCCACGATCAATCTGGCGCTGGCGATCATCGAGGAAGCAACCTTGTCCTTCCTCGGTGTTGGCCTGCCAATCACGCAGCCTTCGCTTGGCACGCTGATCCGCTCCGGTCAGAAGTTCCTGCTGTCCGGCGAGTGGTGGATCCTGTTCTTCCCGGCGATGATGCTGGTGATCCTCGCGCTCGCCATCAACCTGCTGGGTGACTGGCTGCGCGATGCGCTGAACCCGAAACTGAGGTGAGACCCTGATGCACATGTGTGTGGAGTTGGCATGAGCGAGCCAGTCATTTCAGTCCGCAACCTGCAGGTGGAGTTCGTCACCCGGCGGGCGACGTTGCGCGCCATCGACGGTGTGTCGTTCGACATCCACAAGGGCGAGGTTCTCGGCGTTGTCGGCGAGTCAGGGGCCGGCAAGTCGGTCACTGGCGCTGCCATCATCGGGCTGATCGAGCCGCCGGGCCGCATCTCGGGCGGGGAAATCCTGCTCAACGGGCGGCGCATCGACAACCTGTCGCCGGAGGAGATGCGCAAGGTCCGGGGCCGCAAGGTGGCGATGATCTTCCAGGATCCGCTGACCTCGCTCAATCCGCTGTTCCGGGTCGGCGAACAGCTCGTCGAGACCATCCGCACCCATTTGCCGATGAACGAACGCCAGGCGCGCGACCGCGCCGTGGAACTGCTGACGGAGGTCGGCATTCCCGCGCCCGAAAAGCGCATCGACGGCTACCCCCACGAGTTCTCCGGCGGCATGCGCCAGCGTGTGGTGATCGCGCTGGCCTTGTGTGCCGAACCCGACTTCATCGTCGCTGACGAGCCGACCACCGCGCTCGATGTCTCGGTACAGGCCCAGATCATCTCGCTGATCAAGAAACTGGGGCGCGAGCGCGGCATGGCCGTGATGCTGGTCACCC
Source organism: Hyphomicrobiales bacterium (assembly GCA_027487245.1). Classification (GTDB taxonomy): domain Bacteria; phylum Pseudomonadota; class Alphaproteobacteria; order Rhizobiales; family Beijerinckiaceae; genus Allobosea. Next base: position 1,117 of record JAIYDY010000092.1, read on the forward strand.
ATGACATGGGCGTGATCGCCGAGACAGCCGACCGCGTCGCGGTGATGTATGCCGGCCGTGTGGCCGAGATCGGGCCGGTGCGCGATGTCGTCCAGCGCCCGATGCACCCCTACGCCAAAGGCCTGATGGGAGCGATCCCAACACTCGAAGCCTCTGCCGAGCGGCTGGTGCAGATTCCGGGCTCGATGCCGCGGCTTTCGTCGATCCCGCGCGGCTGTGCCTTCAATCCGCGCTGCGCCGACGTGTTCGCACGCTGCCATGTCGACCAGCCTTTGCCGCTCCCCGTTCAGGGCCGCCAGGTCGCCTGCCATCTTTATGAGAATGAACAGCTCAAGACTGCCGAGGTGGCCCGATGAGCCCGCGCCCGTATGTCGAGGTCACGGACCTCAAGAAGACCTTCGATGTCTCCAAGCCCTGGCTCAACCGTGTTCTGGAAGGTGCGCCGCGTCAGTACCTGAAGGCTGTTGACGGGGTCTCCTTCGACATCAGGAAAGGCGAGACCTTTGCACTGGTGGGCGAGTCCGGCTCGGGTAAGTCCACGGTCGCGCGCATGGTCGTGGGTCTGCTGAATCCGACAGGGGGTGAGGTCACCATCGACGGCATCTCGATGACGGACCCGGGGCAGAGAGCCCAACGCGCCAAGCTCCGGCGCAAGATGCAGATGATTTTCCAGGATCCCTACGCCTCGCTCAATCCGCGCTGGCGCGTCGACCGGATCATCGCCGAGCCGATCCGCGCCTTCAACGTGGTCGAGGGCGAGGCCAACATCGTAGCCCGTGTCGGCGAACTGCTGACGCTCGTCGGCCTGCATCCCGATGATGGCAAGAAGTTCCCCCATGAGTTTTCAGGCGGCCAGCGCCAGCGTGTGGCCATTGCCCGCTCGCTGGCCTCGAATGCCGATTTCATCGTCTGCGACGAACCGACATCAGCGCTGGATGTCTCCGTCCAGGCCCAGATTCTCAACCTGATGCGCGATCTTCAGGAGAAGTTCGGGCTGACCTATCTGTTCATCAGCCACAACCTCGCAGTCGTGCGCCACATGGCGACGCGCATCGGGGTGATGTATCTCGGCCGCCTCGTCGAGGTTTCGGACGCCAAGGAGATGTTCACCCATCCGCGGCATCCCTACACGCGCATGCTGCTCGACGCGGTGCCTGATCTGGCCATGAGCGGTCGGGCGCGCATTCCGGTGGCCGGCGAGATCCCCAACCCGATCACCCCGCCGACGGGCTGCACATTCCATCCGCGTTGCCCCCTCGCCAACGAGCGTTGCAAGGCCGAGAACCCGTTGCCGATCAATGGCGTGGCCTGCCATGCGGTGGTTGAAGGCCGCACGCTGGCCCATCCTGTCGCAGCATGACCCATCAAGCGAAAGGCGGCTCCCGCCTTTCGCTGCGGTGCCTTGTCAGGAATTGCCGGTGGTCGAACGGGTTGCCATGGTTGGCCGTGACGACTCTGCGGCGGCAGTTGCCGCCCGCGCAAAGCGCACAAGCGGCCGGTCCGTTCGTGCCTGGCCGCGGGCCACGGCTGTGGTGATGATCACCAGCGCCACCAGCGTCATCAGCCACCAGGCCCGGAACCCGGCAAATCCCAGGATGCCAAGCGACAGCGCCGCGATGTAGGCCGCGATTGCACCCGCCTGGATGACCGGTGAGAGCACGCGCACGGCGCGCATGGCGAACCAGATCGCAGCTGCGAAGGCGGCAGCGCCGACCAGTCCGAGTTCATGCCAGATGTCCACGAGGATCGATGTCGGCAGCGGCCCGCGGGGCGCAGCACTGGACAGCGGAGCCAGCACGGCGCCGAAGCCGTGGCCCGTGATCAGCTTCACGGGCGCTGCCGCAATCGTGGACGCCCAGTTCGCGAAGCGGCCGATCAGCGCCTGTTCGAGCCCCAGCGCGCTGCCGAGGCCGGACTTGATCACCCAGGGCATCACCGGGGCCAGAACCACCACCAGCACGCAGCCGGTTGCCACCAGCGACACCGTCCTGGCGGCAAAGCCCGCAACCAGCGCAAACGCCGCCGTTCCGGCAGCAAGGGCGGCCACCAGCACGGGATCGCGCACCAGAACCGAGGTTGCGGCAACGGTGGCGAACAGGGCGACCGCGCCCTTGGTCCGCCCGCGGCTGAACAGCCAGGCCACCAGAGGCCCGGTGAGGATGACGATCAGGGCCATGCCGCGTGCCAGGATGGTTGCATCGTCCTCGGTATCGCCAAGCCCGTAGCCTGTGGCCTGCGTGATCGCGGCGATGACGGTGGCCACGCCGGCGCCGACGGCGAGGGCATTCAGGTTGGCTGCGCGAACCCGCTCGGGCAGGGCTGCCACGCCCATGATGCCGATCACCAGCGCGAACAGCATGTTGACGATGCGGTCGATGCCGCGTGCACCCGCCGGTGCCCATGTGGTCGAGAGCAGGCTCCAGCCCACCAGCAGGGCCAGAACAAGCGCGGTTGCCTTGACACTCCGGCGCTTCAGCGAGCGGATGAACCGCTCCGGCTCGGACAGGAAGGCGGCAATCACCAGAAGCGCCACGCCGATGGGCGCGAGGACAACCGCGGCCCTGCGTGAAACCATCGCCGAGACCGGCAGGGCGATGCCAAGCGTGAAGAAGCCCATGCGCTGCAGCAGCAGCGCCGAGTCCTTTGCTGGGTCAAGCCCGGTTGTTGCCCGTCTGTCGATCATGCGTCGTCGTCACACACCCGTCATGGCTTAGCATCTGCTGTGCCAAATGGATGGTTGCCCCTTCGACGCAACGTAACCCGAAAGTGCGTGCCGCGTCTGTGGGGTTCCGGCAACAGCCGCTAGCGGACTTGCTCGCGCGGACCGCTTGCCGGATCAGTCAATGCGTGACTATCTGTCGGCAACTGACCTCCCCTGCGAGTGCAATCGCCCATGCCGACAAACACTGATACGTGGCCAGATTACCTGGTGCGCCCCGACCCTGACGATCCGCGATTGTCGAGTTCCGTCAGCGGCATCGACCAGGGCGGGCAAAAGGTTGTCACGCGCGTAATCCACGAAAAGCCGCTGACGCTGTATCTGAACGCGCAGGAAATCGTCACGATGATGACGATCGGGGATCATCCCGAAGAACTCGCCATCGGCTATCTGCTCAATCAGGGCATGCTCGATCCCGCCGATGCTGTGACGGGCGTCGATGTCGATGACGAACTCGGTGTGGTCGTGGTCCGCACCAACACGCAGACCGATTTCGAGAGCAAGCTCCGGAAGCGCACCCAGACCTCCGGCTGCGCGCAGGGGACTGCGTTCGGTGATCTGATGGAGGTGATCGAGGGCATCAGCCTTCCGGCAGCAACCGTGAAGACCTCGTGGCTCTATGCGCTCACGCACAAGATCAACACCACGCCGTCGCTCTATCTGGAGGCAGGGGCGATCCATGGTTGCGTGCTGTGCGAAGCCGACCGGCCGCTGATCTACATGGAGGATGTCGGACGCCACAATGCCATCGACAAGATCGCCGGCTACATGTTCCGCCATGGCATCGGGGCAGGCGACAAGATCTTCTACACGACCGGCCGTCTCACCTCGGAAATGGTGATCAAGACCGTCCGCATGGGCATCCCGGTGCTGGTCTCGCGCTCCGGCTTCACCGCATGGGGGGTGGAGTTGGCGCAAAAGGCGGGGCTCACGCTGATTGGCCGCGCACGTGGCAAGCGTTTTCTCGCTCTCGCAGGCGCAGAGCGGATCGTTTTCGACCAGGATCTGGACTTCGTGGAGGACGAGAGCACGAAGAACCGGCGCAAGGGTGCAGGTATCGATGATTGACGCGTCCACTGGGGCGGAAAGCCCCGTCATCGGGGTGCTGCTGGCTGGCGGACTTGCCAGGAGGATGGGCGGTGGCGACAAGCCGCTCAGGATGATCGCCGGCAAGACGATCCTCGATCACGTCATCGAGCGTCTGGCCCCCCAATGCAGCGACATGGTGATCAACGCCAACGGCGATGCGGCGCGTTTTGCGCCATGGCACCTGCCGGTGGTGCCCGACAGCGTCGAGGGCTTTGCCGGGCCGCTCGCCGGCATCCTTGCCGGGCTGGACTGGGCTGCGGCGCATCGGCCTGCCATCCGCCATGTCGTCAGCGTTGCGGCCGATACGCCCTTCATTCCGCGCGATCTGGTGGCCCGGCTGGCCGCAGCGGTGCAGGCCGAGGCAGCGCAGCTGGCCTGCGCCGCATCCGGCGGCTGGACCCATCCTGTCATCGGGCTCTGGCCCGTCGCCATCCGGGACGAACTGCGCCACGCCCTGACCGTCGAGCAGGAACGCAAGATCGATCGCTTCACGCAGCGCTTCGCGCTCGCAACCGTGACGTGGCCAACCGATCCGATCGATCCGTTCTTCAATGCCAACGAGCCGGGTGACCTGTCGACCGCTGAAGACCTGCTGGCACGCGGGCTGGTGTGATGATCGGCCCGCGATCTGTCGGCGGGAGCCTTGAATGCCGCCGCTCGGCAGACTAGAATGATCTCAATGTCGGCGTGTGCTTCGCGCCTGACCACAAGAATGGGGGAATTGCCATGAAAGCCTTTTTTGCAGCCGTCGCTTTCAGCGTTGTCGCAGCCTGCGTCTGGTTTGGCGTTCTCGACATGCAGCAGCGGCAGGCGTCGGAGGCATTCGCCGCGCCGTCATCCGTTCGGCTCTGACGCCGGGCGGTTGCCGGCGAGGGTTTCTTTCGCCCGCCTTCACTCGATCACGATGCGTGGCGCGGTCCGTGTGGACCCGCTCGCGAGCGCCTGCTTGACCTGGCGCGCAATGGCCACATAGGCCTTGGCGTGCGGGCTGTCCGGATCGCTGGCGACGATCGGTCGACCACTGTCCGACAATTCTCGGATCGGCATGGCAAGTGGGATCTCGCCGAGGAAGGGAACGCCCTGCTTCTCGGCCTCCCTGCGCGCGCCGCCATGGCCGAAGATGTCGTAGCGATTGCCGGTATCGGGCGCGATGAAATAGCTCATGTTCTCGATGATGCCGAGGATCGGCACCTGCACGCGCTGGAACATGGCAACCCCGCGCCGTGCATCGAGCAGGGCAAGATCCTGCGGCGTCGAGACGATCACGGCCCCTGCCAGCGGCGTCTGCTGGGCCATGGTGAGCTGGGCATCGCCTGTGCCCGGCGGCATGTCGACCACGAGCACATCGAGTTCGCCCCAGGCCACTTCCCGCAGCATCTGGGTGATGGCCGAGATCACCATCGGGCCGCGCCAGATCATTGGTGTTTCCTCGTCGATCAGGAACCCGATCGACATCAGCTTCAGCCCGTAGGCCTCCATCGGCGCCAGCGTGCGCCCTTCCACCAGCCGTGGCCGGCCCGTCACACCGAAGATCTTCGGCACGGATGGACCATAGATGTCGGCATCCATGATGCCGACCTTCAGCCCGAGCACTGACAGCGCCACCGCAAGGTTGGCCGCCGTGGTCGATTTGCCGACACCGCCCTTGCCGCTGGCCACGGCAATGATGTGCTTGATGCCGGGCACGCCCGCAGCCTTGGGGGTGGGGCCGCTGCCGGCGGCCTGTGCCCGGGCGGTTGCCGCCGGCGATGGCTTTTGCGGCGCGCGGTCCGCCGTCAGCGAAACGAAGGCCTGCGCGACACCGGGCAGGCCTTTCACGGCGCTTTCCGCCGCCGCACGCACCGGTTCCATGGCGGCCGCCTCGGTCGGATCAATGGCGATGGCGAACATCACCTTGCCGCCTTCGACCACGACATTGCTGATGCGGCCCGACGTGCCCAGCGCCTGCCCGCTCGGCATCGGCACCAGTTCGAGGGCGCGCAGGACATCGGCAGGGGCAAGGCTCATGGAATTTCTTTCAGGCTCTGGACGTGTTCATGGCAGAACGTATGCATCTTGGGACCGCCCGTCTCAGGATCTGCGGATCTCGAAAGTCAGCGTGCCTTCAGCTTCGTGTCTGTCGGTCAGCGTATCACCTGTCTGGTTGAGCAGGTGCGGAATGTCGATGGCTGCCATCGGGTCCGTGCAGATCACGCTCAGCCGCGCCCCTGAGGCCAGCGCCTTCAAGGCCTTGCGCGTGCGCAGGGCCGGGAGCGGACACTTCAACCCGCTCAGGTCGAGCACCAGAACGCCCCCGTCAGGCAGAGGCGTTGCGTGCGATGGTGCGGGCGGCTTCGAAAGTGACATCGCGGTCAAACCACAGGGCCAAGAGTCTCCTGCCAGCGCGGGCAGACAACGGTTATCTGGGCATGTAAACCCTGTCTCGTCTGCCCACAACCTCAGGACAGGCGCACGCCTTGCGGCAGATCAGCGCCGCAAGAACCAATCACCTTGCGACCGCCCGACTGGGCGGAAGCCCAGCGCCGCGCCCGGGTCCACATAGCCGCGCGATGGCTCCAGCATGCGGCCGCGCGCGGTTGTCCAGTTGGTGTTCTGGCGCTTGGCCTTCGCGACCTGAACCTTCTGCTTGGCCGGCTTTGCCTTGGCGAACCGGGAGTTCTGGTCCGGCGCGATACCGTTGATCGCGATCCGCGTTGCGCCCTTGCCGTGCTTCTGTACGAGGGCGAACAGCTTGGCTGCGTTGGCGGGGTGGAGCCTGACGCAGCCGTGCGAGGCTGGCCGTCCGAGCATGCCGACCGCGCCGGTGCCGTGAATGGCAAAGCCGCCCCGGAAGAAGATCGCGTTCGGCATGTTGCCGCTATACTTGCGCGAGTACCATTTCTTCTCGAGGCGATAGGGCCTGAAACTGCCCCTGATGGTGCGATAGCCATCGCGGCCCGAGGAGATCGCCCAGTTGTAGCTTTCCCCGTCGGCTGTCGCCACCTGCATGCGCTGGCTGGCAAGATCGATCTTGATCTCGACGCGTGCCGACGCTGCGGTCACGGTTGCGAACAAGGCAAGGACGACGGCGAGGGCCGCCAGACTACGACGCAACATCACGCACCTCATGGCTGGGGCCGGAGCCCGGGGAGCCGCATCTCACGCATCGCCGCGCAGTGAACTGCGTTTCCGGCGTCCCGTAAAGCAAGGCTGTCAATCGTGGTTTCCGGCTGGATCACGCAGCGCCCGGAGGGTCACCGGTCCGGCACGTTGGCCGACGTCAGGTCGGCGGTGTGCCGTTGAGGCCCAGAACCTCGCCCGCCAGATAGAGCGAGCCGCAGATCAGGATGCGCGGCGGCGTCGGCCAGGAGTGCTGCGCGATCTCTTCCAGAGCAGCCGAGACCGAGCCCGAGGGCCGCGCCGCAAGGCCGACGGAGCGCGCATGTGCGGCCACATCGTCGGCGGTGCGGGCTGCCTGCTGACCCGGAATCGGCACCGCGATCAGCTCCCGCGCCAGTCCGGCAAAGGGCTTCAGCACGGCTGCGGTATCCTTTGTGCCAAGCATGCCGACAATCATCACCAGAGGGGCGGGGTTGCGATCCTCGAGGTCGGCCATGGCCGCGGCCAGCACCCGGCCACCATCGGGGTTGTGCCCGCCATCGAGCCACAGTTCCGAGCCGGGCGGGCACAGATCGGCCAGTCGGCCGCGGGCCAGCCGCTGCATTCGCGCCGGCCAGTCTGCCTGGGCGAGCCCGGTCTCGAAGATGCTGTTGGCAAGGTCATAGCCAGCCGCCCTGAGGCCTGCGATGGCGGTGGCGGCGTTGATGTGCTGATGCCGTCCGAGCAGGCGCGGCAAGGGCAGGTCAAGCAGCCGTTCCTCATCCTGGTAGACAAGCCGCCCCGCCTCCTCGCGGATGCTGAACTCCTGTCCACCCACCCAGATAGGGCCGGCACCAAGTCGCTCGGCTTCCGCCACCAGAACCTGATCCGCCTCCTTGTAGGTCTGCGGAGCGATCACGGCGGGCGCTCCACGTTTGAAGATGCCGGCCTTCTCGGCCGCGATCAGGGCCAGCGTGTCGCCCAGATACTCGGCATGGTCCATGCCGATCGAGGTGACGACAGCCGCAGCCGGATGGTCGATCACGTTGGTCGCGTCGAAGCGCCCGCCCAGTCCGACTTCGAGCAGGAGCACATCGGCGGGGTTCTCGTGAAACAGCACGAACGCCGCTGCCATGGTGATCTCGAACACGGTGATCGGCGCACCGGCATTGGCCGTTTCGCAGCGGGCCAGCGCATCGACCAGCCGGCTTTCGTCGACGAATCGCCCGCCGCCGGGTTTGCCCAGCCTGATGCGCTCATGGAACCGCACCAGATGCGGCGAGGTATAGACATGCACCGACAGCCCGGCAGCTTCCAGGATGGCACGCATGAAAGCGACGGTGGAACCCTTGCCGTTGGTTCCGGCCACATGGATGATCGGCGGCAAGTTTCGATGCGGCCAGCCAAGCACTTCCAGAAGCCGCTGCACGCGCCCGAGCGACAGGTCGATGGCCTTCGGATGAAGGGCAAGGAAGCGCGCGATCAACGCATCGGAAGAGACCGTCATGGGGCGCTGGTCCGGACCGGCCTGAAGACTCAGGCCGCCGCCTGGGGAGCAGGCAGCTTCATCAGCAGCCGCGCCAGCCGGGCCACGGTGGCCTTCATCTCATGCCGGTGCACGACCATGTCGACCATGCCGTGATCCTTGAGATACTCCGCACGCTGGAAGCCTTCGGGCAGTTTCTCGCGGATGGTCTGCTCGATCACGCGCGGGCCGGCAAAGCCGATCAGCGCGCCGGGCTCGGCGATATGGATGTCACCGAGCATGGCATAAGAAGCAGTCACCCCGCCGGTGGTCGGGTTGGTCAGCACTACGATATAGGGCAGGCCCGCGTTGCGGAGCCGGCGCGTGGCTACGGTGGTGCGCGGCAACTGCATCAGCGACAGAATGCCCTCCTGCATCCGTGCGCCGCCCGAAGCCGCGAACACGACGTAAGGTGTGCCCTTCTCGATGGCGGTTTCAGCCCCCTTGATGAAGGCTTCACCAGCCGCCATGCCGAGCGAGCCGCCCATGAAGTCGAAATCCTGCACGGCGATGGTCATCGGGTCGCCCTCGATGCGGCCGAAGCCGACCCGGAAGGCATCCTGCATGCTGGTCTTGAGCTTGGCATCCCGCAGCCGGTCGACATAGCGCTTCTCGTCGCGGAACTTCAGCGGGTCGCTCGCCACTTCCGGCAAGGCGACATCGAGCCACTTGGCCTCGTCGAACATCATGCGCAGACGGTCGAGCGACTTGACGCGCAGATGGTGTTGGGAGCCCGGAATGACCCACTGGTTGGCCTCGACATCCTTCTGGAAGACGAGCTGGCCGGAATCGGGGCACTTGATCCAGAGGTTTTCCGGCGTCTCGCGCTTGAACAGCGTCTTGATCTTCGGGAGAACCCCGTCAGAAATCCAGTTCATTGCGAACAATCCTTCCAGCGGGTGAAACCGGCCAGGACAATGGCCAGGTCGTGACCCTCGACCTTACATGGGAAGCAGGGCATCGCCCCGTCAAGCCGCCTTGCGCACCGAGCGGACCCCGCGGGCCAGTTCCGAGACAAGGTCGGTCACGGCCGACACGGTGGCGGGTGTCGCCTTGCCGGCACCGTCGAGCGACAGGCGAACCTTTTCGACCAGGGCCGAGCCGACAACAACACCGTCAGCCCCCTTCGCGATGGCAGCGGCATCGGCGGCCGTCTTGACGCCGAAGCCAACCGCCACGGGCAGGTTCGTGTGAGCCTTGATCCGAGCCACCGCCTCGCCGACAGCGTCATAGGAGGCAATCACGCCACCGGTGATGCCGGTCATCGAGACATAATAGACAAAGCCGGAGGTGTTCTGGAGCACCTTCGGCAGGCGCTTGTCGTCGGTGGTCGGCGTCGCCAGACGGATGAAGTTCAGCCCCGCCTTCAATGCCGGCAGGCAAAGCTCGGCATCTTCCTCGGGCGGCAGGTCGACCATGATCAGGCCATCGACGCCTGCTGCCAGCGCATCCTTGAGGAAGACATCGACACCGTAGACATAAATGGGGTTGTAATAGCCCATCAGCACGATTGGCGTGGCGGCGTCGCGCTTGCGGAAATCGCGGACCATGGCGAGCGTCTTGCGCAGCGTCTGGCCGGCCCTCAGCGCGCGCTGGCCAGCCAGCTGGATCGGAATGCCGTCTGCCATCGGGTCGGTGAACGGCACGCCAAGCTCGATGATGTCGGCGCCGGCACCCGGCAGCGCATGCAGGATCGCCTGTGCGGTGACATGGTCCGGGTCGCCCGCCGTTACGAAAGTGACGAGCGCGGCGCGGCCTTCAGCGGCACACTGGGCAAAGCGGGTTGCGAGGCGTGTGGTCATGATCGTGCCCTCACATTCCGCCCAGATGTTCGGCGACGGTGAAGATGTCCTTGTCGCCGCGCCCGCACAGGTTGACCACCATCAGGTGATCGCGCGGCAGGTCGGGAGCGAGCTGCACCACCTTCGCGAGCGCATGCGATGGTTCGAGCGCCGGAATGATGCCTTCCAGCTTCGAGCAGAGCTGGAACGCCTCAAGCGCCTCGCTGTCCGTCGCCGAGATGTAGTCGATGCGGCCCATCTGATGCAGCCAGGCATGCTCGGGCCCGATGCCTGGATAGTCAAGGCCGGCGGAGATCGAGTGGGCGTCGGTGATCTGTCCGTCATCATCCATCAGCAGGTAGGTGCGGTTGCCATGCAGCACGCCCGGACGGCCCCCGGTCAGCGATGCGGCATGCTGGCCTGACTCGACGCCATGGCCCGCAGCCTCGACGCCCCAGATCTTGACCGAAGGCTCGTCAAGGAACGGATGGAAAAGCCCAATTGCATTAGAGCCGCCGCCGATCGAGGCGATCAGCGAGTCAGGCAGGCGCCCTTCGGCTTCCTGCATCTGCGCCCGCGTCTCATGCCCGATCACCGACTGGAAATCGCGGACCATCATCGGATAGGGGTGCGGACCGGCTGCGGTGCCGATGCAATAGAAGGTGTCGGCGACATTGGTGACCCAGTCGCGCAGCGCCTCGTTCATGGCGTCCTTGAGAGTGCGGGTGCCCGACTGAACAGGGATGACCTCGGCTCCGAGCATCTTCATGCGGAACACGTTGGGCTTCTGGCGTTCGACATCGACCGCGCCCATATAGACCACGCATTGCAGGCCAAAACGGGCGCACAGCGTGGCAGTAGCGACACCATGCTGGCCGGCGCCGGTCTCCGCGATGATGCGCTTCTTGCCCATGCGCATGGCGAGCAGGATCTGGCCGGTGACGTTGTTCACCTTGTGCGCGCCGGTGTGGTTGAGTTCGTCGCGCTTGAAGTAGATCTTTGCGCCGCCTGTGCCGCCCTTTGCCTCGGCAAGCGCCCGCACATGCGCGGTCATCCGCTCGGCGAAATACAGCGGCGAGGGCCTGCCGACATAATGCTTCAGATAGCCGTCGAGTTCGGTGCGGAAGGCGGGATCGACCTTGGCCTCGGCATAGGCCTTTTCCAGATCGAGGATCAGCGGCATCAGCGTTTCGGCCACGAACCGGCCACCAAAGATGCCGAACCTGCCCTGTTCGTCGGGGCCGTTGCGGAACGAGTTGGGAGCCGGATTGACGGTCATGGCAGGTTTCTCACGCTGTAGCCCCGGCAGCGATACGCGCGGCCCGGGCAAAATCCCTGATCTTGCCGATGTCCTTTATGCCGGGCGCGCTTTCAATGCCAGAGGATACATCGACGCCGGTCAGGCGCTGACCGGCAGCCTTGATCCGCATGATCGCCTCGCCGACATTGCCGGCACTGAGCCCGCCGGACAGCATGAACGGCTGGGCCGGATCGAGCCCGGACAGGATCGACCAGTCGAAGGGCTGGCCATGACCGCCGGGATAGGCTGCATCGGCCGGCGGCTTGGCATCAAGCAGCAGCATGTCGGCGGCTGCGGCCGCTTCCGGCACGGCCAGCAGGTCCGTGGCCACCGATATGCCGAGCGCCCGCATCACCGGCCGGCCTGTCAGCGCGCGAATATCGGCCACCCGCGCGGGTGACTCGCTGCCATGGCACTGGATCATGTCCGGAGCGGCCACATCCATGATGCGGCCGAGCGCTGCATCGTCGTGGTTGACCACCAGCGCCACGATCAGGGCGTGCCCACGCGCCTGCGAGGCCAGCGCGGCCGCCCGCTCGTCGGACACGAAGCGGGGGCTCCTGGGATGGAATACCAGCCCCACCATGTCGGCACCGGCCTCCAGTGCCGCCGCCATCACGTCATGGCTGCCAAGCCCGCACATCTTGATTGTGATCGCTTCGTGCATGATCGGCTCTTGCAAACGGCTCGCTCTGGACGCCCCAGTTGTGACATGATCGTGCTTATCCGAAGCACGGCAGCGTTACGAGGGACAATCGGCTGATGGGACGTCGCGGCTTTCTGACAATGGCAGGGCTTTTTGCGCTCTCGGCCGTGGTCGCACTGTCCTTCCACCTCGCGACAGCACCCACCATCCTGCGGCTGGCCGTGGGGCCGATCGGCTCGGACGACCTGCGCATGGCGGCAGCCTTCGTGCAGGCCCTCAACCGCGAGAAGAGCAGCATCCGCGTCAAGATCGTGCTGACCGAGGGCCTCGCCCAGAGCGCGGCGCTGATCGACGACGGCAAGGCCGAACTGGCTATCATCCGTCCCGACATCAAGCTTCCCGTCAAGGGCGAGACGGTGCTGATCACCCGGCGCTTCCTGCCGTTCATGGCCACCAATGCCGCCAAGGGCATCGAACGGGTTGCCGATCTGAGGGGCAAGCGCATCGGCGTGGTCAGCACGCCGGCGGCCAACATCGAGTTGATGAGGACGATTCTGGCCTTCTACGAGGTACCACTGGCCGAGGTGACGATTGTCGGGCTTCTGCCACCGGACATTCCGTCCGCGGTAGAGAATGACCGGATCGATGCGATATTCTCGGTCGGGGCGCTGAGCGCCCGGACATTGTCGCAGGGCGTCGGGATCATCCGGCAGGCCTGGGGCCCGGACGCCGTCTTCATCCCGATTCGCGAGGCGGAGGCGTTGGCTTCGCGCAACCGCGCCATCGAGACCGGCGAGATCGTGCGGGGCGCCTTCGGTGGTGATCCGCCAAAGCCGGTCGACCCGATGACAACCATCGCTGTCACGCACCGGCTGGTTGCCCACGCCGATGTCGATGACAACGCCGTCTCCGAACTGACCCGAAGGATCCTGTCACAACGCAGCGCCCTTTCTTCCGAGGTGCCGACCATCCAGGGCATCGAGGCTCCGTCGACGGCACGCGATGCGTCCTTGCCGGTGCATGATGGCGCAATCGCCTATCTGGATGGCACGGAACGCAGTTTTTTTGACCGGTATGGCGACTGGTTCTATCTCGGCGTCATGGCGATGTCGCTGCTGGGCTCCGGCGCTGCGGCACTGCTCAGTCAGGCGTCTTCTGCCCGCCGCCGCACAGCCATGGAGGGATTGACCCGGATCGTGGCCATGATCTCGGAAGCGCGCGAAACCTCCGATCCGGCACGGTTGCTCACACTCGAACTGGAAGCCGACGCCATCCTCGCCGCGACGCTGGACAACATGGCACGCCAGCATATCGATGATTCCGGGCTGTCGGCTTACAGGCTTGCAATGGACCAGTTGTCGCGTGCGGTCGTCGAAAGACGACGTTTCCTGCTCGACACGATGGAACAGGAACACGCCACCTGATGAGAGATGCGACCTTCTGACGCGGGGCGTCAGGCGCAAACTGGCCCTGTGCGAGACACGCCCCTTGCGCCATGATCTATTCAGGCTCGGGTGCCGGGCCTCGCTTCGCGGAGAACCTCTCATGAAGACACGTCGCAAGACCGTCGGCAGATCCCTCGCCAGCATCACGCTGCTTGCCGCAGCAACCGGCCTCTTCATCGCCTCTGCCCAGGCGCAGGGCACGCAGCAGAACCCGCCGCAGAACGAGCAGGGCGGCTACACCTGCAGTTCCAAGGCGCGTGCGCCCGCCACGTCCTGACACGGCATCAGCCGGTCTGGCCTCGGCCTGATCGGCAGCCTTTCCGGAACTGGCCGGGCGACGTCCGTCCAGTCTAGGCCCATCTTTCAGGGGTGCGTCCTCGTGCCTGTCTGCTCCGGCTGATGGGCGCTGACGGCTGTGCTTGCTCCTGACCGCGCAATCCGCTAAGAGCCGCGTGTCGCGCAGGGAGTTTGCCCTGCGGATGCATGCACATGTTGCCGGTCAATGCACCGGTGCGCCGCCTCAAGTGCGGCCCGCTTTTTCAAAGCGCCCCGATTTCGAGCCTGCCAGGGCTTTTGATGGGCCGCCTGCAGCGCGTGTCTGGCCGATCAACACCAACCCAAGGTGCTCCTGGCGTCCAAGGAGATCATATGTCTGGTTTGAATTATGCCCCGTCGCGCGAGGATTTCGCGTCGATGCTTCAGGAGTCCTTTACCAAGGTCGATGTGCAGGAAGGTGCGGTCATCAAGGGCCGCGTCGTCGCCATCGAGAAGGACATGGCCGTCATCGACGTCGGCCTCAAGACCGAAGGCCGCGTGGCCCTCAAGGAATTCATGGGCCATGGCCGCGAGGTCGCACTGGCTGTCGGCGATGAAGTCGAGGTTTATCTCGACCGCGTCGAGAATGCCATGGGCGAAGCGGTCATCAGCCGCGACAAGGCTCGCCGCGAAGAGAGCTGGGTCAAGCTCGAGCGCGCCTTCGAAGCCAACGAGAAGGTCAACGGCACCATCTTCAATGCGGTCAAGGGCGGCTACACGGTCGATCTCGACGGCGCGACGGCCTTCCTGCCGCGCAGCCAGGTCGACATTCGCCCGATCCGCGACGTCGGCCCGCTGATGAACCAGGTCCAGCCCTTCCAGATCCTCAAGATGGATCGCCGCCGCGGCAACATCGTTGTCTCGCGCCGCACCGTTCTGGAAGAGACCCGCGCCGAAGCCCGTTCGGAACTGGTCGCGAGCCTCGAAGAAGGTCAGGCCGTCGACGGCGTGGTCAAGAACATCACCGAGTACGGCGCATTCGTCGATCTGGGTGGCATCGATGGCCTGCTGCACGTCACGGACATGGCCTGGCGCCGCGTCAACCATCCGTCCGAGGTCGTCACCATCGGCCAGTCGGTCAAGGTCAAGATCATCAAGATCAACCAGGACACGCACCGCATCTCGCTGGGCATCAAGCAGCTCCAGGCCGATCCGTGGGATGGCATTGCCGCCCGCTATCCGGTCCAGGCCAAGCTGTCGGGCCGCATCACCAACATCACCGATTATGGTGCGTTCGTGGAGCTGGAACCGGGCATCGAAGGCCTGATCCACGTCTCGGAAATGAGCTGGACCAAGAAGAACGTGCATCCGGGCAAGATCGTCTCCACCTCCCAGGAGGTCGAGGTGTCGGTTCTGGAAGTCGATCAGGTCAAGCGCCGCATCTCGCTCGGCCTCAAGCAGACCCTGCGCAACCCGTGGGAGCTGTTTGCCGAGAAGTTCCCGTCCGGTACCGTTGTCGAGGGCGAGGTCAAGAACAAGACCGAGTTCGGCCTGTTCCTGGGCCTCGAGAACGACATCGACGGCATGATCCATCTCTCCGATCTCGACTGGAACCGTCCGGGCGAGCAGGTCATCGAGGAATACAAGAAGGGCGACATGCTGAAGGCTGTCGTGCTTGATGTGGACGTCGAGAAGGAGCGTATCTCGCTCGGCCTGAAGCAGCTCGGCGGCGATCCTTTCGCCGAAGCGGGCGAACTGAAGAAGAACCAGGTCGTGACCTGCGAGATCACCGAAGTGAAGGAAGCCGGCCTCGACGTGAAGATCGTCGGCACCGACTTCATGACCTTCATCAAGCGCGCCGAACTGGCCCGCGATCGCGGCGACCAGCGTCCGGAACGCTTCGCCGTCGGCGAGAAGGTCGATGCCCGCGTGCTGATGTTCGACAAGAAGGCCCGCAAGGTCCAGGTGTCGATCAAGGCGCTCGAAATGCACGAGGAAAAGGAAGCCATCGCCCAGTTCGGCTCGTCCGATTCCGGTGCGTCCCTCGGCGACATCCTCGGCGCCGCCCTCAAGAAGGCCGGCGAAAAGAAGTGACCATGGCGCGGTCCGGTCAGGCCTTGCGCCTGTGCCGGACCACACCGCCACCCGATCTGTTGGACACCCGCCTGGCTTGGCCGAGCGGGTGTCTTTTTTTGTTGTGTGCCCACCCGCAGTCCAAATGCGGTTTCCCCTTTGTGGGCACTTGCTCTAAGACAGCGTGACCATTCACCGGGCAAGGGAAGCCATGTCGATCCAGGCCGATCTGATTGCAGACCGTCGCAGCATGCGGCGTCGCCTGAGCCTCTGGCGGGTGCTCGGCGTTGTCGGCGCGCTCATCGGGGTCGTCGGGCTGGCCTATGCTTTCGGGGGACGTCAACTCCTTGGCGGCGGCAGCGAGCATGTGGCTCGTCTCAGGATCCAGGGCTTCATCTCCGGCGACGACCGCACCTTGCGGCTGATCCGCGATGTGCGCCTGTCGAAATCGGTCAAGGCCGTGATCGTGCAGATCGATTCGCCCGGCGGCACCGTTTCGGGCTCGGAAGCGATCTATCTCGCCCTTCGCCAGCTTGCCTCCGAGAAGCCGACTGCGGCTGTCGTGACCGGCTTGGCTGCTTCGGGCGGCTACATTGCCGCCGCTGCTGCCGACCGGATCGTGGCCCAGCAGACCTCGCTTGTCGGCTCCATCGGTGTTCTGTTCCAGATCCCGAATGTCAGCAAGCTGCTTGACACGGTCGGTGTCAACGTCGAGTCGATCCGTTCCAGCCCGTTGAAGGCCGCACCAAGTGGTTTTGAGCCGACCTCGCCCGAGGCCCGCGCTGCCCTCGATCAGGTGGTCAAGGATCACTACGACTGGTTCAAGGGACTGGTGCGCGAGCGCCGCAAGCTCAACGACGCTGAACTGGCGATTGTCTCCGATGGACGCGTGCACACCGGCCGCCAGGGCATCGAGCGCAAGCTCGTCGATGTCCTCGGCGGCGAGCGGCAGGCGGTCGATTGGCTGGAGACCGAGCGCAATGTGGCAAAGTCACTGCCGATTCGCGAATGGCGTCGCCGGAGCGAATCAGACGCTCTGGGGCTGTGGTCTGCCGCCAGCCGGATTGCGGCAGCAGCAGGTTTTGACGCATTTGCCTCGGTCCTGACCCGTGCCGGCGCCATCGAGCCCGGTGTGCGCCTTGACGGAGCGCTGGCACTCTGGCAGCCTGCGCTTGAAAAATGAGCTATCTCAATTGGTTATGAAGCGGCCATGATCAAGTCAGAACTCGTCCAGCGCATCGCGGATCGCAATCCGCACCTGTATCAGCGGGATGTCGAAAGCATCGTCAACGCCATCCTCGATGAAATCGTCGGGGCGCTCGCCAATGGCAACCGTGTCGAACTGCGCGGTTTCGGGGCTTTTGCCGTCAAGAAGCGCGAGGGCCGTGTCGGGCGCAACCCGCGGACCGGCGCGTCCGTGACCGTTGACCAGAAGGTCGTCCCGGCCTTCAAGACCGGCAAGGAACTCAGGCTGAAGCTGAACGGCAAGGCGTGACCACCCGGCTGCCATGATGCGCCGATCCGGATGTCCCGGCCCGGCGTTCGGAGATCAACGATGCTGCGCTTTCTGAAACTGCTGTTCGCCATTCCGACCGTCCTTGCCATCGTGCTGTTCGCGGTGGCCAACCGGCAATCGGTGCGCGTGTCCTTTGATCCCCTGTCGCGCGAGGCGCCTGCCGCTTTTATCGATATGCCGCTGTTTGCGCTCGCCCTTGTCGCCCTCGCATTGGGCGTGCTGATCGGCGGGGTGGGGGCCTGGCTCGCCCAGGGCCGCCACCGCAAGGCCGAGCGCCAACTAAAGCGCGAGGTCAATCGGCTGGCGGTCGAAACGGCTGCCTTGCGCGCCGTCGCTCCGGAATCGTCGCTCGCCAGCCTCACCGGTCCGCGCTGATCCCATGCAGGTCATCGCCGCCGCCGAGATCGATCGTCTTCTGTCTTTCCAGACATTGATTCCGGCTCTTGAAGACGCGTTTCGGGGCGGCATCGTGGCCCCTGTGCGCCATCATCATCACATCGCCCGGCCCGACGCCGACGCGACCTTGCTGCTGATGCCGGCCTGGACCGGAAAGGATGCGGAGCCGGCTTATGTCGGCACCAAGATCGTCACGGTTTTCCCCGGCAATGCCGCCCTGAGCCTGCCCAGCATTGCGGGGCTCTACCTGCTGATGGATGGCCGGACAGGGGCGCCGCTGGCGGCGATGGATGGGGCGAGGCTCACATTGTGGCGCACGGCAGCCGCATCCGCGCTGGCCTCGCGCGCCATGGCGCGCCCCGATGCCAGCCGCCTGCTGATGGTCGGGGCCGGCGCCTTGTCGCGCTTTCTCGTCGCTGCCCATCGCGCGGTCCTCCCCATCACCGAGGTTGCGGTCTGGAACCGCTCACGGCCTGCGGCGGAGCGACTGGTGGCGGACCTGCGCGACGGCGGGCTTGCAGCGAGCCTGTGCGAGGACCTGGAGGAAGCAAGCGCGCGCGCCGACCTAATTTCCTGCGCCACGCTGTCACAGACGCCGCTGATCATGGGCCGCTGGCTGAAGCTTGGTTGCCATCTCGATCTGGTCGGGGCTTTCAACATGGCGATGCGTGAGGTCGATGACGCAGCGCTCAACCGTGCCCGCGTCCTTGTCGACACCGACGCCGCACTCAGAGAGGGCGGCGATGTGGCCGTGGCCATCGCATCAGGCCACTATCCGGCGGATGCCGTGCTCGGCACCCTGTTCGATCTTGTGGCCGGGCGGGCCGCGCCGCGCCGCAATGCCGACGACATCACGCTGTTCAAGTCGGTCGGTGCGTCGCTCGAGGATCTGGCCGCCGCGATGCTGGTCGAGCGCCGTCGTCAGGGTCTTGTCACGGCCTGAGGGCATGATCGGCATCAGCCGATACCGCATCACGCGATTATGTGACCTGCAAGTGATCTTGCGTGGTGCAATTTCCGTAAAACCCCTTATAGTGGAAAATACTTACTGCTCGCGACGTGACACCGTGCCGGTCATGCCGTTGGACCACTTTGGGCCCCGACCGGTGAACTGGAGAGTTTCATGATGGCTGCGTCCCCCCGCGCGCCTGACCAGGACAAGCAGGACCGGCTCGACCGGGTGCTTGAACTTGTGCTCGATGCCAGATCGCGGATGCCTGCCAACCATCTGCCGAAGCGGCTGAACGGCCTGTTTCGCGAACTGGGCAAGCCCGAGCCAGCCAACGATCCCGATGACATCGAGGATCTGATCTGGGCCCTCTGGATCAGCCACCCTGAAGGTCGGGCGGCAACCGCGATGGCCAATGCCTGCGAGGCCATGGCCGCCGGTGCTTTTGATCTCGCCAAGCCCATCCTTGATGAACTTGTCGAGCGCTATCCGGATTGGCCGGAGGCCTGGAACAAGCGCGCCATCCTGGCCTTCATTGCGCGCCAGGACGAGGCGTGCCTCGCCGACATCGAGCGCACCTTGCGTCTGGAACCACGGCATTTCGGAGCCATTTCGGGCTTTGCGCAGTTGTGCGTGCGCCAGCGTCGCCATGTCGAAGCCAAGGCAGCACTGACCATCGCGCTCGAGATCGATCCGCACCTGCGTGGCCTGCGCGAACTGATCGACAAGCTCGAGACCCCGCGCGAAACCATGCACTGATCGGCGCGGTCCTGCGCCTGCCGTTGGCATCAGCCGATGCAGGGCTGGACGGAAGCGCGAAGGCGTTGTCCAATGGGCACGACCCTGAGCTTCGCAAGCTGGGCCTTGGCCAGGGTCGGCCACGCCTAGGATCAACGTCGCCATGTCCAGATCCGCCCATTCGCTGTCAACCCCGGCGCGTCCCGATGTGACCTGTGCCGTGAGGCGCGGTGCCACGCGCCTGCTGCGTCAGGCAGGTTTTGTGGTCGCCAGTGAGATGACCTTCGCCAGCGGCCACCGCGCCGACCTCGTCGCATTGCGGCCCAACCACGAGATCTGGATAATCGAGGTCAAGTCAGGGCTTGCCGATTTTCGCGCCGACCAGAAATGGAGCGCCTATGCGGACTATTGCGATGCGCTGGCGTTCGCGGTGCCGGAAAGCTTCCCGGCGGAACTCATTCCGCCTGAGATCGGGCTGATCGTGGCCGATGGCTTTGGCGGCGAGATGCTGCGCGAGCCTCTCCGGTCACCGTTGGCCCCGCCGCGGCGCAAGGCTGTGACGCTGGCCTTTGCGCAACTGGTTTCGGCGCGGCTGATGGCGATCGAGGATCCCGATTTCAGCGCCGGCTGGTAGGGCTTCAGCGCGGCGCGCGCTTGGCCAGAATGCGCTGCAAGGTCCGGCGGTGCATCTGGAGACGGCGCGCCGTCTCGGAGACGTTGCGGTCGCACAGTTCGTACACACGCTGGATATGCTCCCAGCGGACCCTGTCCGCCGACATCGGGTTCTCCGGCAGATCCGGCTTGGCATCGGGTGCGGCACCGAGAGCGGCGTGGATTTCGTCGGCATCGGCAGGCTTGGCCAGATAATCGACCGCACCCATCTTCACGGCACTGACCGCCGACGCGATGTTGCCATAGCCGGTCAGGATGACGCCACGCGCCTCGGGGCGTCGCTCCTTCAGGCGGGCAATCACGTCAAGCCCGTTGCCATCGCGCAGGCGCATGTCGATGACAGCGAAGGCCGGCGGCGCAGCCTCGACTGCGGCCAGCCCATCTGCCACGCTTTCGGCGGTGCGCACCGAATAGCCGCGGGCTTCCATCGCCCGTGCCAGACGGGTCACGAAGGGCCTGTCGTCATCCACCAGCAGCAGGCTCATCTCCGGCAGCGCCGGGGGAGACCCGATTTCCAAACCTGTCACGACGTCACGTCCTTCCAAGGTACAATGCAATTGCCCCTGAGTTGCATACGCGCAGGGCGGGTGCTGGATCAGGAAGCCTGTCTCTTGAACAGTTTGGGCATCGGGCTCCAATGTTCAAGGCCTGCGGCATCGGCGACACCTGTGCGCGCCTCGAAGGCCTTGCGTGGCCACGCCACAGTGATGCGCGCCCCGCTGTTGGCACGCGGGTTGTTGGCGAAGGTGATGGTCGCTCCGGAGCGCTCCAGCAAGGTCTTGGCGATGAACAGCCCGAGCCCGAGACCCTGCCGCGCCATCCGGTCCTCCCGCACGCTGCCAGGATCGCGATCCCGGTTGCGCCCGCGCAGCGTGATGTAGGGCTCGCCCGCCCGCAGCAGGATCTCTGGCGGAAACCCCGGCCCGTCGTCGTTCACCTCGATGATCACGCGCGCCTCGGTCCAGCGGCCTGTCAGGGTCACCGTGGATCGGGCAAAATCCACCGCATTGTCGACCAGGTTGCCGATGCCGTAGAGCACGGAAGGATTGCGCCGCATCACCGGTTCCTCGCCTTCGCCCTCCGCGATGATGTCGATCGGCACGCCGAAAGGCCGCTGCGGCCCGGCGATCTCCTCCAGGACCTGGCGCAGCACGAAGCTGGACAAGGGCCCGCTATCCTCGTCGAGCGAGGTCAGGGTGCCCAGGATGGTGCGGCAGCGGTCGACCTCCTGCCGCAAAAGGGCGATGTCCTCCGCCAGCGCCGAGCCCGGCGGGGCCACATTGGCGATTTCCTTGGCGACCAGCGTGATCGTCGCCAGCGGTGTGCCCAGTTCGTGGGCTGCCGCCGCCGCCAGACCATCGAGTTGCGACAGGTGCTGCTCGCGCGCCATCACCATCTCGGCGGCCGTGAGCGCCTCGGCCAGATCGTCGGCCTCCGCCGAGACGCGCCATGCATAGATCGAGGTGAAGCCGACGCCGAGCAGGATCGAGACCCAGATGCCGCCGATGTAGAGGTTCGGCAGGTTCAGCGGGCTGGCGGGATTCCACGGCAAGGGCCAGTGCGCGAAGGCGAGGACACTGGCGCAGAGCACGACGAGCGCGCCGAGCGCAAGCGTATGCTGCGGGGGCTGTGCTGTGGCCGAGATCAGCACGGGCGCGAGGAACAGCAGCGAGAACGGGTTTTCCAACCCGCCGGTCAGGAACAGCAACGCGCCCAGTTGCAGCACGTCATAGCCGAGCAGTGCCAGCGCCGAACGGTCGCTCAGCCGGTGGCTCATCGGATAGCGCAGTCTGAGCGCGATGTTGAGCCAGACCGATATGGCGATGAGGATCACGCAAGGCGCAACCGGAACCGGAAAGCCAAGGCCAAGATGCACAAGGCCGATCGCGAGCCCTTGCCCGAGCACCGCAAGCCAGCGCAAGCGCACCAGCGTGTCGAGACGCAAGCGGCGCGAGGCCCGGCCCAGCGCAATCTCGATATGATCTGCCATTCCGTTGTCCGTCGATCGAGGGTTGCCGTCACTTGCCCCTGTAAAGCACGGCGCGGCAGGACACGGCACCGGCGTATAGTGCCGCAGCCGATGCGTCATGTGTCAGGGGCGGCTCATCACCGTAAGAACACCTACACACACTTCCTTAGCCTAATGCATGGTTGAATAACTTGGATATCGGGCTAAGTTAGCGCTCTTGTGCGCTGCAACATGGCGGCGCACATGAAGGGTGAAGCCGTTCCTGCAACAGGGCAGCGGCGGCATCGGCAGGCACTCTGGAACACCACAAGCAGACCGTCATATCCGGCGGGGACGACCGACACGCACTTGCGGGGATCACATGCCACTGTCCTACAATCTCTACGAGACCGCTCACATGATGATCGCGCCGGCGCGGGCCATGTCCGACGCGGCGCAACTCATTTTCAAGAATCCGGCCAATCCGCTGACCTACACCCCGTTTGGCAGGGCGATGGCCGCGTCCGCAGAGCTGTTCGAGCGCACCACGCGGCGCTATGGCAAGCCATCCTTCGATCTTCCGACCACCCTCGTTGGGGGCCAGCGTGTTGCTGTGACCGAGCGTGTGGTCTGGGAACGGCCTTTCGGCAGGCTTGTGCATTTCGAGCGGGCGCTCAACCCCGGACAGAAGACAGGGCCCAAGGTGCTGATCGTGGCTCCGATGTCGGGCCATTACGCCACCTTGCTGCGCGGCACGGTCGAGGCCTTCCTCCCGGCGCATGAGGTCTACATCACCGACTGGATCGACGCCCGCATGGTGCCGATGGCGACCACCTTCGATCTCGATGATTACATCGATTACCTGATTGCCATGTTCCAGATGCTCGGACCTGACACCCACGTCATGGCCGTGTGCCAGCCGGCCGTGCCCGTGATCGCGGCGATTGCCCGCATGGAAGCCGAGAACGATCCGTCGGTGCCGCGTTCGATGACGCTGATGGGCGGCCCTATCGACACGCGCCGCGCCCCGACGGCTGTCAACAAGGTGGCGCAGGAGCGCGGCATCGAGTGGTTCAGGCGCAACTGCGTGGTGCGCGTGCCGATTGTCTATCCGGGCGCGTTGCGCGAGGTTTATCCGGGCTACATGCAGCTGTCCGGCTTCATGGCCATGAACCTTGATCGCCACATCTCGGCGCACCACGACATGTACCAGCATCTGGTGAAGGGCGACGGCGATTCAGCCGAGAAGCACCGCGAGTTCTATGACGAGTATATGGCGGTGATGGACCTGACGGCGGAGTTCTATCTCCAGACCGTCGACAAGGTGTTCTGCAAGCATCAGTTGCCGAAGGGCGAGATGATGCACCGGGACAAGCCTGTCGACCTGAAGGCGATCCGGCGCGTGGCGCTGATGACGGTCGAAGGCGAGAACGATGACATCTCGGGTGTCGGCCAGACCCAGGCGGCCCAGGACCTGTGCATCAACATCCCTGAGGCCAAACGCGTGCATCATCTGCAGCTGGGTGTCGGCCACTACGGCGTGTTCAACGGCTCCCGGTTCCGCTCCGAGATCGCGCCGCGCATTGCCGATTTCATGCTCACGCTTGACATGGAAGCCGCCAGAAGCCGCAGCCAGAGCAACGCCGAAATCGCCCGCAAGGCCATCCGGTCGGTCAAGAGCGCCTGATCCGCGACCTGCCATGAAGCCGGGCTGAAGTGCCCGGCTATTCGGCTTGGCAAGGCCATAGCGGCGCGGCGGCTTTCCTTCGCCGCGCGAAACTTCCAGATTCATCCCATGCGCCTGTCTCTGTTTTCCCGGACCCCGGACCCCGACCACATCGAGGTCAGCCATGGCGAGCGTCGATTCAAGGTCGCCGTGAAGCGGCGCTCGACGGCGCGCCGGTTCACGCTTCGGGTCTCGCATGCCAGCGGCGAGGTCGTGCTCACCTTGCCAGAGCGAGGTGATCTCAAGGCCGCCCGCCTGTTTGCTGAAGCGCATGGCGGCTGGATCGCCACAAGGCTGCTGAAACGCCCGGATGGCGTCCCCTTTCAGACCGGAGCACTGGTCCCGGTTCGCGGCGTCCCGCACCGCATCGTGCACTGGTCAACCATCCGCGGCCTGACGCGCGCGACCGTGGATCGGGAGGGTCAGGCCATCCTCGCCGTCTCCGGCGAGACCGGGCATGTGGCGCGCCGGGTCACGGACTTTCTCAAGAAGGAAGCCTTGAAGGATCTGGCCGCCGCAGTGGATCGCCACAGTGCGGCCCTCGGCATCCCCGCTCGCAAGATCGCCGTGAGGGACACATCCAGCCGCTGGGGGTCATGTTCGTCGAAAGGCCACCTGAGCTTTTCGTGGCGGCTGATCATGGCCCCGCCGATGGTGCTCGACTATCTGGCGGCGCATGAGGTGGCACACCTCAAGGAAATGAACCATTCCCACCGGTTCTGGACACTGACCCACAAGCTGTGTCCTGCCACCGAGGAAGCCGAGGCCTGGCTCAAGCGCCACGGTGCCAGCCTGCACCGCTACGGCTAGCGATCAAACCGTCACGAGAAGGCCTGCTTTCGAACCTTGCGCTGTCGGATGCCGGCAAACTTCCCGCTTGCGGAGAGGCGCGCCGGCGGTTTATGAGCAAGCCGTCAGGGGAGCTCCGAAGTGCAGGGGCTGAGATGCGGGCGGCAAGCCTCGCGGACCCTTTAGCTGATCTGGGTAATGCCAGCGGAGCGAGGTGATCGATGTTTTCAGGCGCGCAGATTTCCCTTTATCCCATGACCGACGATTTCGTCGGCGTGATCCTCAAGGCCATCAAGGCACTTGATCCATATCGCCTGAATTTCCGCATCGAGACAGACGATGTCTCGACGCTGATTGTCGGGCCGCCCGAGCAGCTCTTTCCAGCCATGCGCGACCTGTTCGTCTCGGCAGCCGCCAGTGGCCACCATTGCGTGCTGTCCGCTGCCGTCTCGCGGGGTTGCCCGGGCGAGCCGGACGATCCGATCTGCACCCCGATCAACGACAGCCGCCATGGCGCGCCGCTGGAGGCGCGCATTGCAGCAGCGCGTCAGGCCGTGGCCAGGGCGGGGATCATCGGCCAGTCGGTCGCGGCCCAGTTCTCGCTCTATCCGCTCGGTGACGGGCACCACATGGACGAGATCTACGGCTGCATCGATTTCCTCAAGACCTCCGGCGTGTTCGAGAAGTCCAAGAACTTCTGCACAAAGCTTCGCGGCGATGCCGGTCCGGTTTTCGCCACGCTCAGCGAAGCTTTCCTGCGTTTTGGCGCACCGGAAGGCCATGTGGCCCTTGACCTGACGGTCTCCGCCAACAGCCCGAGCAAGCTCTGACGCTGCTGACGCGCTGAATGCAGCGCGCACGCATTCGATGCGTGCGATCTTCTGTTCCGATCCTGAAAGGCTCCATGCCATGACCACATCCGAACCATCCTCCTTCGTCTGGACGCAGCGCGAAATCCTGATCGTCGCCGTGCTCGGTGCCGTATTTGGCGTGCTTTATCTCGGCTGGGTGCAGGTCTGGCTGATTGCCCAGGCCTTCCTCGGGCCGGTGACCATGGACGTGGTGATGGGTTTCTGGTTCATCGTCTCGATCATCGCTGCGGCCATCATCCGCAAACCGGGTGCTGCGCTGTTCTCGGAGATGCTCGCCGCCGGCATCCAGATCCTGCTTGGCAGCCCCGCCGGCCTGATCCTTCTGCTCACCGGTTTCGTGCAGGGCGCCGGCGCTGAAGCGGTGTTCGCCGCCACCCGCTGGAAGCGCTACACTCTGCCAGTGCTGATCGCTGCTGGCGTCGGTGCAGCCGTGTTTTCGTTCATCTACACTTGGATCCGCTTCAACTATGGCGCGCTGGCTCCGGGCCTGCTTGTGCTCATGTTCACGCTGCGCTGCCTGAGCGGAGCCTTGCTGGCCGGGGTTCTTGGCCACTTGATTGTCGAAGCCCTTTACAAGACCGGCGTGCTGTCGGGCCTGCCGATCGACCATGCCCGGCGCGCTGCCAGCGCCTGATCCGGATGGCGTCGCGACGTGGCGCGGCACCACCGTCCGCTTCCCGCACCAGCGGCGGGATGCGGTCGGACCCGTCACGCTTGATCTCGCGGCTGGCGAGCACCTGCTGTTGCTCGGCCCATCCGGGGTGGGCAAATCCACCCTGCTCGACACACTGACGGGGCTCATCCCGAATGTCATTCCCGCAACGGTCGGCGGCAGCGTCACGGCGCTCGGGATTGCGGCCGACAGCCGCACCCCGGCCGGGTGGGCGCAGCACATCGCCCGCCATTTTCAGGATGCCGACCAGACCTTGTGCGGCATGCGCGTCGATGACGAGGTCGCGTTCGCGCTGGAAAACCAGGGACTGCCTGCCGAGGCCATCCACCAGCGCGTGGCCACAGCGATGCGCGATGTCGGGATCGATGAGGCCTGGCGCGGTCGGCGCACCACCACCCTGTCAGGCGGCGAGCGCCAGCTTGTCGCCCTCGCCGCCACGCTGGCGCAGGCCAGCCGCGTGCTGCTGGTCGACGAACCCACTTCCCATCTGGCCCCTTTGGCAGCCAGCCGCCTGCATCAACTGCTGATGACACGAGCGCCGGGGCGGAGCGTCCTGATCGTCGATCACCGCCTTGACGGATTGATCGCGGCCATCGACCGCGTGGCCGTGCTCGGCCCCGATGGCAGCATCATGGCTGAGGGGCCGCCGGCGGCGCTGTTCCGCACCCATGCCGCGCGGATTGATGCCGCCGGTGTCTGGCGTCCGCTCGCCAGTCACCTCGACACGGCCCTTGCGACGCAAGGAGTAGCCCCGCCACAACCACCCGTGAGCGTCGCCGATGTCGTGACTCACCTGAAGGCTCTCGGCGACGCCGAAAAGGCCCTCGCCCGGCAGGCGCTGATGCCACTGGTGGCGGCGGCCCTGCCGCGAGTGCCGACGCCAGCATTGGCGGGTCGGGAGATCGTCGTCCGGCTCTCTGGTGCGGACTGCGCGCCCTTCCTCGGACCGGTTGTTCTCCGCAATGTCGATCTGGCCGTAGCGCGGGGCGAATTCCTCGGCATCCTGGGTGCGAACGGGGCTGGAAAGTCCACGCTCGGCCTCAGTCTTGCCGGCCTTGTCCGCCTGAAGGGCGGCGCGCGGGATGGCGCTCCGGGCGGCGTCGCCTTCCAGAACCCCGAAAACCAGTTCGTGACTGGTTCGGTGCGCGAGGAGATCGAAGCAGCGCTGGCGGTGCGCGGAACAGAAGCCTCGCAGCCCGAAACGGCGGACACGGTGCTCGCCGGCTGGGGTCTTGGCCATGCGGCAAGCCAGCATCCGTTCGAGCTGTCCCATGGGCAAAAGCGCCGGCTGGCGCTCGCGACCCTGACAGCAGGCGGACGCTGGCCCTTGCTTGTCCTCGATGAACCAATGGCGGGCCTTGATGCAGCGGCGACCGCCGCTCTCGCCCTGCGGATCGAGGCGCTGGCCGCTTCAGGCCACGCCATAGCGCTGATCACGCATGACATGGACCTGGCGCTGCGTCTTTGTCGCCGCTGCGTCGTGGTGGGCGAGGGCGCGATCCTGGCGGACGCGCCCACTGCCGAGGTGATGGCCGATGCGGCGCTTCTGGCCCGCGCTGGTCTTGCACCACCCGTCTTCAAGCCCGTGCTCGACTGGTTCGGAGAGGCAGCGGCATGAGTGTGCGCCTGTCAGATCACCTCCTGCAGTTTCGCCTGAACCAGCTTCACCCGCTGCCGAAGCTGATCGTCTGCCTGATCTGGCTGGTGGCTGCGATCGCGGTGTTCGATGCTCATTTCCAGCTCGTCACGATCGTGCTGGCCGCTGCAGCGCTGGTCCTGTTCAACCGCTCGTCGTTCTGGCTGGTGCTGGGGCTGATGGTCCCGTTTGCACTGTTCGGCGTGGGCTTTTTGACCACCAGCATCCTGTTTCGGGATGGCAGCGATTTCGCCGTCAAGATGGCCGCCGAAGCGCCCTTCGTGTCCGAAGGCGTCTCAGCCGGGGTCGTGCTGTTCCTGCGCGCCATTGCCTGCGGCATGGTTTCGGCGCTGTTCACCCTGACGACGGACCCCGGAGATCTGGTCAAGGCCTTGATGAAGGATTGGCGCTTGTCGCCGCGCATCGGCTACGCCCTGTTTTCGGCCCTCAATCTTGTGCCCGATCTTGCCAGCGAGGCGCAGCAAATCAGGCTGGCACGGGCCATGAAGCGGGGCGGCTTGCCACGGCGCATTCCCGGTCTTGTGGAAGGTTTCAGCCTGATGCTGCCACTGCTCACCTTCGCCATCCGCAGGGCCAGCCGCGCGGCCATCGCCATGGAAGCACGCGGGCTCACCGGGCACGGCACCCGCACCATTCTTGGCGCACCGGTTCTGGCCTGGCGCGATCTGGTATTCGCAGGCTCGGCACTCGCGTTGCTGGCTGCAGCCTGCACGCTGGCCTGGATGCTTCGCTGAGCGCGACCGAAGGGCTCGGGCAGCCAAGGGTGCGCGCCCGCCTTGCGGAACCGTGACATCGCTGATGACCCGGCTGATCTCGGGCCGGTACGAGCCGCGGTTGGTGCCAGCCTTCAGTTCTGCCCCCACCCCATCCACATCGTTTGTGCCGGCGTGCGCGGCATCTGCAATGCTGGTTTTACGTCCGGGATGGCAGGAGCACATCATCGGGCCGAGGTCTGACCTGCCACTGAGTGGTCCGGATGGAATGTTGGTGCGTTGACGGCCTCGACGCCAGCGCGGGCGGTGGTCGGCTTGCGGAGCAGCCCGCGCGGCCATCGCGGGCACAAAGACCTCCGGTGCCGGTGGCTGGTTTCCGAACGATCCACGCGGGCGCACCGTTTGTAGTGTCGCCGCTTACCCTTTCCGGGACGCGGCGATCAGCTTGCGCGTGTAGTCGTGCTGCGGCGCATCGAAGATCGTGTCGGCTGGTCCCGCCTCGACCACTTGCCCGTCCTTCATCACCATCACCGTGTCGGACATCGCCCTGACCACGGCCAGATCATGGCTGATGAACAGGTAGGACAGGCCATACTTCTCCTGGAAACCCTTCAGCAGCAGCACGATCGCCTTCTGCACCGTGCGGTCGAGCGCCGATGTCGGTTCATCGAGAATGACGACATGCGGCTTCAGGATCATGGCGCGGGCGATGGCGATGCGTTGCCGCTGACCTCCCGAGAATTCGTGGGGATAGCGGTTGCGCATGGCCGCATCGAGTTGCACCTCGCCGAAGGCCTGGGCGGCGCGGGCATCGCGCTCGCGGCGACCAAGGCCGGGATCTTGAACCAGAAGGCCCTCGGTGATGATGTCGCCGACGGTCATGCGCGGGCTGAGCGAGCCGAACGGATCCTGGAAGACGACCTGCATCTGCTTGCGCAGCGGGCGCATCTCGTCGCGCGAAAGTGGCAGCAGGGCGCGGTCCTCGAAGGTGATCCGGCCCGTGGCGGGCGCCATCTTGAGAATGGCCTTGCCCAGCGTCGACTTGCCGGAACCGGACTCGCCCACAATGCCGATGGTCTGGCCCTTCCTCAAGGTCAGGCTGACGCCATCAACGGCCTTGATGTCTGATGAATCGCGGCCGAAGAACCCGCGCGTCATGCGGTATGTCACGCGCACGTCCTTCGCCTCGATCATGATCGGGGCATCGGGCGAGGGTGGTTCCTTCCGTCCTTCGGGCTCGGCAGCCAGCAGCATCTGCGTGTAGGGATGCTTTGGCGCAGCAAAGATCGCTTTCGCCCCGCCATGCTCGACGATCTCGCCGGTGCGCATCACATAGACCGAGGTGGCATACTTGCGCACGATCCCGAGATCATGGGTGATCAGCACCACAGCCATGCCGAGCCGCTGCTGCAATTCGGCGATCAGCGCCAGGATCTCGGCCTCGATGGTGACATCAAGGGCCGTGGTCGGCTCATCGGCGATCAGGATGTCCGGATCGTTGGCGAGCGCCATGGCGATCATCACGCGCTGCCGCTGGCCTCCCGACAATTCGTGCGGGTAGGAATCGAGGCGCTGCTCGGGCTGCGGAATGCGGACCAGCTTGAGCAGTTCCAGCGCGCGGGCCCGAGCCTGGTCCTTCGAGAGCCCCTGATGCTGGCGCAAGGTGGCGGAAATCTGCGATCCGATCTTGTAGAGCGGATCCAGCGACGTCATCGGCTCCTGGAAGATCATCGAGAGCTTGCGCCCCCTGAGCTTGTTCAGATCGCCGGCAGGCAGCCCGATGATCTCCGTGCCGCGATAGCGGATCGAGCCGGTGACCTCGCCATTCTGGGCCAGGAGACCCATGGCGGCCATGACGCTCTGGCTCTTGCCCGAACCCGACTCGCCGACAATGGCGACGAACTCACCGGGATGGACATCGATTGTCGAGCCCTTCACCGCCTCGACATAACCGTCATTGGTCCGGAAACGGATCGCAACATTGCGAAAACTGAGGATTGGTTCGGACATCACCGATCCTTCGGATCAAGCGCGTCGCGCAGCCCGTCGCCAAGGAAGTTCAGCGCGAACAGCGTGGTGACGAGGAACAGAGCTGGGAAGAAAAGCAGCCATTCGGCATTCTGGATGTTGCGGGCGCCATCGGAGATCAGCACGCCCCAGCTGGTCATCGGCTCCTGCACGCCAAGACCGAGAAATGACAGGAAGCTTTCGAGCAGGATGACCTTCGGCACCAGAAGCGTCATGTAGACCACGACCGGGCCGAGCGTGTTGGGGATGATGTGGCGGCGCAGGATGCCGTTCGAGGTGACGCCCAGCGCCTCGGCGGCCTGCACGTATTCCTGGCGCTTGATCGACAGGGTCTGCCCCCTGACGATGCGGGCCATGTCGAGCCACTCAATGGCCCCGACCGCCAGGAACATCAGGATGAAGTTGCGCCCGAAAAACACCACCAGCATGATCACGAAAAAGATGAACGGCAGCGCATAAAGAATGTCGACGATGCGCATCATCACGGTGTCGATGCGTCCGCCCAGATAGCCCGCCGTCGCGCCGTAGGCCACGCCGATGAGCAGCGCAACACCGGTCGCCAGGAGGCCGATGGCCAGCGACACCCGCCCGGCGATGAGCGTGCGGGTGAACAGGTCGCGGCCATTGCCGTCGGTTCCGAACAGGAAGGTGCGCCAGCGGATCGGCGCATCGATCACCAGCTTGCGCCCCTCGTCCGCCCGCTCGACCACGTTGGCGCCCTGGAAGAGGTCAGAGCGGCCAAAGAAGGCAAGGTTGCGCTCGTCGATAGCGCGCGGGCTGACCAGCGTCACGCGGACCGATCCGCCGATGACCTGCTGTGTCTCGATCTGCGCGCGGACACGCGCGGCGATCCGCTCCACGGCCGGCGCGATCTGCTCGGGCTTGGGGTAGGCCGTCAGGCTCGCCGGAACCCGCACGTATTCGGTGTAGACGCGCTCGTACTGGTGCGGCGAGAACCACGGTCCGGCAATCGAGATCACGCCCATGAAGATCAGGAAGAACAGGCTTGTGACCGCTGCCTTGTTGCGGAACAGGCGGATGCGGGCATCGGCCCAGAGCGAGCGTCCGACCGGGACAGGTTGGGCCAGGACATCGCTCATGTGTCATACCTGACGCGCGGATCGAGCAGCGCGTAAAGAATGTCGACGATCAGGTTGAAGACCAGCACGAACACCGCCACCATCACGACAGTGCCCATCACCAGCGTGTAGTCGCGGTTCAGCGCGCCTTCGACGAAGTAGCGCCCGACACCGGGAAGCCCGAAGATGGTTTCGATCACCACCGATCCGGTGAGCAGGGCCGCCGCTGCCGGGCCCATGTAGGACACCACCGGCAGCATCGCTCCGCGCAGGGCGTGGATCGCGATCGTGCTGCGCGGCAGGCCCTGGCTGCGCAGGGTGCGGATGTGGTTGGACCGCAGCGCCTCGATCATGGAGGCGCGAATCATGCGTGCGACGACCGCGACCTGCGGCAAGGCGAGCGCGATCACAGGCAGGATCAGGTTTCTGATATGGCCATTGTTCCAGCCACCGACCGGCAGCCATGCCAACATCAGCCCGAATACGATCTGAAGCACGGGTGCGACCACGAAGGTCGGTATCGTGATGCCGAAGGTGGCAAACACCATCACCGAATAGTCTGCCGGCTGGTTCTGGCGGAAGGCCGCGATGGTGCCCAGCACGATCCCGATCGCGAGGGCCAGCAGCAAGGCGAGCCCCCCGATCGTGATCGAGACCGGCAGCCCGCGTGCCAGAAGCTCGGCCACGGTGAAATCCCGCGCATAGAAGGAAGGGCCGAAATCCCCGGTCGCCAGATGGCTGAGATAGAGCCAGTACTGCTCGATCAGCGGCCGATCCAGCTTGTAGATCCGGTTGAGGTTCTCCATCACCTTGGCTTCGAGCGGCTGTTCGAGATCGAACGGACCGCCCGGTGCCAGCCGGATCAGGAAGAACGACAGCGTCACCACCACGAACAGCGTGGGCAAGGCCGAGGTCAGCCGTCTGAAGATGTACATCAGCATGGCGCAAGCCCCAAGCTCTGCACCGCCCCACAAATCCTCATCCTGAGCCCGTCGAAGGAGGAGCTCCAGAGAACGGTGCTACTGCCTCGTCCTTCGACAGGCTCAGGATGAGGCAGGCTGATGGCGCGGGCCATTTTGGCGAGGGTCGCGGACGCAACTCAGCCTTTGATCGACATGTATCGTGTCGGGTTCGAGGCGCGCGGATTTGGCGTGAAGCCTTCAAGCTTCGGCGAAATCAGGTTGCGGTTGGTGAAGAACAGCACGGGCGTATAGGGCGCTTCGTTGAGCAGGATCGTTTCGGCCTGGCCAAGAATTCCGGCGCGCTTGGTGATGTCGACTTCGGCAGCGGCGCGCCTCATCAGCTCGTCATACTGGGCGTTCGACCAGCGGGCATAGTTCAGGCCGGGAATGGCGCTGGATTCGAGCAGGAACAGGAAGTTCCGGGGACCGTTATAGTCGGCGATCCAGCCGGCGCGGGCCACATCGTAGGCCCCGCGATCACGCAGGAAGGCGAAGTGCGTGCGCCCGTCGGTGGAGATCGGGGTCGTTTCGACACCGATCGCCTTCCACTGGTCGGCAATCGCAACGAAGGTCGCCTGGTTCTCAGGGCTCATGTTGAAGCGATACTCGACCTTGAGCGGCTTGCCCGGACCGAAACCGGCCTCGGCCAGAAGCTTCTTCGCCGCTTCCTCGCGGTCGATCACCGACTGTGCCTTGAAGCCCAGTTCGATCTGGGGACCGTAGTTGTTGGTGCCCGGTGGCACGAACGAATAGCCCGGCAGCATCGAGCCGTTCCAGACCTGTTCGGCGATGAACTCGCGGTCGAGCACCATGGACAGGGCACGGCGCACGCGCGCGTCGTTGAAGGGCGGCTTGTCGTTGTTGAAGGTCAGATACCAGATGCCGAGTTGCGGCGTCACCGAGACCTGAGCGCCGAGTTGCTGGCGCAGGCTCTTGATCTGGTTGGCCGGGATGTTCACCGTCGACAGGATTTCCCCGGCCTGGAAGCGGCGGGCAGCCGCGGCCGAGTCGGCCAGCGGAATGAAGTTGACCTGATCGATCTTCACATTGGCCGCGTCATGGAATGATGGATTCTTGACCAGCGAGGCCTGCGCCCCGGGCGTGAACTCGCGCAGGCGGAAGGCCCCGTTCGACACCTTGTTCTCGGGCTTGACGAAATTGCTCCCATGCTGCGCCACCGAGGCGGGATGCAGTGGCCCTGCCACAGGCAGGGTCAGCAATTCGATGAAATAAGGGGTCGGGTTGTTGAGCGTGACTTCGAGCGTGCGGTCATCGATGGCGCGGATGCCGATATCCTCGGGCTTCGCGCCAGCTGTCCC
Source organism: Hyphomicrobiales bacterium (assembly GCA_027487245.1). Taxonomy (GTDB): domain Bacteria; phylum Pseudomonadota; class Alphaproteobacteria; order Rhizobiales; family Beijerinckiaceae; genus Allobosea. The sequence continues at coordinate 35,065 of JAIYDY010000092.1, forward strand.
CTTGTGCACGGCCTCGAGGCCCTTCACCGGATACAGGACGTTGGTGTACTTCGCGCCTGTCTCGGGGGCCGCAGCCCTGCGCCAGGCGAACACGAAGTCACCGGCCTTGACTGCATCGCCGTTCGACCACTTCGCGTTGGCGCGCAGCTTGAAGGTGTAGACCTTGCCATCGTCCGAACTGGTCCAGCTCTCCGCCACGCCGGGCACGACCTTGCCTTGGCCGTTGTGGATGATCAGGCCCTCGTAGAGATCGCGCATGATGTGGAACTCGGCCGATGTCGAGATCTTCTGCGGATCAAGGGTCTCGGGATCGGCTTCCTGTCCCCGGTTGTAGACGACCTGCGCCATGGCCGGCAGGCTTGCCAGCGCGCTGGTGGTCAGGATGAGGCTTGCGAAGACGGCATTGGCCAGACGGCGGTTGATCATGACGGCTCTCCTTGCCGGATAACCCGGCCATTTCTCGATACTGGGCGCCAGTATGGAATGACCCTCGCAACTTGGAAAGGGGGGCAGATGAAGGAGCGATCGCTTATGCTGTCCGGCACCGCGTCCATGCGCCCCTTGCAAGACCTGCCGAAAAACGGTTCACCGGACATGGCGCCACGGACGACAACGGCGATGGCGCAAGCGTGCGAGATCGACATGAGCAACCTTCCGTTCTGGAAGACCACGACGCTGGACCAGATGAGCCCCGAGCAGTGGGAAAGCCTCTGTGACGGGTGCGGTCGTTGCTGCCTGATCAAGCTTGAGGATGAGGACACGGGCGCGATCCACGCCACCGATGTGGGGTGCACCCTGTTCGATGCCGGCTCTTGCCGCTGCAAGGATTATGGCAACAGGGCGACCAAGGTGCCGGACTGCGTGACGCTGACGCCCGAGCAGGTGCGCACGCTGCGCTGGCTGCCGCCGACCTGCGGCTACAGGCTGGTGGCCAACGGGGAGGACCTGAAATGGTGGCACCCGTTGGTGTCCGGCACGCCCGGCACCGTGATCGAGGCGGGCGTTTCAGTGAAGGGCCGGGTTTTCGCCAGCGAGGATGAGGTGCTGGTCGAGAATCTCGTGGACCGCGTCAAGACCTGGCCATTGCGCTGGCCGCCGAAGGCACGCTAGAACGCGCCTGCCCGAGCCTGGCGGCCAGCAAACAGATATGGTGATCGTTCACAATCAGCTGTAGCGCGCTTCCTGCGACAGATCGTGGTGCTCCTCGCCCGCACCCATCGCCAATGGCGCGCCATTGCTTGGCGGCCAAGAGGCACCGGGACCCGGTCTGCCGCGCCCCCTGCCCCGGACAAGGTCGGAAACATCGAACCCGAAAACACAACGGATGAACCCATGACGGCTTTCCTCGCCCGCATCATCGACCATCGCCTCACAGAGCGCGTGGTGATGGTCCTGATCATCATCAACGCCATCACGCTCGGCATGGAAACCTCCAAGTCGATCATGGCCAGTTATGGAACGTTCCTTCATGCGCTGGACCGCACCATCCTGGCCATCTTTGTCGCCGAACTCGTGGCACGGATCATCGTCAGGCGCGGGGCCTTCTTTCGGGATCCGTGGAGCCTGTTCGACCTGTTCGTGGTCGGCATTGCCCTGGTGCCGACCAGCGAATCGCTATCGGTGTTGCGGGCCCTGCGGGTACTGCGCGCGCTCAGGCTGATCACCGTCGTCCCGTCACTGCGCAAGGTCGTCGCCGGCCTGATCGGCGCGTTGCCGGGCATGGGCTCGATCGGCCTGCTGCTGCTGCTGGTCTATTATGTGTTCGCGGTTATGGGCACGAAGCTGTTCGGCGACACCAATCCCGAACTGTTCGGCTCCATTGGGCAGACCGCCTACACGCTGTTCCAGTCCATGACCTTCGATGACTGGTCGAACGGCATCGTCAAGCCGCTCGCCGAAAAGGGCAACGAGTACGGCTGGATCTTCGTGATGCTGTTCATGGTGCTGTCGGCCTTCATGGTGCTCAACCTGTTCATCGGCGTGGTCGTGACCGCGCTCGATGAGGTCACGGCCAGCGAAGCGCCGAAACTGACCCATCCTGCCCACAGCGGCGAGGATGTGATGGCCGAACTCAAGGCGCTGCGCGCGGAGATTGCAGCCTTGAGGCAGGAGGTCGGTAAACCCTGAAAAGGCGAGGTCAGGAGCCCATCACGCCCGCGAGGATTTCGGGGCTGACCCCTGCGGGGCGCTCCATCCAGCCGGGCACCGGCAGGTTCTTGCCGCGCAGGAACACAGGGTCGAACAGCTTCGATTGATAGCGCGTGCCATAGTCGCACAGGATGGTGACGATGGTCCGACCTGGCCCCAGATGCCGCGCCAGCCGGATAGCGCCGGCAACATTGACGGCTGCCGAGCCACCAACGCACAGGCCTTCATGCTCCAGGAGGTCGAAGCCGACCGGCAGCGCCTCTTCGTCGCTGATCTGGAACGACACATCCGGCCGGAAGCCTTCCAGATTGGCGGTGATCCGCCCCTGCCCGATGCCCTCGGTGATCGACGAACCCTCGGCCTTCAGCGTTCCGGTGGTGTAGTAGGCATGAAGCGCCGCCCCCATCGGATCGGCAAGGCCGATGGTGATCGCCGGCTTTGCGGCCCGCAAAGCCTTGGCCACCCCGGCGAGTGTTCCGCCGGTGCCGACAGCGCAGATGAAGCCATCGATGTCGCCGCCGGTCTGTTCCCAGATCTCAGGTCCGGTCGTGGCGGCATGCCCTTCGCGATTGGCAACGTTGTCGAACTGGTTGGCCCAGACCACGCCGGCCGGCGTCACTTTGGCAAGTGCCTCTGCCAGCCGTCCTGATACCTTCACATAGTTGTTCGGGCTGGAAAACGGCGCGGCGGGCACCTCGATCAGGTCGGCACCGGCCAGCCGGATCATGTCCTTCTTTTCCTGGCTCTGGGTGTTCGGCATCACGATCACCGTCCGGTAGCCCAGCGCATTGCCGACCAGCGCCAGGCCGATCCCGGTGTTGCCCGCCGTGCCCTCGACAATGACGCCGCCGGGCCTGAGCAGGCCGCGAGCCTCGGCGTCGCGGATGATCGCCAGCGCGGCACGGTCCTTGACCGACTGGCCGGGGTTCATGAACTCGCCCTTGCCGAGGATGCGGCAACCGGTCGCCGCTGAGGCCTGCTTGAGCGCGATCAGCGGGGTGCGCCCGATGGCCTCGATGATGCCGCTGCGCATGTCCATGGTCATCACTCCGTTCGTTGTCATGCCCGTCAAATCCATTCCCGCCCGCTTCCGAACCTGATAGGCGACATGACATCCGCAGCGGGCATGCCCGATCCATCGATACCGTGCTCATTGCACCACTTGCAACCAAGGCTTCCCGTGTCCGGCACTCCCAGCGACCTGCGCACCGTCACCATCGCCCGCCTTGGCGCGCGCGCCGATGGCATTGCTGACGAGCAGGGCGGGCACAGCTTCGTGGCCGGTGCGCTGCCGGGCGAGGTCGTCGAGATCACCGGGAGTGGCGAGCAGGCGCGTCTGGAACGCATCGTCACGCCGTCGCCGGACAGGGTCGCCCCGGTCTGTCCGCTGTTCGGCCGCTGCGGCGGCTGCGCGACGCAGCATCTGGGCGCCGAGACCTATGCCGGCTGGAAGCATGGCCTGGTCTTGCAGGCACTCGCGCGCGCCGGCATCACGAATGAGGTCAGGCCGCTGGTCGATGGCCATGGCACGGGTCGCCGGAGAGTGACCCTGCACGGCCGCCGCCGCGACAACGAGTCTCTTGCCGGCTTCATGCGTGCCCGCAGCCATGACCTGATCGAGGTCGATCATTGCCCGATCCTGAAACCCGAACTGGCGCGTGCACCGGCCATCGCGCAGGCCCTCACGCGGGCGCTTGCCGCGTCCGCAAAGCCCCTGACGATCCTGATCACCGCCACGCTGAACGGGCTCGATGTCGACGTGCGTGGCAATGGCCCGCCCAGCGAGAAGCAGCGCATCGGGCTGACATCCCTGGCCCACCAACTCGATCTGGTGCGCCTGTCGGTGCACGGCGACACCATCATTGCGCGGGCCGATGCCAGCCAGAGCATGGGCCGCGCCATCGTCAACATCCCGCCGGGCGGTTTCCTGCAGCCAACGGTGGAGGGCGAAGAGGTGCTTGGGCGGCTGGCCGTGGAGGCCGTGGCCGGAGCGCGGCGCGTCGCCGACCTGTTTGCCGGGTCAGGCCCCTTCGCGCTGAGGCTGGCGGAAGCTGCCGAGGTGCATGCTTGCGAGAGCGATGCGGCCTCTCTGGCAGCGCTCGACCGCGCAGCCCGCGCCACGCCGGGTCTCAGGCGCATCACCATCGAAACCCGCGATCTGTTCCGCCGGCCGCTGCTGGAGATGGAACTGAAGCCCTTCGATGCCGTGATACTCGATCCGCCCCGCGCCGGCGCCGAGGCACAGGCTGGCCAACTGGCCCGTTCAGTGGTGCCTCGCATCGCCTATGTCTCGTGCGATATCGCCAGTTTCGTGCGCGATGCCGGCACCTTGCTGCGCGGCGGCTACACGCTGGACCAGGTGACGCCGGTCGATCAGTTCCGCTATTCTCACCATGTCGAACTGGTCGGCGTGTTCAGCAAGCCGGTTGCTCGCAAGAAGAGATAGGTACGCGGCATGGACAGCACGCTTCAGGCCTTCGGGGCGATCATTGGTGCGCGCAACCTGCTGACGGACAGCGTCGACATGGCGCCCTACCTGAAGGAGTGGCGCGATCTTTTCACGGGCAAGGCCCGGGCCGTGGCGCGGCCTTCCAGCACCGCACAGGTTGCCGCGCTGCTCGCGCTGGCCCGCGAGACCGGAACGCCGATCGTGCCGCAGGGCGGCAATACCGGCCTTGTTGGCGGCCAGATCCCGGTGGCCGATGGCCGGGAGATCATCCTGTCGCTCGGGCGCATGGACAAGGTGCGCAGCATCGATCCCGTGAGTGACACGATCATCATTGAAGCCGGCGTCACCTTGAGCCGCGTGCAGGATGCGGCTGATGGCGCCGACCGCCTGTTTCCGCTCTCGCTGGCCTCCGAAGGCAGCTGCACCATCGGCGGCAACCTCTCGACCAATGCCGGCGGCACGGCGGTGCTTGCCTATGGCAACAGCCGCGACCTTTGCCTCGGGCTTGAGGTGGTCCTGGCCGATGGCCGCATCTGGAACGGGCTGCGGACCCTGCGCAAGGACAACACCGGCTACGATCTCAAGAACCTCTTCATTGGGGCGGAGGGCACGCTCGGCGTGATCACCGCCGCTTCCCTGAAACTGTTTCCGAAGCCGAAGGCGCGCGCCACCGCCTTTCTGGCCGTGGACAGCCCCGATCAGGCCCTTGCGCTCCTTCATCTCGCCAGGGCCGAGGCCGGCCAGCAACTCACCACCTTCGAGATCATGCCGCGCTTCGGCGTCGAGGTGGTGCTCCGCCACGCGCCGGGCGCGCGCGATCCCCTTGGCGCACCCTCGCCGTGGTATGTGCTGATGGAGTTGTCGTCACCCGGCGCCGACGGGCTCGATGCGACCGTCGAGAGGTTGCTGGAAGCCGCGCTTGACCAGGGCGTCATCAGCGACGCCGTGCTCGCCGCCTCCGAAGGCCAGCGGCAGGACCTGTGGCGCATCCGCGAGGCGATGAGCGAGGTCCAGCGCTTCGAGGGTGGCTCCATCAAGCATGATGTGTCGGTGCCGGTGGCCGCCGTTCCGGACTTTCTGGCTGAGGCCATCGCTCTGGTCGTCAGGATGGTTCCCGGCTGCCGACCGCTGCCTTTCGGCCATCTTGGCGATGGCAACATCCACTTTAACATCACCCAGCCAGAGGGGGCCGACAAGGCCGCTTTCCTGGCACGCTGGGACGAGATCAACGCGGCAGTTCATGCCGTTGTTGCCAGCTTTCACGGCTCGATCTCCGCCGAGCATGGCATTGGCAGGCTGAAGAGGCATCTGCTTCCGGGGGTCAAGGATCCGGTCGAACTGGCGCTGATGCGCGCCATCAAGGCGACGCTTGACCCGACCGGCATTCTCAACCCTGGAGCGGTGCTGTGAGCATGCTTCTCTCCTCCCAGGACACAAGACCCACGCGCAACTGCACTTCACCAAGTGCGCCTGCGCTTTGGCTCAGGTCCACGAAATCGAGGTTTTCATGACGGCCGACATGATCTGGAGCGAACTGGCCCGCATGGGTTCCGCAGCGACGGGCCTGTCTTACCGCGAACTGTTTGCCGGTGATCCGGAACGGTTCCAGCGCCTTTCTGTCCGCGCCGATGACATGTTGCTCGATTTCTCCAAGACCGCGCTCACGGACGCTTCGCTGGCAGGGCTGTTCGATCTGGCCAGGGCCACGAACGTCGAAGTCAAGCGCGACGCGATGTTTGCCGGCAAAGCAATAAACAACACCGAAGGCCGCGCCGTCCTGCACACCGCCTTGCGCAACCGCTCGAACCGTCCGGTCATGGTCGAGGGCCGCGACGTGATGCCGGACGTGAACGCCGTGCTGGCCAGCATGGGCCGCTTCTGCGATGGCGTGCGCAGCGGCAAGATCTCGGCGGCTGATGGCAAGCCCTTTACCGATGTCGTCAACATTGGCATCGGCGGGTCGGACCTCGGGCCGGTGATGGTGACGCTGGCGCTGGCACCCTATCATGATGGCCCAAGGCTTCATTTCATTTCCAACATCGATGGGGCGCACCTCGCCGACACCTTGAAGTCGCTTGATCCAGCGCGGACGCTCTTCATTGTGGCCTCGAAGACGTTCACCACCATCGAGACCATGACCAATGCCGCTTCCGCGCGGCGCTGGCTGGTGGCAGGTCTGGGCGAGGCAGCCGTTGCGACGCATTTCTGTGCCGTCTCGACCGCCCTCGACAAGGTTGCCGCCTTCGGCATTCAGCCTGACCGGATCTTCGGGTTCTGGGACTGGGTTGGAGGCCGCTACTCGGTGTGGTCGGCCGTCGGCCTGCCGGTGATGCTGGCGATCGGGCCGGAGCACTTCACGGCGTTCCTTGCCGGCGCCCACGCCATGGACGAGCACTTCCGTACGGCTCCATTGGACACGAACCTGCCCGTGCTGCTGGCTCTGGTGGGCATCTGGCATCGCAATGGCTGCAGCCACGCCACGCGCGCCGTGCTGCCCTATGATCAGCGACTGTCGCGCCTGCCTGCCTACCTCCAGCAACTCGACATGGAATCCAACGGCAAGCGCGTGACCACCGAGGGCCAGCCGGTCGCCGTTGCGACAGGGCCTGTGGTTTGGGGTGAGCCCGGCACCAATGGCCAGCACGCCTTCATGCAGTTGCTGCATCAGGGAGCGGATGTCGTTCCCGCCGAGTTCCTGCTGGCAGCCGAGGCCCATGAGCCGGATCTGGCGCAGCATCACGCCATTCTGGCGGCCAATGTTCTTGCTCAGTCCGAAGCCCTGATGCGTGGCCGGACGCTCGAAGAAGCCCGGGCACAGCTGGCGGGCCGCGGCCTGCCATCTGACGAGGTGGAACGGCTGGCGCCGCACCGCGTCTTTCCGGGCAATCGGCCCTCGACCATGCTGCTCTATCGCAAGCTTGATCCGTTCACGCTGGGTCGCATCATCGCGCTGTACGAGCATCGCGTCTTCGTGGAGGCGGCGATCTGGGGCATCAACGCCTTTGACCAATGGGGCGTCGAACTCGGCAAGGAACTCGCCACCGGCCTTCAGCCCATGGTCGAAGGGCGGCAGTCTGCCGCTGAGCGCGACAGTTCCACGGCCGGGCTGATCGGCTGGATGCAGGCGCTGCGCCAGTCCTAAACCGGCAGTAGACAGTTTCACTTGCAACTATCTTGTCGCGAGCCTCCGGCTGAGTCATAACGGCGCAAACAGGGAGCAGGCGATGCGCGGGACAGACCGGACGATCGGACAGCCGGAAACCTTTCGGGACAAGGCGGAGGGCATGAGCGGAGGGGCCAGGACGACCGTCGAGGCCAGGCTGAGCTACATGTCCGGCTTCGGCAATTCCTTCGAGACAGAGGCGCTCGATGGCGCGCTGCCTGTAGGACGAAATTCGCCCCAGAAATGCAGCTACGGATTGTTCGCCGAACAGCTGTCCGGTTCGGCATTCACGGCCCCTCAGGGCAAGAACGAGCGATCCTGGCTTTACCGGGTCAGGCCCAGCGTCAAGCACAATGCCCGCTACGAGCCGGTTGATCCCGGACTGCTGCGCACCGCGCCAAACAGCGCCGAGCGCAAGCCCATGCTGGGCCAGATGCGCTGGGACCCAAGCCCTCTGCCGGACACACCCATGACCTTCGTGGAAGGCCTGCAGACCATCACCACCGCAGGCGATGCCGAAAGCCAGTCGGGCATGGCTGCACATGTCGTTCTGGTCACTTGCTCGATGGACCGGGAGTATTTCTCCAATGCTGATGGAGAGATGCTCATCGTTGCGCAATCAGGGCAACTGCGCTTCTTCACCGAGTTCGGCATCATCGAGATCGAACCCGGCGAAATCTGCGTCATTCCGCGTGGCATCATGTTCCGCTGCGAACTGGTCGACGGTCCTGCCCGTGCCTATGTCTGCGAGAACTATGGTGGGGCCTTCACCTTGCCGGAACGCGGACCCATTGGCGCAAACTGTCTGGCGAATCCGCGTGATTTTCTCACGCCCGTTGCTGTCTATGAGGTGGACGAGCGGCCTTCACAGCTGTTCGTCAAGTGGGGCGGCGACCTGTTCGTCACCGCCATTGCTCAATCACCGCTGGATGTGGTGGCATGGCATGGCAACTACTATCCCTACAAGTATGATCTCAGGCGCTATGCCGCCGTAGGATCGATCTCCTACGATCATCCCGACCCATCGATCTTCACGGTGCTGACCTCGCCGTCTGGCGAGCCCGGCACGGCCAACATCGACTTCGTGATCTTTCCGGAGCGCTGGATGGTGGCCGAAAACACCTTCCGCCCGCCCTGGTATCATCGCAACATCATGAGCGAATTCATGGGGCTGATCTACGGCGTCTATGATGCCAAGCCGGAGGGCTTCGTGCCCGGTGCCTACAGCCTGCACAACATGATGTTGCCGCACGGGCCTGACACGCCGGCCTTCGAACACGCCTCGAATGTTCCGCTCCAGCCTGTCAAGCTCACCGGCACCATGGCCTTCATGTTCGAGACGCGCCTGCCCCAACGCGTCACGGCCCACGCGGCGAGCCTGCCGACTCTCCAGCACCGCTACATCGATTGTTGGGCTGACTTGAAAAAGGGCTTTGACCCGGGGCGCAAAGACCCGCGATAGTCCGGTGGTCGAGAAACGAGCATGGCCGCCGCAGAAGTGGCCACTCAAGGAAACGCTCACCCAAGGAACCCCATGAAGCTCGCTTCGCTGAAACATGGCCGTGATGGCCGCCTTGTTGTCGTCACCGCAGACCTGACCCGTGCCACGGATGCGTTCTTCATCGCGCCGTCGCTCCAGGCTGCCCTGGATGACTGGGACCGCGTCGCGCCGCGGCTGGCCGACCTGGCAGCTCAGCTTGAACTGGGCTCTGTGCCTTCCTTCCGCTTTCACGAGCATGATTGCGCGTCGCCCTTGCCCCGCGCCTTCCAGTGGGCTGATGGCTCGGCCTACGTCAACCATGTCGAACTGGTGCGCAAAGCCCGGGGCGCCGAGATGCCGGCCAGCTTCTGGACCGATCCCCTGATGTATCAGGGCGGTTCCGATGCCTTTCTCGGTCCGCGCGATCCGATCCCGCTGGCCAGCGAGGATCATGGCGCTGATCTCGAAGGCGAGGTGGCCGTCATCGTCGGAGATGTGGCGATGGGTGCAAGCCGCGAGGTCGCCGCTGCCGCCATCCGGCTTGTCATGCTCGTCAATGACGTGTCGCTGCGCAATCTCATCCCGGCCGAACTCGGCAAGGGTTTCGGATTCTTCCAGTCCAAGCCGGCCTCCGCCTTCTCGCCGGTGGCGGTCACGCCCGACGAGTTGGGCACGGCGTGGGATGGCGGCAAGGTCCGGCTGCCGCTGCTGACCTTCCTCAATGGCAGGCCGTTTGGCCGCGCCGATGCCGGCAGCGACATGACCTTCGATTTCCCTGCGCTGATCATGCACGCCGCACGCACCCGCGCCTTGTCGGCCGGCAGTATCATCGGCTCTGGAACTGTCTCGAACAAGGGTGCCGACGGCGGCCCGGGGCGTCCGATAGGCGAGGGCGGTCTGGGGTATTCGTGCATTGCCGAGCAGCGTGTGGTCGAGACCATCACCGGTGGCGCGCCCAAGACCAACTTCCTCAAGATCGGCGACGTCGTTCGCATCGAGATGAAGGACGCCAAAGGGCACTCGATCTTTGGGGCCATCGAGCAGCAGGTCGCGCCGCATGCCTGAAGCGGGCATCCTGTATGGCTATTTCAGGTCCTCCGCCGCCTACCGGGTGCGGATCGCCGTCAACCTGAAAAGGCTCGAGGTTGAGCAGCGCGCTGTGCATCTGCGCAAGGGCGAGCAGCGTGACAGCGCCTTCCTGCGCCATAATCCCGCTGGCCTGGTGCCGTTCTGGAGCGAGCAGGGCTTCGGGCTGTCGCAGTCGCTCGCCATCATCGAGTATCTTGACGAGTGTTTCCCCGAGCCTCCGTTGCTGCCGGGCTCTGCGCGAGACCGGGCGATCATCCGCGAGATGGCGCTGACCATTGCGACCGACATCCACCCGCTGGGCAACTTGCGCGTCCTCGACAAGCTGACGGCAGACTACGGCTCCGATGAAGCCGCCCGCGCCGCGTGGTGCCGGACCTGGATCGAGCGCGGCTTCGAGGCCATCGAGAAGCGGCTGGCATCCTCGCCCGGGCAGCTTTGTTATGGTGACACACCGACGCTGGCCGACATCTGCCTTGTGCCGCAGATGTTCAACGCAAGGCGCTATGGTGTCGATCTCACACGCTATCCATTGATGGCCCGGACGGATGCTGCCCTCGCCGAGATCGACGCCTTCCAGCAGGCCCTTCCATCGCGTCAACCAGACGCAGAATGAACGCGGGAGCAAAATCGATGTCCGGCAAAGCATTTGCCTCCCAGGCGGATCTGACGGCCAAGGCCGTCACCTTCTCGGCAATCGGTGAAGGGCTTTACGCCTATACGGCGCAAGGTGATCCCAACACCGGAATCATCATCGGTGACGACAGCTGCATGGTGATCGACGCACAGGCCACACCGTTGATGGCGCAGGATGTCATCGCCCGGGTGCGCGCTGTCACGGACAAGCCGATCAAGTATGTGCTGCTCTCGCACTACCACGCCGTGCGCGTGCTGGGCGCATCGGCCTATGGTGCCTCGGAGATCATCGCGCATGAGGCCACCCGAAAGCTGATCGTCGAGCGCGGCGCCGAAGACATGGCCTCCGAGATCGGTCGTTTTCCGCGGTTGTTCAGGGGTGTCGACACGGTGCCCGGATTGACCTGGCCAACATTGACTTTTGCCGGCTCATTGACGCTCTGGCTTGGCAAGCGCCGCGTTGAGATTTCGCATCCGGGGCGTGGCCACACGGCAGGCGACACGATTGCCTGGGTGCCCGATGCCGGTGTTCTGTTCTCCGGTGACCTCGTGGAATACAAGTCGGCCTGCTACTGCGGCGACGCCTTCCTGCGCGAATGGCCACAAACCATCGCAAGGCTCGCGGCGCTGGATGCGGTGGCGCTGGTCCCGGGCCGCGGCGACGCGCTGGTCGGGTCCGCCACCGTCAAGGCTGCCATGGCCGGTACGGCTGACTTTCTGAACGCGCTGTTTGGCACTGCAGAACGGGCCGTCGCACGCGGCCTCTCGCTGAAGGAAACGGCAGCGGCTGTACGGGCCGAGATGGACAAGCCTTTCGGTGATTATGCCATCTATGAACACTGCCTGCCCTTCAATGTCAGCAGGGCTTATGACGAGGCCCGCGGGATCGACTGGCCGCGGATCTGGACCGATGAGCGCGACGTCGCGATGTGGACCGCCCTTCAGGATTGATGCCCTTGCGCGCCACAAAAGGCACTTTCGCGCAATTCTCCTATGCGCCTTCGCCGGATCAGGACCGCGCTTCACCGGCCCACCACCCGGTGATTATTGTCGGCGCAGGACCGGTCGGACTCGCGCTGGCCATCGATCTGGCGCAGCGCGGAACGAGGGTCGTACTGCTCGACGATTCCGATCGCATCGGCGATGGCTCCCGCGCCATCTGCTTCGCCAAGCGGACGCTGGAGATCTTTGACCGCCTTGGCGTGGCGAAGCCGATGTTGGAAAAGGGTGTCAGCTGGCAGGTCGGCAAGGTCTTTCAGGCTGGCGAGTGTCTTTACCAGTTCGACCTGCTGCCCGAACCCGGCCACAAGATGCCGGCGTTCATCAATCTCCAGCAGTTCCATGTCGAGAAGTTCCTGATCGATCGTGCACTGGCGCTCGGCGTTGATCTGCGCTGGAAGAACCGTGTGGTTTTTGTCCGCAATGCGACCGGTATCGTGCATCTCACCATTGAGACGCCGGATGGTTGCTATGATCTGGCCGCCGATCATGTGGTGGCTTGCGATGGTGCCCGTTCGCCGATGCGTTCCATGCTTGGCTTGTCATTTGCCGGCGAAATATTCGAGGACCAATTTCTCATTGCCGATGTCCGGATGCAAGCCGACTTCCCTGTCGAGCGCTGGTTCTGGTTCGACCCGCCGTTCCATTCCGGGCAGTCCTGCTTGCTGCACAAGCAGCCCGACGACATCTGGCGCATCGACCTGCAACTCTCGCCTGACGCTGACGCCGAGTACGAGCGGCAACCAGCCGTGGTGCGCCCGCGCATCGAGCGCATGCTGGGCCACGCCGATTTCGACCTGGAATGGGTCTCGATCTATCGGTTCCAGTGCCGCCGTCTGGAGCGGTTCCGCGATGGCCGCGTGATCTTTGCCGGCGACGCGGCACATCAGGTATCGCCTTTCGGGGCACGCGGTGCCAATTCGGGCATCCAGGACGCGGACAATCTTGGCTGGAAGCTGGCTCTCGTGATGGCGGGCGTTTCGCCCGATGAACTGCTGGCGAGCTATGACAGCGAGCGCTCCGAGGCCGCAGACGAAAACATCCAGAACTCGACCCGGGCGACCGACTTCATCGCGCCACGCAGCCTTGCCGAGCGGTTGTTCCGCAACGCGGCGCTGGCATTGGCGCGCACTCAGCCGTTTGCCAGGCGCTTCGTCAATTCCGGAAGGCTGTCGCTGCCCACGGCCTATGCCGGAAGCTCTTTGTCGACAGTCGATAGAGAGATCTGGTCCGCCGGCCCCGCCCCGGGTGCGCCCATCCCCGATGCTCCCTTCGGGCGCGCCTATCTCGGCGAGTGCCTGAACGGCAGCTTCCTGCTGCTGGCCGGCCCTTCGGTTCCTGTGGGTCTGGCCCCGGTCTGGGTCACCCATGTCGTGCCTGGCGCAGACGACAACTTGCTACGGGAGCGGTTCGATCTCACGAACTGTGCGGCCTACCTGATCCGCCCGGACGGCCATGTCGCGGCGCGCTTCCGGCATGCTGACCAGGAGCGCATTGCAGCGGCTCTGCGCAAGTCGAAAGGAATGGCTGATGAAGATCGATAGCCAGCCACGGTTCGCGGATATGGATGCGGCCTATCGCGCGATCATTGAAGCGCATCGCGGCCTTGCCGACGAGCAGAGCGCGGCGCTCAACGCAGCGCTGGTGCTGATCCTTGCCAATCAGATCGGCGATCAGGAGGTGCTTGCCGATGCCCTTGCTCTCGCCAGAGCGGCGATCGCACGTCCGGCCGGTCAGGCCGGGAATTGAAGCACACGATCATGCCGGCGCGGCACCTGTTCGCTGCCTTATGCTGCCCCTGAACGCAGCATGGCGATGATGCCCGAAAAGTCGGTACCAGCGTTCCCATCTGCAGCGAACCGGGCATAGAGGTCGGCCGCCTCGGCACCGAGCGGTGTTGAAGCGCCGGTGGCCTTGGCGGCGTCCTGCGCGAGCTTGAGATCCTTCAGCATCAACTCGGCTGCGAAACCGGGCTTGTAGCCGTTGTTGGCGGGTGAGGTCGGCACCGGCCCGGGCACGGGGCAGTAGGTTGTCAGCGACCAGCACTGGCCCGACGAGGTCGAGGCGACATCGAACAGCGCCTGATGCGAGAGGCCAAGTTTCTCACCCAGGGCGAAAGCTTCGCCGACGGCAATCATCGAAACCCCCAGGATCATGTTGTTGCAAATCTTGGCGGCCTGCCCCGCGCCGGGTCCGCCGCAGTGGACGATCCTCTTGCCCATGGCTTCGAGAAGTGGCCGTGCCGCGGAAAACGCATCCTCCGCCCCGCCCACCATGAAGGTCAGCGTGGCAGCCTTGGCACCGCCCGTGCCGCCCGAAACCGGCGCATCGACCGACGCCATTCCGGCGGCTGCCGCGATGGCATGGACGGCGCGCGCGCTGTCGACATCGATGGTGGAGGAATCGATCAGCAGTGTGCCTGGTCGGGCTGCCGTCGCGATCTGGCTCCAGACCGTGCGCACGTGGCTGCCCGCCGGCAGCATGGTGACAACCGCGCTGGCATCCCGCAGCGCGTCTGCTGCGGTCGCTGCAATCGTGATCCCCAGGGCTTCGGCCTCGCGCCTCGATGTTTCGGACAGATCGAAGCCGATCACGCTGTGCCCTGCCTTCGTCAGGTTGGCGGCCATCGGGGCCCCCATGTTGCCCAGTCCGATGAATGCGATGGTGGTCATGGTGTCCTCCGGCAGTGTCAGTGTCAGGCAGTTGGAAGGTCGGAATGTGGTGGATTCACAGACGCGCGCGCTGTCAGCCCGCCGAGCAGCATGAAGCCATGGAACCAGAGCATCAGCCCGCCGAAGCCCTTGTCGAGTTTCGGATCGATGTTCGGAAAGGCCAGCCCGAAATGCGACGTGATGGCAGCCATCAGCAACAGGCCGGGAATGGCAGCAAGCACAACACCCCGAAGACCGCAGCAGTGGCGGCTGACAAGCCAGCCCACTGTGAGGCCGGCGACGGCACCGGCAAGCGCCTGCCCATTGGCAGATGCCCGCCCTTCGAAGAAGAACAGGTGGCCGGCGACCCGGAACAGGGCCACGCCCGAGATCGCGAGAGCCAGCCCGAAGAGCAGAGGTTTCAGCGACGACGACATCTCAGGCCCGATTGCCGCGGCCGAGCAACGAGCGCGCCACGATCAGGCGCATGATCTCGTTGGTGCCTTCGAGGATCTGGTGGACCCTGAGGTCGCGCACGATCTTTTCAATGCCGTAGTCGGCGAGGTAGCCGTAGCCGCCGTGCAGTTGCAGCGCCTGGTTGGCGATGGTGAAGCCTGTGTCAGTGGCGACGCGCTTGGCCATGGCGCACAGCGTGGTGGCATCGGGGTCCTTGCGGTCAAGGGCGGCAGCGGCACGCCAGAGCAGGCTGCGCGCGCCTTCCAGTTCTGTCGCCATGTCGGCCAGAGTGAACTGCAGCGCCTGGAACTGGTCGAGGCTCTTGCCGAAGGCCTTGCGCTCTGCCGCATAGGCAATGGCCCGGTCGAGCGCAGCCTTGGCACCGCCGATCGAGCAGGCCCCGATGTTGAGACGCCCGCCATCAAGACCGGCCATGGCGATCTTGAAGCCGATGCCCTCCGGGCCAAGCCGGTTGGCCACAGGCACGCGGGCTTGATCGAGGATCACGGCGCGCGTCGGCTGGGCATTCCAGCCCATCTTGCGCTCTTCAGCACCGAACGAGAGGCCCGGCGTGTCCTTCTCGATCACCAGAGTGGAAATGCCCCCCGCCCCGTCTTCGCCGGTCCTGACCATGGTGACATAGACATCCGAGCGGCCAGCGCCGGAGATGAACTGCTTCTGCCCGGTGACGATGTAATGGTCGCCATCTCGCACGGCGCGGGTCTTGAGCGCGGCCGCATCGGAGCCCGCACCCGGTTCGGTCAGCGCATAGCTGGCCAGATGCTCCATGGTGCACAGCCGGGGCAGGAAACGCTGACGTTGCTCGTCAGACCCATAGGCGTCGATCATCCAGCCGCACATGTTGTGGATCGAGATGTAGGCCGAGACCGTGGGGCAACCTGTGGCCAGAGCCTCGAAGATCAGCGCCGCATCCAGACGCGACAGGCCCGAACCGCCAACATCGTCCCGGATGTAGACTCCGCCCATGCCGAGCGCAGCAGCGGCGCGCATCTCGTCGACCGGAAAATGCTTGTCATGATCCCAGCGCACCGCATGGGGCGCCAGCGTCTCCGCGGCAAAGGCTGTCGCCATCTCGCTGATGGCAAGCTGATCATCATTGAGCCCGAACATCGGCACGGCACATCCGCCTCGGCAAGAACCTGAAGCACCTGTCTAGCGCAGTTTCAGCCAAAGCGATCAGGGGTGATTGCGCACAGCCCATGCGCGTTCAGGCGCAAGCCTGCCCGGTTGCATGCCAACGCGCGATGGCCTCAACGTTTGGGAAACGACAGCCGCTTGACGTTAGACTTGACGCGGCGCGCTGCAGGTTTCAGCGCGGCGTTCGCCAGCCTGCGACCCGACTGCATCATCGTTGGTGGATGCGCGCCCTGCCACACGGCGAGTGCGGACTGCCACCAGATGCTGTGCATCTCGACATGGACCGCAATGGCACCTTCCGCAACGGCGGCAAACTTCTCCTCCACCATGCGCTCAGTCTCGCGGGTGCCCCCGCCGAGGCCAAACATCTCAAGCCAGAGAAGTGGCGCTCTTTGCGCAACCACCAGCGGAGCCAGCATCAGGTCCTTGTCCATGCCAAGACTAGGCCGCCAAATGCTGCACTGCGTCAAGCACAATCATTGTGCAGTGCAGCAAAACGATCAGATCTTGCGCAACTGGGCCTCCGTGACCCAGAAAACCTCGCCGCTGCTCTCGGCGCTGTCGAGCCAGAGGAAATCGATGGCAGGGTAGTCCTCGTCGAGAATCTCGCGATCCGTCCCGATTTCGCAGATCATCCCGCCGCCACGCTTGAGGTGCTTGCCAGCCTCGGCAAGGATGCGGCGCACCACGTCCATGCCATCAGCCCCTCCTGCCAGCGCCATGGCTGGTTCTGCCCGGAACTCGGGCGGCAGGTCAGCCATCGTCTCGGCGTCGACATAGGGCGGGTTGGTGATGATCAGGTCGTAGCTCTTGCCCTTGAGGGGCGCAAACAGATCACCCTGAAACAGGCTGATCCGGTCGGCAAAGCCGCTCTCGGCGACGTTCTCGCGCGCCACCGCCATGGCGTCCGGTGACAGCTCCACGGCGTCGATCTTGGCGTTCGGGAAAATATGCGCGGCCAGAATGGCGAGGCAGCCGGAACCGGTGCACAGGTCCAGCACGCTGGTCACCGCCTGGACATCGTCGATCAGGGTGAAGTCGTCACCGCCGAACAGGCCCGAGAACAGCATCTCGCCGATGTAGGAGCGCGGCACGATCACGCGCTCGTCCACCTTGAAGGGGATGCCCTGGATGTAGGTGCGCCCTGTCAGGTAGGCCGCAGGCTTGCGCGTGGCGATGCGCTGCTCGATCAGGGCCAGCAATTGTTCGCGCTCGGCCCGCGACAGCCGCGCATCCACGAACGGCTCAAGCTGGTCGACCGGCAGATGCAAGGTTTCGAGGATGAGATAGGCCGCCTCATCCAGCGCCGTCGTCGCGCCATGGGCATGGACGAGATCGGCGGCACGGAAGCGGCTGACCGCATGGCGCAGGATGTCGCGAATTGTGATCAGTTCGTCGGCAAGTGATGGCTTGGTCATGGCTCTGCCATCCCATACTTGGCTGCCGGCGACAACCGCCGGCGGCCAATTCAAAACAGCCTGATCGCCACGATGCCGCCAAGTGCGAGGAACGCCGCGCACCAGTGCAGCGGCCCGATCTGTTCCTTCAGCACGAAGGCTGCAATGGCTGTGGCGAACAGCACCGACGTCTCACGCAGCGCAGCGGCCATGGCCACGGGGGTGATCTTCAGTGCCCAGATGTAGACAAGGAAACTCGTCATCGAGAGCAGCGAGATGCCGAAGGACAGGCGGGCATGGCGGGCGAGCAGCCTCACCGGGTTGCGCCCTTCGATCCGCACCATTGCTGCCAGCATCAGCCCGTTGCCGATCGCGACCATGGCGGCATAGCTCACGACGTTTGCGCTGAGGCGCACGCCCATTGCATCGGCCGCCACATAGCCTGCACCGCACAGCGCCGCGAAGAGGGCATAGCCAACGCCCGACAACTCGGCCTTGCCGGCCCGCCGTGCGATCAGGGCCAGCAGGATCAGCGCGCTGGAGATCAGGATCACCCCGAAGGCGCCGCCCGGCGTCGGCCACTCGCCGAACATCAGGATCGCGATCGGCAAGGCCAGCAGTGGAATGCCGGCCCGCATGATCGGGTAGGCCAGTCCGTAGCTGGTGCGTGTATAGGCCACCATGGCGGCCCGAATGCCGATGCTGTTGATGATCACGCCACCGACGAGCCAGGGCCAGACCTCTCGCGAGGGCAGCCCGGCCAGTGCCACGAGCGGGATGCTGATAATGGCTGCTGCCATCACGGCACAGGCGATGATGTCGCCCGGCTCCTTGTGCGAGCGCGCCATCGCGTTCCAGATCGCATGGAGCAGCGCGCTGGCCATGATGGCCAGAAAGGGAAGCGTTCCGATCACGAACGGACTTGCATCAAGGGGCGTTCCGGCAGCATGCGACCAATCTGCCCGAGGCCGCACAGCGCGCCCAGAGCCGG
Source organism: Hyphomicrobiales bacterium (assembly GCA_027487245.1). Lineage (GTDB taxonomy): Bacteria > Pseudomonadota > Alphaproteobacteria > Rhizobiales > Beijerinckiaceae > Allobosea. The sequence continues at coordinate 53,679 of JAIYDY010000092.1, forward strand.
CAGGCCATGGCCGGCATGCATGCTCTGCGTGAGGACTTCGCCGTCCAAGCCGTCACCGCCGTCACAGCCGCTTCTCCATGAACACGCTCAGCGGATCGGGTTGATAGGGCGCGAAGGCCGTGCGCGGCACAAAGCCAGCCTTGCGATACAGCGCCAGCGCGGGTGCCGAATAGACGCCGGTTTCCAAACGCAGCAGGCTGATGCTGGCCTCGCGCGCCGCCTGTTCCACGGCGGCGATAAGGCCTGCACCGACGCCCTGACCGCGCGCTGCATCGGCGACGAAGAAGCGTTTCAGTTCGCCATGCTCCTGTCCAAGCAGGATACTCCCGCAGCCGAGGGCGACCCCGCCGCGCCGGGCCACGAAGAAGCGTACCGCCGGATCAAGCAACTGCGACAGGTCCAGCATGTGGTTGCTCTCCGGCGGATACAGCGCCGCTGAATACTCCTCGGAGGCGGCGAGAAACTGCCTGACCTCCGGCTGGTCCGGTGTCTCGGGCGCGATTTGCAGCGGAGGTTGCGGGCGCAGGTCCTTGTAGAAATAGACGGTGCCGCACAGGCGCCCGTCCGGCCACAGCGCATAGTCCGGGATCAGCCCGGCACGGCGCCAGCCGGCCCTTGTGTAAAGCCGCTCGCCGGCGCTGTCCTCGACCGTGTCGAGCACCATCAGCCACCAGCCGGCCTTTCGCGCTTCCTGCTCGGCATGGGCGAGCAATGCTGCCCCGATGCCCTTGTTGCGGCCGTCGCGATGGACCAGCATCTTGGCAAGATCGGCGCGGTGAGGCTGGTTTGGTGTGCCGGATGCAACCACCTGCACAGTGCCGATGAGACGGCCCGCGCTTTCGGCCACAAGCAGGATGCGCTGGCCCTCTGCAGCGCCCTCGGCCACGCGGGTCCAGAAGCGCACGGCCTCGGCGCGCGTCAGACCTGCCATGAACGACACGGATGCGCCGCCCGCCACGCAGTCGATGAGGATGTCAGCGAGTTCGTCGACGCGAGACCTGGCTTCGGCCGGCTCAGCCTGGCGGATGGTGAAGGAGTGCTCTGTCATGGCCGTGCTCAGGAAGGCTGCCTGGACAGGACAACGGCATAACGCGCCGGATCCTCGCCGGGATTGTGGAAAGTGATTGGCTGGTCAAGCCGCATCAGCAGGCAGTCGCCTGTGCCAAGCAGCGTGACGGCTTCTCCGATGGTCATCTCGATGGCGCCCTCCAGCACCCAGACCTGTTGTTCGATGTCCTTCGACGCCGTGTAGTTGTCGAACACCACGCGCCCGCCCGGCGGGAACGTCACATAGACAATCTCGGCTGTCGCACCGGCTGGCGAGACATTGCGCCGGACATATCCCGATGCGGGGTCGCGCCAATCGCTCTGGTCCTCCCAGCGGCTGAGCGGTGCGATGCTGGCAAGCGGCGGTGGAAACAGCGACGCCATGCTGGTGCCGAGACCCGCCGCGAGCCGCGCCAGCACGGACGCCGTCGGGCTGACCTCGCAGCGCTCGATCTTCGAGATCATGGCACGGCTGACCCCGGATGCTTCTGCAAATTGCTCCAGCGTCCAATTGCGCCCGCTGCGGGCTGTCTTGAGCCGGTCCGCCAGAACCTGATTGACACCTTTATCCATGATATGAGATTATTTCTCTGATCAGGGAAGTCAAGACACTTGGCGGGTCCGGACATGGCGCGGCATCGGAAGACAGATTTTGCCAGCTCAGGCCACAATGGCGGTCCGACCCTTGAAGACAAGCCACACATGCCCGAATGGGGTCTGGGCGGTCCGGGCAATTACTTCGCCTGGAAAGCTGCCCATCGCCGCGCCTGGCGCTCGGTTGGACATGACACGATGCTGCGACGCGCCGGGAAGGCCGAAGCGCTGGGGCTGACCTACGAGGAATACGTGCTCGAGATCCTCGAGCGCGGCATCTATCTTCAGGCCGAAGATGTCCAGCGCATTGCCGCGATCAAGGCCGGCCGTCGGTCACGTCGGGCCCGACGCCATCTGTGACCGGCCGGCACTGCCCGCGACACGCGCAACCCTCGACGAAACGGGGTACCGCTGCTATGTGCGCAGCCATGACAACGCAAAGCATCGACAACATTCGCAACTTCTCGATTGTTGCGCATATCGACCATGGCAAGTCCACGCTCGCCGACCGGCTGATCCAGCTCACCGGGGGCCTCACCGCACGCGAGATGACCGAGCAGGTTCTGGACTCGATGGACATCGAGCGCGAGCGGGGCATCACCATCAAGGCCCAGACCGTGCGGCTGCACTACAAGGCCAAGGACGGCAAGGTCTACATCCTCAACCTGATGGACACGCCCGGCCATGTCGACTTCGCCTACGAGGTCTCGCGCAGCCTCGCCGCCTGCGAGGGCTCGCTGCTTGTGGTCGATGCCTCGCAAGGCGTCGAGGCGCAGACCCTTGCCAACGTCTATCAGGCGCTCGACGCCAACCACGAGATCGTGCCTGTCCTCAACAAGGTTGATCTGCCCGCCGCCGAGCCCGATCGCGTCAAGGAGCAGATCGAGGAGGTCATCGGCCTCGATGCTTCCGATGCCGTGCCTATCTCGGCCAAGACAGGGCTCAACATCGAGGCCGTGCTGGAAGCCATCGTCACCCGGCTGCCAGCCCCCAAGGGCGATCCCGATGCAACGCTGAAGGCGATGCTGGTCGATTCCTGGTATGACAACTACCTCGGCGTCGTCGTTCTGGTGCGCATCATCGACGGCACCCTGAAGAAGGGCCAGCGCATCAAGATGATGCGGGCCGGCGCGGTCTATGATGTCGAGCGAGTGGGGTATCTCACGCCCAAGCTCGTCACGGTCGAAAGCCTTGGGCCCGGCGAGGTCGGCGTGATCACGGCCTCGATCAAGGAAGTGGCCGATACCCGCGTCGGCGACACCATCACCGATGACCGCAAGCCCACAGCCCAGCCGCTTCCGGGCTTCAAGCCCGTTCAGCCGGTTGTGTTCTGCGGCCTCTTCCCGGTCGATGCAGCCGAGTTCGACGAGTTGCGCTCGGCCCTCGGCAAGCTGCGCCTCAACGATGCCAGCTTCTCCTACGAAATGGAAACCAGCGCCGCGCTCGGCTTCGGCTTCCGCTGCGGCTTCCTCGGCCTGCTGCATCTGGAAATCGTGCAGGAGAGGCTCAGCCGCGAGTTCAACCTCGATCTTATCGCTACAGCACCCTCGGTGGTCTACCGCATCCTGCAGACCGATGGCGAGGTGATCGAACTGCACAATCCCGCCGACATGCCCGATGTGATGAAGATCGAGGCCATCGAGGAGCCGTGGATCCGGGCCACCATCCTGACGCCGGACGAATACCTCGGCTCGGTGCTCAAGCTCTGCCAGGACCGGCGCGGCATCCAGATCGATCTGGGCTATGTCGGCAGCCGCGCCAAGGTCGTCTACGACCTGCCGCTCAACGAGGTCGTGTTCGATTTCTACGACCGCCTGAAATCGGTGTCGAAGGGCTATGCCTCGTTCGATTATGCCATCACCGAGTACAAGGAGGGCGACCTCGTCAAGATGTCGATCCTCGTCAATGCCGAGCCGGTCGATGCACTCTCGATGCTGGTGCATCGCACCCGCGCCGACATGCGCGGCCGTGTCATGTGCGAGAAGCTGCGCGAACTGATCCCGCAGCACATGTTCCAGATCCCGATCCAGGCCGCGCTCGGCGGCAAGATCATTGCCCGCGAAACCATCCGTGCCCTGCGCAAGGACGTCACTGCCAAGTGCTACGGCGGCGACATCACCCGCAAGCGCAAGCTGCTGGAGAAGCAGAAGGAGGGCAAGAAGAAGATGCGCCAGTTCGGCAAGGTCGATATCCCCCAGGAAGCCTTCATCGCCGCGCTGAAGATGGATTGACCAGCCGGGACGTCACCATTCCTGGAAGCCTTTAACCGGAACGTCACCAGCGATCCCGCATAACGCCCCTCAGCAACGGGAGCGTTTGAATGAGTGGACATGATGCACTGGTTGTCCGCGGTCTGGTGAAGCGCTTTGGCGGCTTTACGGCGGTCAACGGGCTTGATCTTGCAGTGCGCCGCGGCGAACTCTACGCATTGCTGGGCCCGAACGGGGCGGGCAAGACCACCTCGCTCAGGATCGTTGCAGGGCTGCTTTCTCCGGACGCGGGCGAGATCAGCATCTGCGGGATCAACCGCCTGCGGGATCCGGTTGCGGCAAAGCGTGTGGTGGCTTGGCTGCCGGACGAGCCGATGGTCTACGACAAGCTGACACCTGTGGAGTATCTCGATTTTGTCGCCGGCCTTTGGCAAGTGGAGCCAGCGGCAACGAAGCGCCGCCGCGAGGCCCTGCTGGAGACCCTTGACCTGACCCGGGTGGCCGACCAGCGCTGCGAGGGCTTTTCGAAAGGCATGCGCCAGAAGGTGGCTCTTGCCGGTGCGCTGATCCACGAACCCGAGTTGCTGATCCTCGACGAACCGCTGACAGGCCTCGACGCGTCGATGGCGCGCCATGTCAAGGAACTGCTTCAGGCGCGCGTCGCAACCGGCGTGACGGTGATCCTCACCACCCATATCCTTGAGGTGGCTGAACGGCTCAGTGACCGCATCGGCATTATCCGCAACGGCAGGCTGGTATGCGAGGGCACCATGGCCGAGCTGCGCGATGGTGGCGCGTCGCAGGGTTCGACCCTCGAGGATGTCTTCCTTGATGTCGTCGCGCGCGAAGAGGCCGCCTGAGATGAAGGCCCTCGTGTCAGGTGCAACCCGCGCCGTACTGGCGCATGAAGCCCGCCTGTCCCTGCGCGGGGTTGCCGACATGGCAGGCCCGAAGACGGCCATGCGTCCCTGGCGCATCGCGGGCGTTCTGGCTGTGGTCAGCACCATCATTTTTGGCGTGTCGCATCTTTTGCTGATGACGGCCGGCCAACTCGACCCTGCCGATCCGCGCGTCCAGATCACGCTGACGATCAATCTCGCCTTCCTGTTTGTCCTCATGATTTCGGCCGCGCTCGATTCCGCTGCCTACGCGCTGTACGCGCGAGGCGACTATGACCTGATGTTTTCCGCGCCCCTGCCTCCGCAAACGGTGCTGCTGGTCAGGGCTCTCAATGTCTTCGGCTTCACGCTTGCAAAGGCTGGCCTTTATGGCGCGCCGATGCTGATCCTGCTCGCCGTGCAGCGGGGAGCGCATTGGTTGGCTGGCCTGCCCTTGATCCTGGCGCTTGCGCTCAGTGCAACGGCCATCGCCATTGGGCTGGCCATGGGCATGGTTCGCCTCATCGGCATCCGGAGCACGCGCGTTGCGGCGCAGGTGGCTGCAGCACTGGCCGGGCTGCTGGTGCTCGTGATGGTGCAGTGGGAGGCCATTTTCGGGCCGGGGCCAAAGGATGCCCTGGTCGCCGACTACATCGCCAACCCACAGTCCCTCGGTTGGCAACTAGCGACCTTGCCCGCCCGCGCCATGACGGGCGATGGTGTGGCCTTGGGTGGGGTCGTTGCCTGCGCGGTGTTGATGGCAGTGCTGATGTTCGTCGGCCTTGCCGAGAGCTTTGTGCGAAACGCGGTCCTTGCGGCAGGATCGGCAGCCACGGCTCCCGTCCGTGCCCGGCGCAGTCGCGCATCGTTCGGAGCATCGCCCATGGCAGCGCTGATGCTCAAGGAACGGCGTGTGATCCTGCGTGATCCGTGGCTCCTGTCGCAGATCCTGATGCAGTGCATCTTTCTGATCCCGGTCGCCGCCGTGACGGTCTATCGGGTCGCGAGCGGGGCTGACGATGCGTCGGCGCTCGTGCCTGTCCTGATCGTTCTGTGTGGCCAGATTGCCGGAGGACTGACCTGGATCGCACTGTCGGCGGACGAAGCATCCGAACTTGCCCTGACCGCGCCGATGGATCCCCGCCTGCGCGCCCGCGCCCGCATCGGTGCCATATCCTGGCTTGCCGTCATGTTCGCGGCACCGCCTTTGATGCTCTTGCTGGTGTTTGATGCCTGGGCTGGGCTGGTCAGCCTGCTCGGTGTTGCGTGCGCGATCATCTGCGGCATCTTGGTCAACATCTGGCATCAGCCCAGACTGGCGAGGACAGGCATGATCAGGCGGCGCATGAAGAGCCCCATCTCGGTGACGTTGATGGAGCTTCTGGCCTTGATGATGGTCGCGGTCGCGCTCTGGCCCTTGCTCGCCGGAGATTACCTGGCCGCGATGCTCGGCGCGCTCTTGGCTGCAGCCACGATGGCGGTGCTGTATGCAGCGCGCCCGCGCGTGCCTGCCTGACGATCTCTTTTTGACGGCTCAGCGCCCGAGGGCCACGGGCGTCGCGCCGGGCGGCGGGGCAGGAAGTGGCTGCGGCATGTAGCGCACGGGCTGTGGAGGGGCGGGCCGGGACGGTGGTGCCGGCACGACGGCGGGCTTCATGGCTGTCGGGGTCACAGGTGCTGGCTTGCGCGGGCTGATCGTTGAGGTCACCAGCCCTTCAGGCGTGTCGAGGCCATAGATGTCATCGCGGAAATGGATCATGCCATCGCCCGCGGCCCAGCCGGTGAGATAGACCCACGCGATGGGGACCGAGCGGCTGAGCCTGATATCCTTGCGCTCGCCGATGACCAGAGCAGCGTCGATCTTGGTCTGGTCCCAATCGCTGCCCTTGAGCAACCAGAGCGCCAGATCCTTGACACCGTCGACGCGGGCGCAGCCCGAGGAGTTGAAGCGCACGTCGTTGCGGAACAACTCCTTCTTCGGCGTGTCATGCATGAACACGGCATGGCTGTTGGGCATGTCGATCCGGATCGTGCCCAGGGAGTTGGTCGGGCCGGGATCCTGGCGCACGAAGAAGTTCGGGTTGCGAGGTGTCTTCCAGTCGATGGTCTTTGGGTCGACTTCCTGATTGCCGGCACCGATCACGCGCATGTTGTGTTTGGCCAGCCAGGTCGGGTCCTTGGCCATCTGCGGCATGATGTCGGCCTTGATGATCGACATCGGCACGGTCCATGTCGGATTGAGGTTGACCGCGGTGATGCGCGTGGCCAGCACTGGCGAAGGCCGGTCGGGCCGCCCGACGATGGCCACATGGCGGCGCTCGACGACGCCATTGTCGATGGCCTCGACCTGCGCGCCGGGAATGTTGACGACGACATAGCGGCTCGTGAAGGCAAACGCGTTGCCTTCAAGCCGGTGGATCGAGGCCCGTAACTGGTTGAGACGCACATCGACCGGCACATTCAGTGCCCGCGTGGTCAACCGCCCGACCGAGCCGGTCTGCGACAGGCCGTGGCGCACCTGAAAGCGCTTCAGCGCATCTTCGGTGGCCTTGTCGAACAGGTCGCCGCCAGCAGCGTCCGGGTCAAGATCGCCGGTCAGGATCAGGCGCACCTTGAGCTGCTCGACATTACCCCCGCGCGATCCGGCCTTCAGTCCGGCAATCTGCGGCGGCAACATCGGCCAACCACCTCCTGCCGCCAGTTCCTCGTAGAAGGCGAGCGCAGCGCGCGTATGCTCCAGCGTATGCGGGCCATAGAGCGGATGGGTGTGCTGCGGCTGGGCGGCGCGCGCCTCGTCGAGCACGGACTGCGCCGAAGACTGTGGATTGTCCAGCTGGCTGCGGGGACGATCAGCGCTGCCGTCCGTGGGACGTGCGGAGATGGCGGGATTGGCGAGCCCTGCCTCCGAACTCAACAGCAAAGCGGCCAGGCCTGCCGCCATGGGAGCCAGATTGAGGCGCCGGGTACGCATACGCACGATCTCCTGCCGGCACAGCACCGGAACAGACGATCACCCTCCCACAGGTCCGTCTATGGAAGGTTAACCATGCCACATTCGCCAGAGGTCCCCGCTCCGGTCTGCCGTCTCAGCGGATGAACGGGTTGCCGGCTCGTTCGGCGCCGATGGTCGAGGCTGGACCATGGCCGGGCAGGAAGGTCACATCATCCGGCAACGTCATCAGCCTGGCCTTGATCGAGCGGATGAACAGGGCATGGTCGCCATAGGGGAAGTCGGTCCGCCCGATCGAACCCTGGAACAGCGTGTCGCCTGCGAGCATGAAACGCGACGGCTCGTGATAGAACACCACCGAGCCGGGCGAATGGCCAGGCACATGGCGGATTTCGAAGTCAAGCTCGCCCAGCGCGACATGGTCGCCATCCGCCAGGTGCCGGTCGGGCACGACGGGACGCAAGCCCTGCATGCCGAATTGCAGTCCTGATTCGGCCAGGCTGTCGAGGATGAACTGGTCGGCCTTGTGGGGTCCGATCACCGGAAGCTGAAGTGTCTCGGCCAGTTCCGCCGCGCCGCCGGCATGGTCGACATGGCCATGGGTCAGCCAGATTGCCACCGGCGTGACGCCGAGCTTCTTCACGGCATCGAGCAGCCGAGGCAGGTCGCCACCCGGATCAACCACCGCAGCCTGCTGCGTGGCCGTGCACCACACGATCGAGGCATTCTGCTGGAACGGCGTGACCGGAACGACCGCGACCTTGATCGCGGGCTCAGGTTGGTTCGAATCCGTTTGGGCGGCATCAGACATGGCATCGAGCTCCAGCTATGGTTTCTTCAGGCAGCCCGCTGCAAGCAGATGAAAGGCGCGGGCGCGGTGCGAAAGGCCCATGCTGCCATCGGCGGGAATGCCGTGCTTCTCATCCGCGCTCATCTCACCAAAGCTGCGGCTGTGCCCGTCAGGCTGGAACATCGGGTCATAGCCAAACCCGGCGCTGCCGCGCGGCGGCCAGATGCAGGTTCCGTGCACACGGCCCTCGAACAGGTCCTCGTGCCCATCGGGCCAGGCCAGCACCAGCGCCGAGACGAAGTGCGCCCGCCATCTTTCGCGCGGCACATGGCGCTTGCCGAGTTCGCTGACCACGCGGGCCATGGCGGCCAGAAAATCACGCGGCTGCCCTGCCCAGTCTGCCGTGAACAGGCCAGGCGCGCCGTCGAGCGCATCGACGCACAGGCCGGAATCATCGGCGAGCGCCGGGAATCCGGTCGCCTTCGCGGCGGCATGGGCCTTCAGGGCGGCGTTCTCCGAGAACATCCAGCCGGTCTCGGCGGGTTCCGGCAGGCCCAGTTCGCCGGCAGAGACGGTCTCGATGCCGTAGGGCCGCAGGAGTTCGGTCATCTCCTTGAGCTTGCCGCCATTGTGCGTGGCAATGACCAGCTTGCCGGTCACCGGACGGGGAGGCCCTGTCCGCTCGTGCCCGCTGCTCGCGTCCTGCCCGCTCATCCCGCGATCACCGTTTTCTGCATCGCCACGAGGTCCGAGATGCCGGCGCGGGCCAGCGCCATCATGGCGGCCAGCTGCTCCTCGCTGAACGGCTCGCCTTCGGCCGTGCCCTGCACCTCGACGATGCCGCCCTTGCCGGTCATCACGAAGTTGGCGTCGGTCTGCGCGCCGGAATCCTCGATGTAATCGAGGTCGAGTACGGGCTGGCCGGCCACGATCCCGCAGGAGATTGCGGCCACGTGATCCTTCAGGGGCTGGCGACCCTGCAGCATGGCCCGGCCCTCCATCCACTTGAGCGCATCATGCAGGGCAATCCAGGCTCCGGTGATCGAGGCCGTGCGCGTGCCGCCATCCGCTTGCAGCACATCGCAATCGACGGTGATCTGGCGCTCGCCGAGCGCGCCGAGATCGACAACGGCGCGCAAGGAACGTCCGATCAGGCGCTGGATTTCCTGCGTCCGGCCCGAAGGCTTGCCAGTGGTGGATTCGCGGCGGGTGCGCTCCAGCGTGGCGCGCGGCAGCATGGCGTATTCGGCGGTCACCCAGCCCTTGCCGGTGCCGCGCAGCCATGGCGGTCCCTTCTCCTCGACCGTTGCGGCACAGAGCACGCGGGTCTCGCCAAAGGTCACGAGGCACGAGCCTTCTGCATAGCGCACCACGCCGCGTTCAAGCGTCACGGGGCGCATCTGGGTCGGAAGGCGTTTGGAGGGGCGCATGGAGGCTCCGGAGCGGGGTTGTCTGAGCCTTGGCTGTTTAGGGATGTCCTTGGCGCGGCGCAAGTTGCCAGCCGCCTGTGTTCCCGAACGATGACTTGCATCAGGGAAATTGATCGGTTCAGGCGCGGGCCAGCCGTTGACGCAAGCGCACGAAAGACCGATCCATGGGCAGGCAAAAGAACTGGCGCGAGGACAGGGGCACGACATGGCTTGGCATTCCCAAACGTGGAACTGGATCAATGGCGCATGGGTCGAAGGCAATCCCGGCATCATGGGCCCGCGCAGCCATGGCGCCTGGCTCGCTTCGACCGTATTCGACGGCGGCCGGATCTTTGATGGCGTGATGCCGGACATGGACAGGCATGCGGCGAGGCTCAACCGTTCTGCCGTCGGCCTCGGGCTGAAGCCGACCATGGAGGCTGATCACATCGTCGCGCTGGCGCGCGAAGGCACGCGGAAATTCGCACCCGGAACAGCGCTCTATGTGAAGCCGATGTATTGGGGTGAAGCGGACGGTCCGTCCACGATCATGCCCGATCCGGAGTCGACAGGTTTTTGCCTGTGCCTGTTCGAGGCACCGATGCCGGCGGCAACGGCTGGCTTCTCCGTGACACTGTCTCCGTTCCGGCGGCCGACGCTCGAAACGATGCCGACCGATTCCAAGGCAGGGTGCCTTTATCCCAACAATGCCCGCGCGCTCCGCGCAGCCAAGGCGGCTGGCTTCGACAATGCGCTGGTACTCGACATGTTGGGCAATGTCGCCGAGACGACGACCTCCAACGTCTTCATGGTCAAGGATGGCGTCGTCAGGACACCGGCCGTCAACGGTACGTTCCTGAATGGCATCACGCGCCAGCGCACGATCGCCCTGTTGCGGGCCGAAGGTTATGTGGTCGAAGAGTCGAGCTTGCGCTATGCCGATTTCGAGACGGCCGACGAGATTTTCTCTTCGGGCAACTACTCCAAGATCGTGCCGATCATCAGGATCGACAACCGCGATCTCCAGCCCGGCCCGGTCGCGCGCAAGGCCCGCGAACTCTACATGGACTTCTCGTTGGGGGCGCTGGTCTGAGGGGGCCTGCGGCTCCCCGGAAACCTCAGATCGAGTTTCAGCAGTCGTGCGCCACTAGCCGCCACCAGCCCGTAGGCTGCCAGCGCCGCAGTGCCGATGATGGCGGCGGCCACCAGCGCCTGCTCCCGCGGGACCATGTCCGCAATGGACATCACCGGATCGCGCAGGATCAGGATGGCGATCTCGAAGGCGATCGCCCCCGCGAACGAGACGATCAGCGCCTTGGCCAGCACATCGCCGGGCTTGGTCCAGCCGCGCCGCAGCGCGAGCGCATAAAGGATGCCGAAATTGATCCACGCCCCGATGGCCGTGGCCAGCGCGAGGCCAGCCGCACCCAGGGGGCCGACGAACACGATCTTGAGCACGACATTGAGGGCAAGCGCCGTGAGCGACGCGATCACCGGCGTCGTCGTGTCGCCGCGCGAGAAGAAGCTGGCCACGACCGACCGGATCAGCAGGACCGGAATCAGCCCAAGGGCATAGGCAAAGAGCACGCTCGCCGCCGTCTCCGCCGCACGCGCATCGAAGGCACCACGCCCGAACAGTGCCTTGACCAGCAGGTCCGGCATCGTCAGGAACGCGGCGACGAACGGCATGGCCAGCACCACGGTCATGGCAATGGCCCGGTTCTGTTCGCGCATCGCACCTGGTGCATCCCCCGCCGAGATCAGGCGGCTCATGGTCGGCAGCACCACGGTGCCGGCGGCAATGCCCAGAACGCCCACGGGCAACTGGTAGATGCGGTCTGCATAGTAGATCGCGGAATAGGAGCCCGTTGGCAGGAACGAGGCGATGATCATGTCGGCCAGGACCGCGATCTGCACGCCGGCCGAGCCCAGCACCGCCGGCCCGAGGGCTTTCAGGAAGTCTTTCACGTTGCGGTCAATGGCAGGCCTGGTGAGGCCGGCCATCACACCGGCGCGCTGCGCCGCCAGCGTCAGCAGTGCCCACTCCATGATGCCGGCGATGGTCACGCCCCACGCTGCAGCGTGGGCAGCGGACGGAAACAGGAAGGCGACTGCCAGCGCCAGCATCACCGACAGATTGAGCAGCACCGGCGCAAAGGCGGCAGCGGCGAACTTGTCGACGGCGTTCAGCAGGCCGGCCTGCAAGGTCACGAGCGTGATGAACAGCAGATAGGGGAACGTGATCCGCGCCAGGGCCACCGTGAGTTCCATCGCCTCCGGATTGGCGCGCTGTCCGGGGGCCACAAGCCCGATCAGCCAGGGCATCAGCGGCAGGGCCAGCGCCAGGATGGCGATTTGAACCAGCAGGATCAGGGTGAAGACCCGGTCGGCAAAGAGCTTTGCGGCAGCCTGCCCGGCCTGCTCGCGGAGCCGCGCATAGGCGGGAATGAAAGCCGACGAAAACGCCCCCTCGCCGAAGATCGCCCTGAACTGGTTCGGCAGCTTCTGCGCCACGACGAACGCATCCATCATCTGCCCGGCACCCAGGATCGCTGCCAGGATGATGTCGCGCAGAAAACCCGTCAGGCGAGACAGGAGCGTGAAACCGCCAACCGAGAGAATCTTCTTGAACATGTCTGGCCGGGACCGTTGCGCGCAACCCGGACGGGGTCAACTGCCACCGTGACTGCCGCCGTGTCACTGCGGTGCGGAGGAGGCCGTCAGAAGGTGCCGGCAGGCTTTCCGGCCCGCGCGCGAGCGGCTGGCCTGACAGGCTCCATCGCCTCGGGCTCGGCAAGACCCACCGTTTCGCCAACCAGATAAAGCGGCCGTCGCTTCACCTCGGCGAAGATGCGGCCCACATACTCCCCGATCATGCCAAGCGAGATCAACTGGATGCCCGAAAAGAACATGATCGAGACCACCAGTGTCGGAAAGCCCGGCAGGTCCGTGCCGAACAGCAGGGTGCGCAGCGCGTAGTATACCGCGAGAGCCGTGGCGAACACCGCGATCATGATGCCGAAATACGTCGCGATCTTCAGCGGCACGGTCGAGAACGACGAGATGCCGTCAAAGGCAAAGCCAAACAGCTTGCGGAAATTGAACTTCGTTGTGCCGTGCAGCCGCTCGGCCACCTGAAATTCCACGCCGATGCTGCGAAAGCCCACCCAGGCGTAGAGCCCTTTCGAGAAGCGCGCGCGTTCGCCCATCGCGCACAAAGCGTCCACGGCCTTGCGGTCCATCAGGCGGAAATCGCCTGCCCCCTCGGGCAACCTTGTTTCGCCGAAGCGCTCGAACAGCTTGTAGAAGGCGCGGGCGAAGCTGCGCTTCAGCCGGCCTTCGCCATCCCGGTCCGAACGCACGCCGTAGACCATGCCATAGCCTTCGCGCCACTTGGCGAGGAACAGCGGCAGCACGGACGGCGGATGCTGGAGATCGGCATCCAGGATCGCCACGGCCCGCCCGCGCGCATGGTCGAGGCCGGCCGCAATGGCGATTTCCTTGCCGAAGTTCCGGCTGAACGACACGGCCCGGAGCCGCGCATCGGTGCTGTTGAGGTCTCGGATCACCGCCAGCGAATCGTCGGCGCTGCCATCGTCGACGAAGATCACTTCCCATCCGCTGGTTGACGCATCGAGCACGGGGCGCAGCGCATCCAGAAGAGGCCGGAGATTGCGCGCCTCGTTGAACACGGGCACCACGACGCTGAGTTCAATGTCGGGGCTGGTCTTGACCGCTTGCACCACGTCTGCCGTCCGGGAAGAGTTCTGATCTCGGTTCGGCCATCACAGAAGCGGATCACGCGCCTGACGACAAGCCGATGTTGCACTGATGGTTGAAAAGGATCATCAGGCAACACCCGCTCTTGCCATCCCCGACGTGAACCGAACATGACCCGATGAGACCATGACCCGGCTTGTTCTCTGCGCCGATGATTTTGCCTTAAGCGATGGTGTCAGCCGCGCCATCGTCGCGTTGGCCGATACTGGTCGCATCAGTGCGACGGGTGCCATGACCAACCGGCCGCATTGGCGGGCTTGGTCGCGCGAGATCGCAGGCCATGCGGCCGGGATCGACATCGGCGTGCATCTCAACCTGACCTTGGGCGAGCCGATCGCGCCGATGCCCCGGCTGTGCCCGTCGGGCAGCTTTCCGGCGCTCAGTGTGGTGATGCGCGCAGCGGTGCTGTCGGGCGATGTCCGCGCCGAGATCAGGGCGGAGACGGCTCGCCAGATCGATGCCTTCGAACAGGCCATGGGCCGCAGGCCGGATTTCATCGACGGGCACCAGCATGTCCACGCCATGCCGGGTGTGCGCAGCTCTGTGATCGAGGAACTTGTCCGCCGTGTCGCACGGAAACGGGCTGAAGGCGATCATGCCGGGCCACACGTACCGTATGTGCGCGATCCATCCGACAGCATCGCCGCCATCAGGGCGCGCGGCGTGGCAGTGCGCAAGGCGTTGGTGATCAGCGGGCTGGCTGCGGGGTTCGGTCGGGTGGTTCGGGCCGCTGGACTTGCCACCAATCAGGGCTTCAGCGGCGTCTCGCCCTTCGATCCGGCGCGGGACTTTGCCGCCGATATGCGCCGTTTTCTGGAGATGCCCGGACAGCGTCACCTCGTGATGTGTCATCCGGGCCATGTCGACGACACGTTGCGGCGGCTTGATCCGGTGGTCGAGAGCCGCGAAACCGAGTTCCTGGTGCTGAGCGAAGGCCGCTGGTCCGAGGGCCACCAGTTGGTCAGGTTTGCCGACCTGTGAAGTTTGGCGGCGTGCAGGTGCGCCGACAAACAATTGGTGGGCAGGGCCGCAAGGCCCCGCCCGGTGGTGCGCCCGATCAGGCGACGGCTTTGCCGTAAAGCTCGGCCACATACTCCCAGTTTACAAGGTTCTCGATGAAGGCCTTGCAATAGTCAGGGCGACGGTTGCGGTAGTCGATGTAGTAGGAGTGTTCCCAGACATCGTTGCCGAGGATGGGCATGGCGCCATGCACCAGCGGGCTTTCGCCGTTCGGAGTCTTCATCACCACGATCTTGCCGCCCTGCACAGCCAGCCAGTGCCAGCCTGACCCGAACTGGCCGACGCCGGCCGCAATGAAGTCTTCCTTCATCTTGGCGACGGACCCGAAGGCATCGATGATGCCCTTTTCGAGCGCGCCGGGAATGTTGCCGCCGCCATTGGGCTTCATCCAGTGCCAGAAGTGCATGTGGTTGAAGTGTTGGCCAGCATTGTTGAACAGGCCGGCATTCTTGCCGAACGAGCCCTTGACGATGTCCTCGAGGCTCTTGCCTTCGAATTCGGTGCCCTTGATCAGGTTGTTGCCGTTGTTGACGTAGGCGAGATGGTGCTTGTCGTGATGATACTCGAGCGTTTCCCGGGACATGTAGGGCTGCAAGGCATCATGGGCGTAGGGCAGATCGGGCAATGTGAACGACATCATGGTCTCCTTGGATGACACGCGGGGCGGCCCGTCCGGCCGTCTGGCCGCACAGGTCGACAGGCACCTGCTGGCGTCCAGCATGGCGGCTCTTCTTCGTAGGTAAGCCTCACGCAGCGTTCCGGCAACCGGGTCGCCGTGCACGGGTTTGGCTTTTCGCTGTCTTTCCGGCTATTCTTCATGTCCGAAGGAGGTGGCCGAGGCTGAACCTTCCGGGTTGATCGGGCAGGAGACGCAGGCGTTGGGGCGACTTGGACAGATTGCAGGTGTGCTGCTGCTGGTGATCGGGGCCGGGCTCCTCGCCTGGGGCGGCCCCTATTACATGCTCGACTGGGGCGGGACATTTGTGATTGCAGGCGCGGTGCTCGCGTCGGCCGGTCTCATCTGCCTGTTGCTCGGCGTAGCCTTGCAGCGCCTTTCGGCCCTGCGCTCCGACATCCTGATGCTGCGCGCCGCAGAGGCTGTCGATGCCGCAGCGTCCGGTCGGGCGGTTGAAGGCCTTGAGCGGAAGCCGGTCTTGTCCGAAGCCGCGCGCGAGCCGTTGGCTGAAGCGCAGCCTGCCGATCAGGGATCAGTGCAGGTGCCGGCTTCCAGTGGGCCTGCCGGTGCCGTGCTCGCGGGCGGGCTTGCTGCCGGCGGTTTGGCCGTGGCGGCCAAGAGCATTCTCAGCGCGGTCACCCCCGATCCTGCAGCGGGTGCTTCCGAACCTGATTCAGCGGGCAAGGCATTGCCCGAGACCGCTGCTGATGACGACACTGACCGTGAGCACGCACTATCCGGCACCGGCGAGCTCGCTGCTGATCCTGCTCTGCCACCCCGCGCCGCGCCGACATTCGATGAACCCTCATGGGACCAGCCCGCGCTGGCCGAGGGTGTGCCGGCCAACGAGCTGACGGCATCCGATCGTCATGCCCTCGATGATCTGCTCGCCCGTCTGGCCGGACCGGTCGCAGACCAGTCTGTGACCGACCAGGGCGTCAGCACCTCGCCGGAACCGGTGACGTGGCAAGAAGATGCGGTGCTCTCAACCGTTGCCGACCGTCCCGATGCCAGCGATCCGGACATCGCTGACGATGAGGCGGCATCGCATCTCGCCCGGCGCGATGATCTGTTCGCACGCTTCGATCAGGCTGTGCGCAGCATCACGCATGATGCCGGCGAGGTTGCCACGCCTGCCCAAAGCGGGTTGGCTGAAAAACTGGAACCGGAACCCGAACTGCGCCCCGATGCCGGCGATGAACCCTGGCAGCTCGAAGCTCCGCTGCAGGGCCAGTCCATGATCCCTTCTTCAGTGGAAGAGGACATCGCAGCGGACACAAAGACAGACAATGACTGGGGCGCGTCAGGTGCGGAAGCTGACCAGCAAGGCGGGCCGCTGCCGGCACCCATGCATGACCCCCATGATGCCGATGATGACTTTGCCGACCTGCGGGCCGATCTCAACGCCACGAGACACAAAACTTTCGAGACCCCGCCTGTGTCTCAGATTGCCGCGCTGGCCATGCCGGAAGCTCCGACGGCGTCCGACGAAGGCGTTGTGGCCGCCTACAATGTCGGCGACAGCGCCTATGCCATGCTGGCCGATGGACGCATCCGCGTCACGACGCCCGAGGGCCAATACCTCTTCCAGTCGATGGAGGAGTTGAAGGCCTTCATGGCAGCGCGCCGTTCCGCCGACTGAGGGCCGCATGACGGGCCAACAGCTATTTGATGAGGCCGATCAGCGCCTTGAAATCGGCGGTTCCGGCCCGTTCGAGCCACTCGAACACGACCATTTCACTGGTCACAATCTCGGCTCCGGCCTGCGCTGCACGCGCCAGCGCCGTTGACTTCGAGACGTCACTCCGGCTTGACGTGGCGTCCACGACCAACGCCACGCGGTAGCCCTGCGCCACGGCATCAAGCACCGTCTGCAGGACGCAGACATGCGCTTCCGCGCCGCACACGACCAGCGTGCCACGCCCGCCCAGCCTGACCGTGGTGAGCCGGCGGGCAAGCGCCTCGTCGCCGAGGCAGGAGAAGCTGAGCTTTTCCAGCGTGACGGCATCGGACCCGAGCACCTTGCGCAGCGGCTCCACGGTCGGCCCAAGCCCCTTCACATACTGCTCGCTCACCGTCACGGGCACACCGAGGCGCACGGCGGCATCCAGCACAAGCCCGATCCGGGAGAGCATCAGGGCCGGCTCCAGAACCGCCGGACTGAGGCGCTCCTGCGCATCGACGATCAGGAGTTGAGATGTGCTTGCGCCAAGCCGCATCACGACACCGAGCCGGATGCGTCATCATTGCCTAGCGTATGGCCAGTCATCGGTTTGAAGCCGCCGGCTGCCTTGATGGCGAAGGCATAGGCAAGGGCGCTTTCCTTCAACGAATCAAAGCGGCCCGCCGCGCCGCCATGTCCGGCCGCCATGTGGGTGTGCAGCAGCACCGGTCCGCCACCCGTCATCCGGTCACGCAGGCGCTGCACCCACTTGGCCGGCTCCCAGTAGGTCACGCGCGGATCGGTGAGGCCTGCAATCGCGAGGATCGGCGGATAGCCCTGCGACCTGACGTTCTCATAGGGCGAATAGGACTGGATCGTGCGGAAGGCGTCGGGATCGGTGATCGGGTTGCCCCACTCGGGCCATTCCGGCGGTGTGAGCGGCATCGTGGCATCCATGATCGTGTTGAGCACATCGACGAAGGGCACATCGGCAATGATGCCGGCAAACAGGTCCGGCGCCATGTTCGCCACCGCCCCCATCAGCAACCCGCCGGCGCTGCCGCCTTCGGCGACGATCCGGCCACGCGCCGTGTAGCCAAGCCGGGCCAGTTCCTTGCCGACGGCAATGAAGTCGGTGAAGCTGTTCGGCTTGCGCGCCAGTTTGCCGTCCTGATACCAGTTCCAGCCCTTCTCCGTGCCGCCGCGCACATGCGCGATCGCATAGACGAAGCCGCGATCGACCAGCGACAGCGGGCGGACCCGGAAGGAAGCCGACATCGAGGAGCCATAGGACCCATAGCCATAGAGCAGGCAAGGCGCCGTGCCGTCGATGTCGAGATCGGCGCGGTGCAGCAGCGAGATCGGGATCCGGGCACCATCCTTGGCCGTGGCGAACAGCCGCCGCACGGTGTAGTTGGCCGGATCGTGGCCCGATGGCACCTCTTGCGTCTTGATCAGCCGGCGCTCGCGCGTGCTCATGTTGTAGTCATAGGTCTCGGCAGGCCGCGCCATCGAAGCATAGGTGAAGCGCAGCCAGTCCGTGTCGAACTCGTATCCCGCATCCATGCCAAGTCCGTAAGCCTCCTCGTCGAAGGCGATGGCGCTCTCATCGCCGGTGGCGAGATCGTGGATGACGATGCGCGGCAGCGAATTCTCGCGTTCCATCCTGACCAGCCTGCCCCTGAGGCAGACATGGGAGATGATCATGCAGCCTTCCCGATAAGGCACCAGATCGCGCCAATGCTCGATCTGCGGCTGTGTGACAGGAGCCGACATGATCTTGAAGTCCTCGGCTCCGTCCTTGTTGGTCAGGATCAGGAACTGCTCGCCATGATGCTCGACGTCATAGCGCAGCCGGACCTGGCGCGGATGGACCAGCTGGGCGGCGGCATCCGGCACCGTCAGATCGACGACCCTGACCTCCGAGGTCTCGTGATCGCCCACATCGATCAGCAGGAAGGCGCCGGACTGCGTCTCCGAGATCGAGACGAACATGCCCGCATCGGCCTCCTCGTGGATCAGAACGTCCTCGCTTTGCGGCCGGCCAAGAACATGCCTGAACACCCGCGATGGGCGGTGGTTCGCGTCGACGGCGACGTAGTAGAAGCCCTGCGAATCGGCGGTCCAGACCATGTCGCCGCCGGTTTCCGTCACCAGGTCATCAAGATCGATGCCTGTCCCAAGCGCACGAACGCGGATGGTGTAGAGTTCCGAGCCTGCCTCGTCGCTGCTCCATGCCAGCATCGTGTGGTCGGGTGAATGCGCCCTGTCGCCCAGATCGAAGAAATCCTTGCCGCGCGACAGCTTGTGCCCGTCGAGCATGATCTGCTCCTTGCCGCCCTCGCGCGGCCTGCGGCACAGGATGGGATGTTCACCACCGCGGTTGTAGCGCTCATAGTACGAGAATGGCCCATCCGGCGTTGGCGGGGCGGTATCGTCTTCCTTGATCCGCGCCCGCATCTCGGCAACCAGCAGCTTCTGCAAGGTCGCCGTGTCCTTCAGCAGCGCGGCGGAATAGCGGTTCTCTGCCCGCAGCAGCTTGCGGATCTCGGCAGGCAGCGTTTCGGGGTCACGCAGCACGTCCTGCCAGTTGTCAGCCCTGATCCAGGCATACTCGTCGCTCCAGTTCAGCCCGTGGGCGCTGTGCGTCACGGTGCGCTTGGCAGCGACAGGAGGCATGGCGGCATGGAAAACGGTCATGACAGATCCTGATCCAATCGGGTTTGGGCCGAGGCTGGCCCGGTCAGCAGCAAAGGGCGCCTCTGGTCCGGATGGCACGCCACGTGCCGTCCGCTTGAGGTGTGCATCCGCCGAACCCATCTGCCAGATTGCCGGCCCGGTGTCAGCACTGGTGCATGTCGGCTCGTGCATGTCTCCAGCGATGTCGGACGCGGTGCTGCGACCTCGACCGCACCCGGATGATGCCACGTCCGTCCAGGCGTATGGCAGGCTTTTTCATGTATTGGAGCGCTGGTTCTGTAACCATCTCAATAATTATCGAATGAATGGCAGCGAATACAATCAGCTTCTGGCTGGGCAATGATGTGTCGCATGGCAGTGGTTTGGCAGGCCATGTCCGATCAGAATCGAGAAACACATCGGCAGATCAGTGTGCCTTTCACCCGAATCAAGGCCCGATGGCGGCATACTCCGAGCATCGAGAACGGTCTCTGACCGTTAGATGTCAGTCGGAAATCAGGAAACGGGCATGTTTCTGCGGGAGTTTTTACTTGATATTAGCTTCGGATGGACTTATTTATGACATGACGCCTAGTGCTGATTTAAACAGGCAAGCGTGCGTATGCGAACACCCTTGAGCGATCTTCAAAGTTCAATGTCTTCGCAGTCAGCGTTTTCACCCTTTTTCCGCCTGCAAACACCGTTTTTTCAATTTGGAGAATAACGAAATGTCCGAATCGGGGATTTCAGTCTATATCGAGCTGACGGCTGACATCGTGTCCGCTTATGTGGCGAACAACACGATTGCCGCAGCAGATATTCCTTCGCTGATCAGCGACATTCATTCCGCGCTTGTGAAGGTCTCGGCTGGCCAGGATATCCCGGTCGTTTCAGAGCCAGCTAAGCCGGCTGTGCCTGTCAAGAAGTCGATCACCAATGACTTCATCATCTGCCTTGAAGACGGGAAGAAATTCAAGTCGCTCAAGCGGCACCTGCGTACGTCCTACAACATGTCGCCGGAGCAATACCGGGAGAAGTGGGGCCTTCCGCAGGATTACCCCATGGTCGCGCCGAACTATGCCGAGGCGCGTTCGCAGCTCGCCAAGCAGATGGGTCTTGGCCAGAAGCGCAAGCGCGGCCGCTGATATTCCGCGCTCTCGACCCTGAATACCAAACGCGATCTGGTCTCCAGGTCGCGTTTTTTCTTGGCGTGTTCTCTGCCCGGGTGTCACGCAAGAAACGCTCGATCGAAGACTTGGCCTGATCGCACCAGCCCGCGCAGTCCTTCTGTGTTGGAAATGGCGGTGCCTGCTGCTTTCCCGGTCGGTCCTCTGCCACCTTGCGGTCTGCCGGACGTCTGCGCCTAGCCCTTCCAGCAACCGACTGCGACGGGGGTCAGACAGGCCTTGCCAGAACGCACGTGTTGATATAGGAATAAAAGCCTACATAGGCTTATGCAGGCGAGACAGAAGGATCGTTATCCTGTTACCTCGCCCGTTGGCAAGCAAGCGAATGGCAGCCGGTCGCCTGAAAAAGGGCAAGACCAGTCGGAACAGGAGATCCGCAATGCACGGTCCATCGGCCACCGAACAGGATTCTGCCAAACATGCTGGCAAGACCGCGCGCCACAGTGCCGGTCACGCCGCGGGCGGGTCTCGCGGCATCGAACGGATGCCCGCCCCGTCCGGGGTTGATGACAACGCGTTGGAGGACCATCTTCGGCTCGTCCGCCGGATGTCAGTCGAGGGTCTCACGGCGCGGATCGATCCGATCGACCGAGCCTTCGCCGTTCTGGTGCGCCCCGGACCGCGCGCCTCGCTCGGGGCAGGTCGGGTTCGCAGGGCCCTCTTGGACAAGGCGGTGGCAGTCGGCGCGCTGCTCCGCGACCGCCATGGTGTGTATGGGATCGCCGATCCGGGCGGCTGCACGGCTGACGGGTCCGGCGCAATGACTGCAGAACCCGAACAGTCCCGGGTCAACGAGGCGGAGAGCCCGCTGGCATGGCTGCACAGCCGCACCGGTGCCGATGGCGGAAAGCTGATCGATGATGCAGCCTTCCTTGCCGGCGAGCGTTTCCGCCGTGATGTCACCCAGGCAGCCATGCTGCCGAGCGTGACCACCAACTGGTCGCGCATGGAGGCGGCCAGTTCGCGGGCCAGTCCGCGTGATCCGGCCATGGCCTCGGATGCCGTCATCGCCGCCCGTCAGCGGGTTCGCGCGGCCTTCCAGGTTTTGGGTCGGGACATGGGCCATTTCGTGCTCGACATCTGCGGCTTCCTCGTGCCGCTTCAGCAGGCCGAGATGCAACGCTCATGGCCGGCCCGTTCGGGCAAGCTGGTGTTGAAACTGGCGCTGGCCCGGCTTGCGTCCCACTATGGCATCAGTGATACCGCCACGGGCCGCAGCAGTGGCAGGGCAGGCGACCGCGTCGTGGCCTGGCATGATTCGCCGGAGCGCGCGTCGATGGCGGCATGGTTGCATGCCTCCGATCAGGATGCCGCCGCTCCGCCGCCCTGAAGCTGTCAGGCTTCGGCTGCGAGACGGCGAGCGTCCGCCTTGATCCGCTCCACCATGGAGCGCACGCCGTTCGAGCGCTGCGGTGTCAGATGCTGTGACAGCCCGAGCCGCTCGAACACTGCGCCGGCATCGGTGACGAGGATCTCAGTCGGTGTCCGGCCGGAATAGACCGCCAGCGCAAGCCTGACGAGGCCCTTGACGATATGGGCGTCGCTGTCACCCCTGAAGGTCACGGATCCATCGTCGTTGGCACGGGTGTCGATCCAGACCTGGCTGGCGCAGCCACGCACCTTATTGGCTTCGGTGCGGGCGGCATCCGGCAAAGGCTCGAGATCGCGCCCGAGTTCGATCAGGTAGCGGTAACGCTCGTCCCAATCCTCGATCAGGTCGAAGTCGGCAATGATGTCGTCGAGTTCGGCGCTCATGTCGGGGCTGCTCCGGCACACATCCGTCGATGCCTGTTCGCGCTGTCCTCTGCGCTCAAGCGTGCGCCAAATCAAGCGGCGCGGCTTCGGCGGGGCGCCGTGCCGCAGGCCGTCGCGCTGCTGTCAGCGGACTGATGTCGCAGGCGCGCTGGGGGTCGCTGACGCTGACAACGAGCCGATCTTGCCGTTGCCCAGGGCGATGTCGGCAATCTTGCGGGTCAGTGCGTCGCGGCTGCCGGCATCCATGGCCTGCGCGGCTTCCATGGCCAGGCGCGGGCCGGCCCGCATGGCGTCATCCATGGCCTTGCCCGGGGCCGCCTTCAGGGCCGCCAGCCGCTCTTCGGGTGTGCCGTCATGCACGGGCGAGAAGTAGGCGATCATGCCGATCACCACCGCATTGCGCATCAGACCGATCATGCAACTGGTTCCTGTCCGCTGGTGTCCGCCTGACGCGGCGCAGCACCTTCCGCCACCCATCTCCAGACTAGCATCGCCGCCTGAAATACGGGTTCCCCGGATCACCCGCATTCGAGGCTTTGTCTTCAGGCTCTGTTCACCTTGAAATCAGATCGGACGGGACAAACACAACAAACCTGTTTCCACCATAAAGCATTGAATAAAAGAATGAATTTCCGCAAGAAAGACGACTTGTCGCAGGCGCTGGCATCCTTTGCCTTAGCTTTCGCTTAAAGGCAGGTGGTGACTATGGCCGCAGAACAAGACGGGCGTCACCTCAAGGTCACGACGCCCCCGGAGTAGCGTGTTGCTGGCAGGATCTTTGTCACAGGTGCTGGGTGCGGTTCTCGATCGGCTTGTCCATCCGGATGCCCGTCGCGACCGGCGCATGGCGGAAGCGCATTTGCGTTTCATCGCGACGCGTCTGCTGTTCGTCTGCCTCGCCTGTGCCATTCTTCCCATCGTGCTTCTCGTCAAGGGCGGGCTGTCGCTGTTTGGCCTCGCGCTGGTCGGCAGCGTCGCCCTTCTTCTGGTTCCGGCTCTTTATGTGGCGCGAACAGGACAGCTCGACGTGGGCCATGCCATCTCGTCCTGTCTGCTCTCCGGCTCCATCGTCGTGCTCGCGGGCCAGTCTGGTGGCCTGCAGTCGCCGTTCGTCACGCTGTTTGCCGTTGTCTTGCTCGACACGGCCTTGTCCGGCAAACGCCGGGCCCTGACCGGAGCATTGGGAGCCTGCATCTGCGGACTTGGGGCCATCTGGGCGCTGCCGACCGCCGGCGAGGCAACAGCGCAGCTGTCCCAGTTCGTTGCGGCAACGCTTGTGGCCTACACGCTGGCCATTGCCTCGATCCTCGTGCATCGCGGCGAGCGGCAGACCTCATCCCAGATGCGTTCCAAGGCCAGGGCAACCGCCGCGCTCGACAATGTCTCCGACGTCGTGCTCTGGCGCGAGGCGGATGGCGAGATCTCCTTCGCCAATGCCGCTGCCCATGCCCAGCTCGGGCTTGATCGCCGGGCCTTCAACGAAGGAATGCTGTTCGAGCGCGTCAATGTCGGGGATCGGCCTGCCTATCTCAAGGCCATCGCCGATGCGCGCCATGGCAACGGGCATGGTCACGCGGTCATCCGCCTTGCCATCGATGCCGAGGCGGCGCGGCACGGGCGCGATGTGCGGATGTTCGAGATGTCGGCGCGCCGCGTCGGGCAAGGCCCTGGCGAGGAGGCCATCGTGGTTGGCCTGCGCGATGTCACCGAGCGCCATGCCGCCGACGCGCTTCGCGAGGTCGCGCGCGAGGAGGCTGAGCGCATCGCCACCAGCAAGAGCCAGTTCCTGGCGACGATGAGCCACGAACTGCGCACGCCGCTCAATGCGATCATCGGCTTCTCGGAGCTTCTGGTGCAGCCCGGCATGGTTCCGCCGGATGATCCGCGACGCGATGAATATGCCCGCATCATCAATGGCTCGGGCCGGCATCTGCTCGAGGTCGTCAATGCCATCCTCGACATGTCGAAGATCGAAAGCGGCATGATGATGGTCGAGCAGGAGCGTGTCGAGGTTGGTCAGGTCATTCAGTCGAGCCGCGAGTTGCTCGCCGTGCGGGCAGCCGACAAGGCAGTGTCGCTGACCGAGGGCATCGCGCCGGACTTGCCGGACCTGATCGCCGACCGCCGCGCGCTGAAGCAGGTTTTGCTCAATCTGATGTCCAATGCAGTGAAGTTCACCCCGCAAGGCGGCGACGTCACCGTCACGGCGGTGCGCGACCGTGATCATGTCGAGATCGTCGTGGCCGACAACGGCTGCGGCATCGCCGAGGCGGATCTCGGCCAGCTTGGCGCCCCCTTCTTCCAGGCCCGCCAGTCCTATGACCGCCAGCACGAGGGAACCGGCCTCGGTCTGTCGGTCGTGCGCGGGCTGCTCGGCCTGATGGGCGGCTCGATGATGATCGAGAGCGCGACCGGCGTGGGCACGCGCGTCGCGATCCGCATGCCGATCGGCGGAAAGGGCGCGGACCGGTCGTCCGAACCTGTCAGCATCCTCACCCGCATCAGTGCGCGCCGGCCAGCCCTCGACGGCCTCTCAGCCGAGCAACCCGCCATCACCCCGTTGCGGCGCAGCGCATGATGGCCTTCGACATCCCGATCCGCATGCCAACCCGAACTGAGACCAGCAAACCATGTCCATGACCCTCGCAGCCCGCTCGCACCATGTCCAAAGGGTCTCGAACAGGGCTCCGCGCGCCGCGAATGGTGGCTTTGCGCCGCTGGTCTGGTTCCGCCGGAAGCTGCGCGCCCGCCCCGGCACGACGCTTGCCCATTGTGCCTTCGGCCTTGGCGGTATCATCGTGCTGATGAATGCCCTCGCTTTTCAGCGTGAGGCCAGCCCGCGTGCTTTCCTTGTCGAGCAGCAGGCCCGGCAGGCCGCCGCTCAGGCTGCCGTTCCCGTGCCGATGCCGCCGCAGCGCCCTGCCGAGCTGGGACCGGCCGTCATCAGGCCGCCTGCTCCCGTCGGCGTGGCGCCGGCGACGACCGCTGCCGGTCAGCGGACACCGGTCCGCCCCGAGTCGGCCCAGCGCGATCCGATCGGTGATCTGATCCGCTCGGGAACCGTGGCGGGATCGTCCTCGCCGGCCGAGGCCGGTCGTGGCCCAGCCGCAGAGAGCCGTCCGGTGCTGTCTGCACAGCGCGCGCTCAACCGGCTCGGCTTTGGCCCGGTCAAGTCTGACGGCGTTTTCGGTGAGGAAACCCGGGCCGCACTGGAACGCTTCGAACGTGATCGCCGCATTGCGGTGACGCGGGATCTCAGTCCGCGCACCTTGCGTGAGTTGACCGCTGCCAGCGGCATGCGCATGGAATGAGGCCGGCTCGCATCAGGCGAGCGGGAGCCGGTTGATTGGCCAGGCTGCGCAGCGATTTCTGGGTCTCAGCCTATCTGCGCCAGCGTGCGGTCGCAGGCGTCGTCGCGATGCTGCGCCGCCGGGGTGCACCGGAAGCCGGTGCCATCTTCATCAAGGTCGATCGCCTTGACGGCACAGCCCTGCTGTTCGGCCCTGCCCCGCCTGATCTTGAAGCGGAAAGCCCCGGACGGACCTTTGCGCTGATGCTGGAGGCAGATCCGCTCGCCATCGAGGATCGTGTCGCGCGCGAACTTCGCTTCGACAGTGACCTGTGGCTGGTCGAGGTCGAGGACCGCTCCGGCGACCCAGGGCTTTAGTCAGCCTGCGTTGCGGATCCGGTCAAGAACCTGTGCGGTCCCGCTGCGCGGCTGGCTGGCAGAGCCGGCCCCGCGCGCACTTGTGCCACCCGGTGCCATCACGGGCACATGTTGTGCCGGTCCGCGCAGGTTGGCGCGCGGCCAGTTGGCGCCGAGAATGGTTTCCGCCGCGCTGCGCGTGGTCTGCCGCAGCATCGCGACAAGCGCGTGCAGCGCCGTGCTGCTCTGCGCCACATGGTCACCCGTCCGCAACAGCATGCGTGTCGCATCTTCCGGCGCGATGCCGGCTCCCAGCAGCCCCAGCGTCAGGATGTCCCGGCTCGAATCGGCCATCGCGGCTTCGGCAAAGCCAGGGCCGCGTCCGCAGACCTCGGCCGTGGCGCTGATGAACGGCGCCATGCCGGTGAGCGACGTTTCCATCAGCCTGTCCTGATCCGCACGGCTGGCCTCTTGCACCGGCATGGTCAGGCCCCTCTCGGCAATCCTGAGCCCGACCTCATGGCGCATCATGGCGCGCTGGCGCGGGCTTGCGTGCGGATAAAGCGGTGTCAACAGCACCACGTCGATGTCGCCGCGCTCCAGCAGCGCTGACGCGACCTCGCCATCGCCGCGTGCCAGCGACATCAGGCCAGCGCCAACCGGCCTTGCCAGCCTGATGGCCGTGTTGCGGGCCAGGGCCAGCGCGACGGAAGGCTCGTCGCGGCCAAGCAGGTGAAGCTGTTCGGCGTCATCGAGATCGGCGCGCGCGGCAAGCCGGGTGGCCTGTCTCGGATCGGGATGGTCGAGCGCCGCCTGCCGCAAACGTGGGGGCAGCGAGGGGGCAAGTTCCAGCAAGGTCTCGGCCACAGCGCCGCCGCGTGCATACAGCGCTTCGGTCAAGGCCACCGGAGTGTGTGCATGGGGTGCAAGCTTGCGTGCCATGGCCCGGGCCGTGGGCTCATCGACCAGGGGAAGGAAGCTCAGGGCCAGCGGCACGAAGGAGGCCGATTCATCCGGCCCATGCCCGCCTTTCTGGATGAAGAGTTCAGTCTGGACCATGAGGCTGGCGCGGGCAAGGCCGGGCGCGCCTGTTCTCGCCAGCATGGCGAGGTCATCGAAAGCGGAAACCTGATCCGGGGATATGGACATTTCGGGACGCAACACTCTGACGCAACTGCAACAATGCGGTTCTAACAGCAAAGCATTAGCAGTCCGTTAACCATCGGCGGTCCTGATGAGCCAAGGTTGAGTCGTGTTCTGGATTGAACCGCGTCCTGGACGGGTCAGGTCGGCAGACAACATCACGCTTGCCGATGCACTGTTCCGGACAAGTGATACCAACATTGTCCTGATGGAGAACGTCATGGGTCAAGTGATCCTGTGGCCGAAACCGGAAGACCGACCTGCAAGGCCCGCACGCAACTTGGATGGGCCGAATGGGCGTGTCCTTCTGTTCCTCGGCGTCAGATACGAGCGTCACAGCGATGACGATGCCACCTCCGGCACCACGTCCACGCTGAAGCCCGAGCGCGGCACCCGCCGGCGCAAGCGGGGATGAGCGCTGCCGCGCGTTCCGGCCCGGGCCGCGCGGGCTGTCTTGCGGCTGCGCTGGCACTTGGCGGCTGTGCCGCCGGCACCGGCGACCTTGGCCGTGCGCGTCCCTCGATCTGGAACGACAACATTTACCCGACCGCCGGCCTTCTGTCGGGCATGGCGCGCGGCGAGCAGGTCTCGCTCTTCCATCTGACGGATGACGAGATGGAACTGCGCGATCGCGCCTGGCGCTATGTCATGCCCGCCCATGAGCGCATCTGGTTCAACCGGCAGGTTCAGGAACTGGCACGGACGCGGATCATTCCCGTTTCGTGGCAGACAACGGAGCCCGATGAGTACGGTGCAGCCCTGACGGGCGGCTGGTTCCGCTCGGAGCATTCGCTTTACACGAGGCTGGCCGAGGACGCACTCGCCGATGCGGCCCTGATCGCTCCTTTCCGCAAGATGGCCCACCGCGTCGTGGCCGCCGACCGGGCGCGGATGCAGGTCGCACGGCGCTCGCCGGCGGTATCTCCCGATGCCATCCAGCAGGCCGAGGCGCGGATCGCCGAGAACGAAGGGCTGGTGGCCTGGGTCCGCGAACGGATCCGCTACCGCATCCGGAGCTATCGCCATGCCTTCGACAACCTTGTGGTTGAGCTGCCGTCCCGCGATGCCGTTCTGGCGGAGCGAGCCATTGCGCAGCTGGAAGCAGATGCCCGTGCCCTCGACGGGCTGATCGTGCAGCGCTACAGGCCTGGGTCCATGGCTGTGCTCAAGGACTGAACCCCGGCGTGACAGCCACCGGTCGGCCGCTGCGCGGGCTCAACTGGCGCTGCCGCAGGCCATGCCGCGCACGAGGGCTTCTGCCGTCTGCCGGTCCGACGGCTGCTTGACCAGGGCGCGCGCCACCACGATGCCTTGCGGGACGGGCGACACCACCCTGAGCTCGCGGATACTCTCGCCATCATCGTCGCGGGCCACGCGCGCGTCGAATTGCAGCTGGTTCAACACCACGAATTCGATGATGCCGCGCTGGGCCGCCTTGTCGGTCACGGCATAGAACACGCCGCCGCCGCGCACATGGACAGACAGGGCCAGCGGCAACTGGCCTGACCGGGCGCGCACGCGCAACGGGCCATCGGTCAGATCAAAGCCACACACGCCGATCGCGGTGAAGGGGTCAGCGTCGATGATGGCAGTCTCCGGGGTCACATCCGTGCCGATCAGGTCCGCCCGCCCTTCCGCACCCGCGACGACGAACAGCGAGCCGGAATCCTGCCTCGCGTAGCGCGGAATCAGCAGTGTGGTCAGGATGTGCGCCAGAGCAGCCAGCGCCAGAAACAGCACAAGGCCATGCAGCATCCGTGCGAAGTTGCCGCGCGCCATGAGCCGCCGCAACTGCTGCTGGGACGCGGCCCGCATCGCAAGGCTGAGTGACTGGCGATCTGGCGGCGTGGCCTTGATCGGCTGTTCCAGTGCGGCGTGCGTCATCGCCTCAACCCTCGCAGGCCAGCCTGTCGATACGCGGCACGGCTGCCGGATCGAGCTGCGAAATGCTGGACGAGACTGGCGTGTCGTAGAACCGCAGGATGAGTTCAAAACGCGCCTGCTGGGGCAGGCGCAGCCAGTTGCCGGAACTCACCTGCGGGGAGGCCGTGATGGACAGTTTGCCGGCTTCGTCAGTCAGCACATCGGCATCGGTCAGACCCACCGCATCGGTGCCGGTGAGCGGCCTTGACGCACCATTGGCAACGACCAGTGTCCAGCCCCTCGAGGGCAAGGTTGTGCCGCTGATCCTGTATCGGCATGATCCCGACAAGGTGGCCCCGGCGCTGTCAGTGGCCGCATTGAGCTGGATGCCTTCGCCCGCCGCCAGTGGCAGATGCGGCCCCCGAGCCAGGATGGCGCGCCCGTAAGGATCGATATCGGCGGAGCCCAGCCGCGGGAAAGATTGCCATGGACCAAGCTTCACCGCGCCGACCGGGGGCTTCTCGCCGAGCACGGCCCAGGTCGAGCCGATGCCGGCAGCCAGAGCAGCAAGCACCAGCACGATCAGGTAGCGCGTTCTCAGATCGGGCCTGACCGGGTCGAGCCGGCTGCGGCGCGGCAAGGTCAGGGGCGCAAACAGCGATGGCACGCGGGCCACCTCAGCGGACCTCGGTGATGCGCTGCGCTGTGCGGCTGTCAGGCGCGCTGCGGAACCCCTCGGCCCGCGAGACATCGGCCTGCGACACGTCCATCGGCCTTGGCGGTTGCACCGCCTTGAACATGCTCTCGACGCTGCTCAGCACCTCGAAGGAGCGTCGGGACAGGTGCCCTTGCCGGAGCTGCTGCAGGCGCTCGCTGTTGTCCGTCACGGGGTCGCGTGCTGCGGCGACCGGAACAGGCGCGCGCGGGTCGGCTGTCGGTAGCGGCACGCCGGGGATCGGCTTGAGCTCAAGGCCGGCATGGGCAAAGGCCATGATCTCCTTGAAGGTCATCGCCGGTAGCGAGCCGCCGGTCATGTTGTTGGTCTCGCTGGAATCGTCATTGCCATACCACACGCCTGTCACCAGGTTGCCGGTGTAACCCACATACCAAGCATCCTTGTAGCCGTTGGTCGTGCCGGTCTTGCCGGCCGATATCACGCCATCGAGCGCCGCGCGGCGGCCCGTCCCTTCGGTCGGAACCTTGGACAGGATGAAGTTCATGTCCTGTGCAACGGATGCTGCAACAACCTGCTCGGCTGTCCTTGAATCGCGGTCGCGCCGCCAGATCAGGGCACCGTTCGAGGCGTAGACCTCGGTGGCGGCATAGGGTTTCGCCTGCCTGCCGCCATTGGCAAGCGTGGCATAGCCGGCGGTCATGTCCAGCACCGTGACCTCGGCTGCGCCGATCGGCAAGGCGACGCTGTCGGTCAACGGTGTCGAGACCAGCCCCATCTTGCGCGACATGTCGATGATCCGCCGACGGCCAGCCGCTGCGGCGCGCCCGTCATGGGTCTCCCCAAGAGCGCGCCCCATCTGGATCGACATCCTGACAGGGATCGTGTTGATCGATTTGGCCATGGCGACGGTGAGCGGCATTGAGCCGGCATAGGACCGGCCATAATTGTTCGGGCACCAGTTGCCGATGCACACCGGCGCGTCCGTCACGATCGACGTGGGTTTGAACAGGCCCTGAGCCAGGGCGGCCGTGTAGACGAACGGCTTGAAAGACGAACCCGGCTGGCGCGCCGCATCGGTGGCGCGGTTGAACTGGCTCGCGCCATAGTCGCGTCCACCGACAATGGCCCTGACGCCGCCATCGACATCCATGGTCGCGGTCGCGGCCTGCGTCGCGCCATAGTCGGGCCCTGACTGGCGCAGGATCTGCTCGACCGCCTGGTCGGACTTGGCCTGGATCGCCGGATCATGCGCGGTCTTGACGGTGAGCACCCGGTCTGAGCCGAACATGCCGGCATTGGCCATGCGCGTCACGTCCTCGAAAGCCCAGTCCAGATAGTAGTCGGGTGATGCCCCCCGCGCCCGGTCGATGGGCGCTGCCGGGTTGCGCTTGGCCCCGTCGACCTGTCCGGCGCTGAGGAACTTCGCCTCCACCATGTTGGACAGCACGTCGCTGGCGCGTGAGCGGGCCGCCGGCAGGTTGACATGAGGAGCATAGCGCGTCGGGGCCTTGAACAGTCCCGCCATCATCGCTGCTTCGGCGAGGGTGACGTCCTTGACCGACTTTCCGAAATAATATTCGGCGGCGGCACCCACCCCGAACGCACCGCCGCCCATGTAGGCGCGGTCGAGATAGAGCTTCAGGATCTCGTTCTTGCTGAGCCGCTGCTCCAGCCAGAGCGCAAGGAACGCTTCCTTGATCTTGCGATCGAGCGACCGCTCGTTCGAAAGGAACAGGTTCTTGGCCAGTTGCTGGGTGATGGTCGAGCCGCCCTGCACCACGCCCGATGCGCGGGCATTGACCGTCAGAGCCCGGAACAGCCCGATCGGATCGACGCCGAAATGCTCGTAGAAGCGCCGGTCCTCGGTGGCCAGTGCCGCCTTGATCAGGTGATCCGGCAGATGCTCCAGCTTGACCGAGTCATCCTGCAGGACGCCGCGCTTGCCGATCTCGGAACCGTAGCGGTCGAGAAAGGTGATCGCGAGGGGCTGCCGCTTGACGAAATCTTCACTGGCATCGCGCACCGACGACTGGGCCAGGATGGTGAGCACGACCAGGCCGCAAAGACCAACCGTCAGGGCTTCGCTGGCGAGTTCGTTGGCGACGCGCCGTGGCCCCGACACGGAGAGCTTGCCCATCAGCGAGCGGAAACGCTCGTGCCGCTCGACAGCGGAACGCCCGGCAGCATAGAGCGACGAGTCGATGGCCGCATCCGCGCCGAGCGCCAGACGCTTCAACCGGCTCCACAACGTCTTGCGGCGAAACTCCACCGTGTTGTCCCCGAAATGCCACGATCCGGCCCTGCCGGCTTCGCGTTCATACTTCTTAAACCTTGTCCCGGGGTGCGGCGCAATCACAAGCTTGTGCGATGGAGCGCATCTTGGCCGGATCGATCGGCTCTCGGGCATCGGGAGAAGACGCGAGCTGTTAACCTTCAGTTCGCCCGATAAGTCATCGCTATGTAATACTGATTGGAAATCAAATGTATAAAATTCGAAATAAAATGATCGTAGTTCGTAAATCGGAATGATTAATGCAGGGGAAATTGGTTAATTTTACCTTGTTCCGATGTTAACCTTGTTCCGTGTCGGCAATTTTGGAATAACCGCTTCAACAACGGCGCTGTTCCATGTCGAGTGCCGTGCAGGGAGATCAGGTTCATGTCCAGGTTCGTCACCAAGTCGATGGTCGCCAAGTCCATTTTTGCAGCCGTTGCGATCACGCTCGGTTCCACCGCCGCCATGGCCGGCGGGAATTGCCAGGGCGGTTCATGCTACAAGCTGGTGGTGACGCCGCCCGCCTATTCCGAGGTGGCAGAGCAGGTGCTGGTTCGTCCGGCCCAGCGCATTGCCCGTCACATCCCGGCCGAGTACGGCACGGTCAGCGAGACCGTCACGGTCCGCCCGGCCCAGTCATTCGCCCGTCACATCCCGGCGGTCTACGGCACCACGGCGGAAACCGTGATGGTGGCTCCGGCCCGCAAGGTCTGGCAGGTCAGCATCGATGCTCACGGCCACAAGGTCGGCTGCTGGGTCACCGTTCCGGCGCAGTATGCCACTCGCCATCGCCAGGTCGTGATCCGTGAGGCGCAGGTCGTCCACGAGACCATTCCGGCCGTTCACGCCGAGCGTCACCGCCGCGTGCTGGTGCGTCCGGCCACTGTGGCGCATGATGTCATTCCGGCCGCCTACGAGACCCGTCACCGTCAGGTCATGGTCCATCCCGGCTCCAAGGCTTGGGCCCCGGTGCGCAGCTACTGATTTTCTGAACACCCATCACGGAACACCACTTGCCCCGGCAGCGATGCCGGGGCTTTTTCGTGCGCCGAACCGCCATCGGCCCTGACCCGCGGCGGCTGGAAGGCGTTTCGGCCGGTGCATTCACGTCACGCTGCCGACGCAAAGCGCTGTCACCATTTTCGTCGCGACCGGTGGCGCCCTTGCGAAGCGCACCGCCGAGCGCCACCTAACTGTCTCGGGCACAACGCCCGCCACGCAACCAGAGGAGAGAGACGATGACGCCGCAGGAACGCGACGTAATCGCCGGCATTTTTGATCGGCTGAAACAGGTTTCCAACCAGCCCCGCGATCCGGAGGCCGAGAAACTGATTGCCGAACGGCTCGCCCAGCAGCCGTATGCGCCTTATGCGATGGCCCAGGCCGTCTATGTTCAGGAGCAGGCCCTGCTCACCATGCAGGCCCAGGTCGAACAGTTGCAGGCGCAGGTCCAGCAGTTGCAGAGCCAGCCGCAGCCAGCTGCGGGCGGCTTCCTGTCATCGCTGTTTGGCGGCGGCGCCCCAGCCCAACCGGCGCCTGCCCAGCCCGCTCAGGCTCCTCTCCAGCGCGGGCCCGTGCCGCCTTCAGGTGTCGCTGCGCCCGGCATGATGCCGCGCCAGGGTCAGCCCGAACAGGCTGCCGGACCATGGGGCGCTGCGCAGCAGCGTCAGGGCGGCGGCTTCATGGCCACGGCCCTGACCACGGCAGCCGGCGTCGCCGGCGGCATGGTGCTGGGCAGTGTGCTGATGAATGCGCTGGGCGGCTCCAAGCCAGCGACTGATCCGTCGGCGGCCCCTGCTGCTGCCGCACCGGCAGACAGCGCTGCGGCGTCCGGCCCGGATGCCGCCATGGAACCGGCCTCCTATGACGATCCGGGCATGTTCGACGAAGGCGGCGGCGGAGACGACTGGGCCTGACACAAGTGGCCTGATCCGCTCAAGGACGCGTCTGCGATCCTGCGACATGTGAACCCGCCGGCCCGTTCCGGCGGGTTTCGTCGTTCTGGCGGTGCCGCGTCGCGTCGAAGACCTTGCGACAGGGTCTTGCCGCCGCGGCCATGCGGTCCCGTGCGAGTTTTGCCACAAGGCTTGTGCTCAAGTTTGGATTCATTCTAAACTGAGACATGCTCAAGCGCTTCGATGAACTCACCGAGCCGGAAGTCCTCGCCCTGGCGATTGCCAACGAGGAAGAAGATTCGCGCATCTACCTGACCTTCGCCAACCGCCTGCGCCCGCAGTTTCCCGGATCGGCCAAGGTCTTCGACGATATGGCGGTCGAGGAGCAGGGGCACCGCCACAGCCTGCTGGCCCTGTATGAGCGGAAGTTCGGCAAGGACATGCCCTACATCACGCGGGCTGACGTGCGGGGCTTCCTCAAGCGCCGCCCGGTCTGGCTGATGGAAGGGCTGAGGCTCGATGTCGCCCGGCGTCAGGCCGAGATGATGGAGTTCGAGGCCTCCCAGTTTTATGCCCGCTCAGCCGAGCGCGCCCGCGATGTGGACGTGCGCAAGCTCCTCGGTGATCTGGCGGAAATCGAGAAGAAGCACGAGAGCCTGGCGGCAAAGCTTGGCGAGACGGCGCTGACCACCGATGTCAAGGCCGAGGAAGAGGCCACCCGCAAGCGTCTTCTCGTGCTCCAGATCGTGCAGCCCGGCCTCGCCGGGCTGATCGACGGCTCGGTCTCGACCCTCGCGCCGATCTTCGCCGCCGCGTTCGCCACGCAGAACACCTGGGAGACGTTCCTGATCGGGCTCGCCGCCTCGATCGGGGCGGGCATCAGCATGGGTCTGACCGAGGCCATGTCCGACGATGGAGCCATCACCGGGCGCGGCTCGCCGTGGCTGCGCGGCGTGGTCTGCGGCGTGATGACCGCCATTGGCGGGCTCGGTCACACGCTGCCTTATCTCATTCCCGATTTCTGGACCGCCACGGCCGTGGCCGGGGTCATCGTCATCATCGAACTGTGGGCCATTGCCTGGATTCGCTGGAAATACATGGAGACCCCGTTCGGGCGCGCCGTGGTCCAGATCGTCCTCGGCGGCCTGCTCGTGCTGGCAGCCGGCATCTTCATCGGCGCAAGCTGAAGCCTGTCACGCAAAGTGGCTGCCGGCCCGGGGCAGCCTCAGATAACGATCACGCGCATGCCGACACGGACCCTGTTGTAGAGGTCGGTGACATCGTCGTTGGTCATGCGGATGCAACCGGACGAGACCGCCTGGCCGATGGTGTGCGGCTCGTTGGTGCCGTGGATGCGGTAGAGCGACGAGCCCAGATACATGGCGCGTGCGCCCATCGGGTTGTCCGGGCCGCCGGGCATGAAACGCGGCAGGTCCGGGCGGCGCTTGAGCATGGCCGCCGGCGGCGTCCAGTCCGGCCACTCGGCCTTGCGGGTCACGCTCTTGACGCCGGCCCATTCGAAGCCGGGGCGGCCAACGCCGATGCCATAGCGCAAGGCGCGCCCGTTTTCCTGCACAAGGTAGAGGAACTTCGATGGCGTATCGATCACGATGGTGCCGGGCCGGTGCGGACCGTCATAGGCGACCTCCTGCTTCTGGAACCTCGGGTCGAGCACGCGTTCGATCGGCCGTTCGATCTCGGCGCGGGGCTGGATGCCGGCCATCTGGCGCGAAAGCGGCATCACGGGCTGGCCGCTGAACGGGTCGATCTCGGCAAGGGGCTGTCCGCCCTGCATCTGGCGCGAGGTCATCACGCGGTGGGGCTGCTGGGGAGCTGCCTGCGGCCGCGCCACCGGGGTCGGATCCTGACCTGTCATCAGGAATTCGATGAAGCCGCCGCCAAGCGATCCCGGGCGATGGCCGCTGCCGGGCGGGGCCTGCACCGAGCCGGTGTGCTGCACGGCCCGCGCCTGTCTTGCCGGCGCTGGTTCAGGCACGAAGAAGGCCTGTGCATTGGCCGGGCTCACGCCGATGCCGGAGACGGTCAAGGAAGGGCCAAAGCAGGCCACGCCGACGCCGAGCGTCAGCCAGAGTTTCGAAACGCGACGCATACGCAACACTCGCACACTGGATCCCGCCTGCGCCGATCGACGGACCGGCCCGGGCAAGGATGAACACAACAGGGCTCAGCCTGCGCTCAGGCGATCAATGGTTGGTAAACCGATCCTGCCAGGGCGAGAGAAGGGATTCACCATGCCCGTTTTCCCTTGGGTATGGTTACCGCGCGGCAGAGGAACGGGGTTAACGGAGTGCGAAGACGATGCAGCGCGGAATGTGATCAGGCTGCGGCCGAAAGCCGGCGGGCCCGGACCAGCGCCATCAGGTGGCTGCGGCAGCAGGCCACGTCACCCGCGAGCATCACCCCGCCATAGATCGCAAGGCCTGCGAGGCCCTGCGCCATCAGGGTCAGCACGCTCGGCGACATCTCGCGCCATGGCCAGAGCGCAGCGACCATCAGCACCAGCCCTGCTGCAATCCACGCAAGATCACGCAACAGGGGGCGGGCCATGCGGTGGCTCATCGCCCCCGCGCCGACCACAACCGCCGAACTGACGAAGGCAGCGGACATGGCGGCTGCGACCGCCATCGGCCCCAATTGTGCGCCGAAGCCGAGGAACAGCAAGCCGATCAGAGCCGCATTCACCGCCACCGCGATGACCGCCGACATCATCGACACCAGCGTCTTGCGCGAGATCAGGTAGACCGGGTTGAAGCCCACCTGCATGATCGGCAAGGCCACGAAAGCCGGCATCAGAATCCACATGTAGGTGCTGACATGATCATGGAAGGCCTCGGGCACGACGAGCGCCTCGATGGTCGGCAGTGCCACGAGCAGGCCGGCGGCCACGGGCAGGATCGACGC